>LGGV01000120.1 GCA_001509095.1 Synergistales bacterium 58_81 | reverse complement strand
GAGGGCAGCAGATCCTCCATCAGCTGCTTCCGCAGCCTGACTCCGGCCCTCTCCCTGTCCTCGTCCTTTTCTGCTATAGCACCCCAGCCGGTCTTCTTCTTGCCCTCGAAGAGGTCCAGGTCCACCAGGCGCTTCCCGGAGGCGCTGTACTCCATACCCATCAGGATCTCCTTGATCCTCTCAGGCTCAAGGAAAGTCGCCAGATGGAACCGGTAGACGGGAACGGGCATCAAAATATGGGCGAAATCCTTCCCCCTGCCCTCGCCCAGGACAAGGCCGATCTCCAGCTCGTCCAGTACCAGGCGGAGTCTTTTGGCCTGTAGAGGGTACCTCTCCCACATATCGTAGACCCGGATCTCCAGGCTTCTCCAGTCGGCATGCCCCCGGGCCTCGTTGAAATAGGACATGGCCCTGCTCCGCAGGTTCCGCAAAAGCTGTTCGTAGGGCATCTGGATGTAGAGAACGTCGGGGAAGAGATCCTTTATCGCTATGGGGCGATTGAGGTTGTTCCTGGTGAACATTACTGCCACCCTGCCGCCGCTATCGGTCCAACGCAAAAACAGGGGTATCTTTCCCACTTTGGCATCGAAGTCCTGCTTCATCTGTTCCATAACTTCAGAGTAGTCGCCGCTTACCCTGAAGAGGATCGTCCTGGGAAGCACACTGGCCTTTTCCAACTTGTCACAGAGGCCCTCATTAAGCATAAAGGCCAGTATCTCACCGGGGCTGGAATCGGCCAGGAAAACCCTTATCTCCCCTAGTGATCTCCCCTTCATGGTCGCAAATATCAGGGTCTGACCCTCGCTGGAACTATCCCACGCATCCTCGTGCTTCTTCTCGACCAGGGGGAACTTGACTGCCACCGAGTCGATGACCCCCCAATCCTTCAGCTTGAGAAAGATCTCTCTTGTGCCTCCCCTGACCAGCGAAAGCATGCTCCCTCACCCCTTTCGATCAGAGACCGGTCCTGCGTCTGCAGCACCTGGCATCGTCGACGTAGGGAGGATAGGGTAACACCTCCACGGTGCCGCCTTCTAAAAGGATAACGTTGATCCCGTTGACGCCGTTGAGATAGAGGCAGCCCTCATGATCGGGAGGTACCTCCACGTCGTGCCCGAAAAGGTTGAAGGCCGCAGGAGGCAGGGGGAGCTCCTCCAGGGAGTGGGCAAGGGCTACGTCCAGCCCACAGAGGCTCAACCTGGTCCCCTCCTCGAAGACCATCACGCCCGGAAAGGCAGAACGGACCACCTCCGGGAGATCGTGGTTCCCTGTTACGATGGCGACCCTGTCTCCCGGGACCGCGCTCATTACCTCCGCAAGGAGGCGCAGCCTGCTCCTGAAGATCCTGGAGTACCCCGGTCTGAGAGCCAGCTTCACATCGTCCACCAGGTCCCCCGTGTGGACCAGGCAGAGGGGCTCAAGGTACTCCAGGAGCTTCCTGAGATCTCCGAAAAAGACCGACGGCGTATCCGAAACATGGACCAGGCACTTCCCCCTGGCCTCCTGGAGGTGCAGGGGAAACGGCAACCCCGTCCGGAAACAGGAAAGAAAATCATTCCAGGCTCCCATGCCTTCCCTGTTCCCCCTAGGACCTGAGTACGGACATGCTCTCAGGGGTCACCATGGGTGACTTGTGGCAGTGCACGAGCTTCCAGTCGGGGTTCTTCTTTGTGCCGAAGTTGTTGAAGACCCTGGTCTCGTTGTGGCTCTTGTGCACTATCTTCCCCGGGTAGACTGCCCTCACCATGAGTGTGAAAGTGACCACTGCCGTCGACCCGAAGATCTGGACCTTCGGCTGAAGTATCTCGTGCTCGAAAAGCTGCTCTTCTTCCTCCAGCGGGTCGGGACTTCCCCCTACCACCATCCGGTGAACGCGGAGCTCTCGCAGGTGGAAGTCCAGGCCGTCGATCCTCTGGGGAGATATGTACCACTCGAAGAAAGTACAGTCCTCGGAAGTGGTGTTGCGGTAAGCCGCCACATCCCCCTCCCAGATGCTCTTCAGGTTCTTCTCCAGTACGGCCATGATCTCCTTCTCCAGGGTCTTGTTCGGCTTTGCCATGACCCTCACCAGCCTTCATCAGGTAAGTTGTTGATCAACATTATAACTGTTACTGAAAACAGCTGCCTCTGCAGCGAAGACGC
>LGGV01000119.1 GCA_001509095.1 Synergistales bacterium 58_81 | reverse complement strand
TGTGGAGGGGGTTTTGCAGGAAACGGTCTATACCCAGCCCGAAGACCGCCCAGGCCAGGATAGAAGAGAAGCCGATAGCTGCAAGGAGCGCCGCAGAAAACACCACCGGGAGGGGGCGGGCCAGGATGGGTCCCAGAAATGCAGTGTAAAGGGTCACAGCGTAGAGAATGGCCTTGGGGTTGACGAACTGCAGCACGAACCCCTTGGCGAAACCTCTCACGGGACTTTCGGCGCTGACGCCTCCCTGCCCTTCACTACTTGCAATTCCCCAGGCGAGCCAGAGGATATAGGCCGCGCCGATCCATCTCATATACCCCTCAAGCCAGGGCAGGACACCCATCAGTGCCCCCGAGAAGGCCCCGGAGAGCAGCAGTAAGAAGAAGAAACCCGACCCGATCCCGAGGAGGTAACCCCAGGTCCTTTTCATGCCCCATCCGGATCCGCGCCTCTTGCGGGTGAGAGATCTGGCCTTTTTCGCGGATCGTGAGTCGTAATTCGCGAATCGTGAACTGAAAGTTCAAATGCAGATCCCTCACCCGCCGGCAGGCGGGTTCGGAATGACAAGCACTCGACCCCGCCTCCCGGGTTGCCATCCGATTCACGAGTTACGAGGTGCCCCTAGCCCAGCGACAGGGTGCGATTTACGCGTCACGGATCTTACTTATAATCCTCCCTGGCAGGACAGAAGGCGTCGATCACGCGGCATTCCGTAACACCCCGGGCAAGATGGGGAACGCCCGAAGGAATGACAAGCACCGACCCGGGTCCCAGGGTCCACTTCTTCCCCCGGGAGGATATCTCGAGTGTTCCCTCAATCACGTTGACCACCTGCTCATGCTCGTGGGAGTGGTCCGGAAGCTGGGCTCCCTTCTCGATCAGCCACCAGGCCATCGTCATATGAGGGGAGTGGACGAACTTCCCGTGGACGCCCTTCACGACCTCTTTTGGGACCAGACTGTTCGTGTCTGTATATTCCATGGCTGAACCTCCTTTTAAAGTTTCCCGAAAATGGTCTCACCACCCCTGAAGGTGGCAAAAACCCTGACGGCCGAAAGATCCTCGTCACCCATGTCCCATGGATCATCCTCGAGGACCACGAGATCGGCGAACTTCCCCGGCTCCAGGGAACCCAGGACGCTCTCCATGCCCGTAGAGAAGGAGGCGTTCCTGGTGAACATCTCAAGGGCCTCGTCGAGGTCCATCTTCTGACCGGGGTGCCAGCCGCCGACGGGCGTCCTGTCTCCGACCCTCACCCTGTTCACTGCCGCGTCCACTCCACGCCATGGGTTGGGGGAAGCAGCCGGGCAGTCGGAACTGGCGGCAACAGTGATACCGGCTTCCTTAAGGGACTTCCACGCATAGGAGAAGGGCAGCATTCCCTCGGGGATACCCTCCTCGGCTATGTCGATCTCGTCGGAGACGAAGACGGGCTGGACGTCGGCAACCACGCCAAGGGCTGCCATCCTCGCGGCCTGCTCCGGCCTGACCACGTAGCAGTGCAGAAGTTTGTGCCTCAGCCACGGCCTCGGGAAGAGTTCACCGACCCTCTCCATGGCATCGAGGACCATATCCATAGCCCGGTCCCCGTTGGTATGGACCGCCACCTGGATCCCCTGCTCCTGGGCTCTTTGAACAGTCTCCCTGAACAGAACAGGATCGTAATTCAGTTCTCCCCTGTGGCCCGGCATGCCGTTGTATTCGAAGGACATGGCGGCTGTCCGGGCGCAGAAACCTCCGTCGGCAAAGAGCTTCAACCCGCCGTACCGTATCATCTCGTCACCAAGGAAGGACGAGATGCCGAAGGGCAGGAGATCATTGACGTGTATGGTCACCCTCTGGAGGAGCCTGCCCCTGCGTCGAAGTTCCTGGTAGGGGCCGAAGGACTCGTCGATGCCGATATGAACAGCCGCCGAGGTGCTGATGGAGGTCACACCGTAGGAGGCCATCTCCCTCATGCAGTTGGCCATTCCTTCCAGGTGTTCCTCCCCGATAGGTGTATCCCTCCTGAAGGCTCCGTAGAGCAGGTCAGCTCCGCTTTCAAGCACGACACCTGTGAGGCTTCCCGTGCCATCCCTCTGGACCCCCTCGGGGAGATCCTTGTTCTCCATCATGCCTGCCAGCTCAAGGGCCTTCGAGTTGGCGCAGTGAGCATGGTAACAAACCCTGGTCAGAAGGACGGGGTTCTTCACGGCATCAAGGTCAGATCGGTCGGGGAGCCTTTTCTCGGCGAACCGGGAGTGGTCGAAATGCATGCCCCTGATCCACCGGTCGTCGGGTAAAGAGGCGGCCCTCTCATTCAGTTTTTCCACCACCTCGTGGATCGAACGGCATCCCGACAGGTCGACGGCCATCTTGCCCTCCGACCAGGCAGCGAAGTGACTCTGCCCGCAGACAAGGATCGAGTCCGCCGACGGGTTCCTGGGGTCCATGGTCTTGATCCTGCCGCCAGTGAAAAGCCTTGTCCCGTCCATATCATTACCACCTCGCCGTTCATATCGCAACTGTTCCGTTTTGCCCGTTCTTTCAAGCGAGGGGCGGGAGTCCCCTCCCGCCCCTCGCTCTGACTTCAGACAGCTTTTCAGTCTCTCAAGCGGGCCGGGTTAGTCGAGCATGGAGTTCAGACGCACCTCGGTGTAGAGTTCTTCTCCGAGGAGCTCCTTCATTTTCGGCCATACTTCCCTGCGGACCTTGGAGGCACAAGCATCAAGCTCCTCGTCGGTCAGCATCACGATATCCCAGCCAAACTCTTCCTTGAGGACCTTCCTGTAATCTGCGTCCTCGGTCTCGACCTGGCCCCACCTGATGGCAGAGGCTTCGTTGGCGGCTTCCTGCAGGGCTGCCTGGATATCGGCGGGGAGCTTGTCCCATACGCCCTTGTTAATGGTGATCCAGTGCTGTTCGAAGTAGTCGTTGTACTGGATCCAG
>LGGV01000118.1 GCA_001509095.1 Synergistales bacterium 58_81 | reverse complement strand
GTCCCTTGACGCACCACTTCAACTTGCATATAATTCTTTCGCATCTTTGAAACGCGGGGGTGGCGGAACAGGTAGACGCGCTAGGTTGAGGGCCTAGTGGCTTACGGGCTGTGGGAGTTCAAGTCTCCCCCTCCGCACCATGAGAATAGGAGACGGCCGTTCCCTGAGGAGCGGCCGTCCTTCATTTCTTCCGGGCCGCGATCAGGATACGTCCCGGTGAAGCCTCTTCTTCCTCTCGTTGTCATCAAGAATTGCCTTCCTGATCCTGACTGAAAGGGGGGTCACCTCGACAAGCTCATCAGATGCTATCCACTCCAGTGCCTTTTCAAGGGGCATCTTTCTTGGAGTATCCAGTTTTGTGTACTGATCCTGGGTTGAGGAGCGGTGGTTAGTCATCTGCTTCCTCTTCGTGGGGTTGCAGACCATGTCGCCTGCGCGGGAGTTCTCGCCCACCACCATGCCCTCGTAGACCCTGTCCATGGGGCTTATGAAAAGAGTACAACGCTCCTGCAGGTTCTCGATCTGGTAGGCTGTGGCCTCCCCTGTTTCGAGGCTGACCACGGAACCCCTGTTCCTGGGGTTAATCTCCCCTGTCCACGGGCCATACCCGCTGAAGGACGAAGACATGATGCCCATCCCCCTGGTGTCGGTCAGGAACTCTCCCCGGTAACCGATGAGACCCCTGGTGGGGATCGAGAACTCCATCCGGAGCGTATTCCCGCCCGGAAGGTTCAGGAGGCTGAGCATTCGCCCCTTTCTTCTGGCAACCTTTTCAAAGACCACTCCCTGGTACTCCTCCGGAACATCAATGATCAGAGATTCCATTGGTTCGAAGAGCCTGCCGTCGATCATCTCTGTGATAACTTCAGGCCGGGATACGCAGAACTCTGCACCCTCACGCCTCATCTCCTCGATCAGAATGGCAAGATGAAGCTCCCCTCTGCCTGAGACCTTGATCCCGTCAGCTCTCCCCAGGTCCTCCATGTGGAGGGCTATGTTCATCCTGGTCTCTCTTTCGATCCTGGAGCGGATCTGTCTCAGGGTTATGGCCTGTCCCTCCTGGCCAGCGAAGGGACCGTTGTTGACAAGTATGAACATCGAGATGGTGGGCTCTTCGATGGAGAGGGGTTTCATAGCCGGGTCTTCGATCATAGGGGAAGAGAAGACGTCGCCGATGCCGATCTCCTTCGGTCCCGATATCCATACTATATCCCCGGCGTTAACCTCCTCGACGGGGACCCGGTCCAGCCCCCTTGTTATCCACATCTGCGCCGCCTTTTCCCGACTGCTGCCGGTGACCTCCCAGTCCCCTTCCTGCTTCCTGGGGTCTAACCAGCGCGAGGTGGTCCTGATGAACTCTTCACTCTGTCTAAGGGAACCCTGGAGCACCTTGCCGCATCCGATCCGGCCGGAGTATTCATTCCAGGCGAGGGTGGTCACCTGCATCAGGAACGGGGCCTCCGGGTCAGCCTCGGGTGCGGGTACGTATTCGATGATCATGTCGAAAAGAGCTTTCATATCCCCTGGCTTTGCGGTCTCTCCCATATCTTTCACAGCCCAGCCCTGCAGCCCCGATCCGTAGATGACAGGGAAATCGGCCTGCTCGTCCGTTGCCCCCAGTTCGATGAAGAGGTCGAAGGTCCTGTTCAGGGTTTCTGCCAGGTCTGCTCCGGGGCGGTCCACCTTGTTTATGAATACCAGGGGTCTCAACCCCATCGCCAGGGCGTGGCGGAGTACATAACGGGTCTGCGGCATGGGGCCCTCGTTGGCATCCACCAGCAGAAGCACAGAATCGACGGTCGAAAGGACCCTCTCCACTTCCCCGGAAAAGTCAGCATGTCCAGGGGTGTCCACGAGGTTGATCAGGTGATCACCCCAGGTTACCGTACAGTGTTTTGAGCGAATGGTGATGCCCCGCTCCCTCTCGAGTTCATTGCTGTCCATTACTCGTTCCTCAACGCGGGCGTTCTCGCGGAAGACCCTGGCAGCGCGGAAGATAGAATCGATAAGGGTGGTCTTTCCGTGGTCGATGTGGGCAATTTAGAAAAACCTTGCCTCCCGGGAGTCTGGATATTAAACTCTTTCTAGGCACCCTTGGATATATTGAATACCCGGAGGTCAGGCTATTGATGAGCAGATCGTCCCAAACAGCTTTTCTGGCCTTTCTTGCGCTTATCTGGTCTTTCTTTTCGATCGCCACAGCCCCTGCCTTCGCTGAGGGGGAGAGGTACGACAGGCTTGAGGTGATCGTCCCTGTTCAGTCCGAAGAGGATCCCGAAAAGGACGTCCTGTCGGATCTAAAGGCAGATGTCATCGTGTCGGCTTTTACCAGGGTCAACAGGGGCCTGGACAGTTCTGCGGCATCGAATTACGCCTCCCATGTACTTGAGGCTTCCGGCGAGTTCGGTGTTCATCCGTTCATGATAGCCTCGATAATCATCAGGGAGTCCACGGTGAAACAGAATGCCCGCTCCCGCCATGCCTACGGCCTTATGCAGATCAACTGGAGGGCTCATCGAAAGAGCCTGACCAAAGCCTTCAGCACCATCAGGACCCTTGATGATCTACTGCAGCCTCGTAACAATATTTTTGCCGGAACGTATATCTTCTCCTGGTATCTCAGATCGAGCGATGGAGACGTGGACAAGGCCCTCTCCAAATACCTCGGGAGGAACGGGAGGAAGTATATCTCCAGGGTCATGTCGGATTACAGGGATATGATAAAGCAACTGGAGAAACGCAAGGACAAGTTAGGGAGCGAAACCGTAAGAAGTTCCTCTAGCGTGGCCTTTGCTGTAGAATAGGTCGGTCGTCCTGGTCCAGAATCCATCTTCAGAGGGAGCGGTGTAATTGGCAAACCCCTTACCGGTTCTCAGGATAGGGAAATATTCCCCCAGGTACCCCCTTAT
>LGGV01000117.1 GCA_001509095.1 Synergistales bacterium 58_81 | reverse complement strand
TGGAGGAAGTAGATGTAAAAGTCGCGTGGCGGCTGGGCGGTCGACCGTTCGTTGGGCGCTCCAAAGAAGAGGTAGCCAGACCTCCCGGCTCGCCGCTCCCTCCAGATGACCTCATGCTCCCAGATCCGGTAGCCTGGCACATAGGTCGATCCCGGTGTCTTCATCACCCCGGCCAGGACCTCGAAATAGTAGCGATCCAGTATCCCTTTATCCAGGGAATCGGCCCGCTCTTCGATCTTTGCGTCATAATCAATGTCCTTCCGAACATCGATGTAATACATATCGTTCTCATCATTATGCGATATGAACTGCCCGCTGACGGTCTTTCCGATCTCACGGAGTATCGACTCGATTGTGGTGAGCAGGAACTCCGAATCCTGCTCCGGTATAGGGAGATAGATACAGAGATCATCCCGGATCTCTTCCGGCGTCAACCCAATCGGGGAACTCACATCGCCTGTCGTGAGACGATGGACGCAGAGGGCATGAACAATCCTGATCGCAGATGGGAGGTATTGTTTCCTCTGAAACGATCGGTTCAGGATCCCTTCAAGGATCTGACCTTTTTCGATAACCTCCCGGATATCCTGATTTGTCCGCAACGACGTATCGGTGCTGAGAGGTTCCCAGTAGTGGTCGTAAGAGAGCAGGCCCGGACTGTCTGTTGGGACCTCCTCTTCAATGAGTTTTTTAACATCCCTGCTCAACGTCTTGAGGATCTCCCTTTTCTCAACAACAAAAAGTTTCTCGAAGATCTCCAGGTATGCCGGGTGGATGGGGTAGAGAGCAACGTATTCATCAAGCCGTTCGTTCATATCCCCATAAAGTGCGGTGAACTTTCCAAGATGATGCCGGATCATTGCCTTTTGTTCTGGCGTCTTCTTCAGCAACCGTTCAGCCACAACATACGAGACATCCGTCCGGACTATCCGCACCGACTCAAACCGCTTCTGGACCCTCCTCATTGACTCAGCAACGAACTCAAACCGCGGGTTGTCAAAGAGCGCCTCCTGGATCCCGGCCATAAACCGGAACCTGCTCAGACGACAGGATTCACCGATCTCACGCATAAAATTGAGATCCAGTATCAACTCCTGCTCCTGCCGTGAACGCAGATAGTCAAGGAGTTCGTCAACGACGAGAAGCAACCCTTTGTCGGGGTATTTCTCGTTGAATGCATTCATCATCGCGATAAAGGCATCCTTGTGGTTCACCAATCTGTCTGCAGGAGGAAACGAGTAGTCCACACCAATCTTTGCCAGGTTTCTCTCGAGTTCACCACAGACGATATCACGAAGCGATTGCCGAACAGCTCCGATCTCTGTCCTGATAACCTTAAACTGACCTGCAATCTTCTTTACAGGCTCCTTTATGTCATCGCTCTGGAGATGCTCCACAAGATCCGCGTGCTCTGCAACGGCACTGACAACCGACATCAGGTGCGACTTACCGGTACCATAATTCCCAACAACCAGCAGCCCTTTCTTGTCGAGCGTTGTGTTCAGTTCAAGGTGAGGTATAAGAACCTCGATGAGATTCTTCGCCATCCCATCCGAGATGACATATGTCTCCACAAGGCGCCGGGCCTCATCCTTTTTATCCGCCTCTCGCAACTGAACTACATCTTCAATAGGATCAAACCGAACGAGATCGCCGTATTTCATGCCACAACACACCCCCTCCCATTTGATGATACCGATAGGATCGGGGTATCACCAAGATGATTCCTGCCATACCTCCGGTAGTCATCATGGCCGGTATAAGCGTACACGAGTTCCGATCCATCATAATCTCCGTTCCATGCAGCGATTACGGTTTTGTAACGCCCGAGATTGCTCAGTAAACGGAATGGATCGAGAGCCAGGTCGCGGGAGAACAACACCTCGGTTCTATCGAGCAGCACTGCCTCACCCTCTACCTTCATGATAATCTCGTGAAGTAAGCGTTCGGCCATAATAGGACGGTCGCAAGGAGGTAAATCAAGGAGTCCTCGACTCAGCTCAGTGTTCACGTTGATGCGTGGAAAGCCAAACTGATCTTCGCAGTTGCGCAACACAGCGGAAATCTCTCTTCCTGACCGACCGGTCAGGATGATTAATCTGGTATTTTTAAGCGAAACCGAGTCGAGAGCCTCCCGAATCATTATACAATGCATGAGAATAAGAACCGATAAATGTATCTTTAAAATT
>LGGV01000116.1 GCA_001509095.1 Synergistales bacterium 58_81 | reverse complement strand
GTTCTTGTGTTCCTCACTCTTCTGCTGGTCCTGCAGAATTTCGTCGGTCTGCCGATCGCCTCGTTCTGCCTGTCCAGGGAGGGGCGTCGTCTGCGCGGTCAGTTCAGGAGTGGCGATAAGATCGAAGAAAAGAGAGGTCCGGATAAACCATCCGTTGAAGAGAAACCGGTCTGGCGGATCTTCCCTGAGACTCCGAAGGACCTTCAGACCTCCTTTATTCTCATCATGAAAGCCATGCTAATTGGCTGGCTGGCTGTGACAGTGGCGGACCTCCTTGGCGGCGTAATTAACAGCTTCGTTATGGCTCTTCTTTTCGGGATCATTTTCTACGAGGCCGGATTCCTGGAACACCAGATCCTTGACAAGGCTAAAGCCACAGGTCTTGCCCTTTTTGCCCTTCTGGTACCGATATTCATGAACCTGAACAAGGCCACACCCGAGATGGTAATGTCTGTGATCGCTCCGGTGGCGGCCTCCTTCGCTATCGCCCTTGTAGGGATAGTAATTGTTGCAATGATCTCTTCCAGGTTCTTCAAATACACCTGGGAGATGTCTTTGGCCATAGGGGTCTGCTGTCTTTTCGGCTTTCCGGGGACTTTCATTATTTCCCAGGAGGTGGCAAATGCTATCGGTGAAACGCCAGAGGAGAGAGAGTTCGTCCTGACGGGGATCCTCCCGAAAATGCTTGTTTCAGGGTTTACCACTGTTACGATAGCCTCAGTATTTCTGGCGGGATTTCTGGTCAGATTTTTCTAGAATGGGGGATGAACGTTGTGGATATCAAATTGATACAAGACCTTGCCAAAGAGGTCGAGGGGAAAATTATCGAATACCGAAGAGACCTTCACGCTCATCCAGAACTTTCCTGGAAAGAGGAACGAACCTCGAAAGTCATTGAGTCGGCGCTTGCCGGGCTGGGCTTTGAAAACATCCGCCGGGGGTTTGACAATACCGGCACCGGAGTCACTGCCGACATAACCGGAAAGGAGGGCGGCCCCGTTATTGCCATCAGGGCCGACATCGACGCCCTTCCCATTGATGAAGCCGTTGAAGAGCCCTGGAGATCATCATGTGATGGGGTCATGCACGCCTGCGGCCATGATGCTCACGCAGCCATGCTTCTTGGAGTTGCACACGTTCTTGCAGCCGTCAAAGATACAATACCCGGAACAGTCAGACTGATTTTTCAGCCCGGGGAAGAATCCGGGATACACTCAGGCGCAAAGCAGCTTGTCAGCGAGGGAGTTCTTGACGGAGTCGACGCCATTTGCGGTCTTCATGTCTGGGCAACTCTCCAGGCCGGGAAAGTGGGTTTCCGCAAGGGAGCCATATTGGCATCGGCGGATATCTGGGAGATCGAAGTAACGGGAAAAGGCGGCCATGGCTCAAGACCTCACGAAGCGGTAGATCCCTCCATTGCTGCCGCTACCCTTATTACCACCGCGCAGACCATAGTAAGTCGAGAGGTGGATCCTCGGGAAGCTGTAGTATTCAGTGTCGGAAAGATCGATTGCGGTACGGCTCCCAACATTATTCCCGAGAAAGCCCGCCTTTCCGGTAACCTCAGGACCACCAGCCCGGTGATCAGGGACGAGATCCCGGGTCGTCTCAAGAGGATAGGGGAGGGCATAGGCGCTGCCCTGAGATGTGACGTCAAGGTCGACTTCATCCCGGTTTATCCTGTTACCGTGAACGACGGGGAACTGGTCGATCTTTTCGTCGAGGTGGCGGGTGATCTTCTAGGCAAAGATGCTCTGGAAGAGATGTCCATCGAGATGGGGTCGGAGGATTTCAGTTTCTACCAACAGAAGATCCCAGGGATCCTTTTCTTCCTTGGTATGGGGGATCCCATGAAAGGGACTGATGCCCAGCATCACAGCCCTGGCTTCAAGGTCAACGAGGATGTGCTGGCCGATGGAGTGGCTCTTCTGTCGGGTCTGGCCCTTGGTTTTCTGGAAAGGAAATGATCGACCGATGGTAAGGAAAACGTGAGGGGCCTAAAAGCCTCCCTTTTTCTGTTAGTGAAAAATTCGCTTTTCCCAAGGCAAGTAAGGTAAGATAACAGTGAAAAGGGAAAGGATATGGGACAATATTGTTGGATATATTCACCATAGGTTACGGTCAGAAAAGTGACGAGGATTTTCTGAATTGTTGAAATCCAATCATATCAAGACTCTGATCGACATCAGGCTGAACAATACTTTCCAGCTTG
>LGGV01000115.1 GCA_001509095.1 Synergistales bacterium 58_81 | reverse complement strand
CTCCAGGCCGACGGGGGGACCAGGACCGCCGCCATCACCGGCGGTTTCGTGGCCCTCGTGGACGCCCTCAGGTGGCTCTTCGCCAGGGGGTGCGTCGATACGATACCGCTGAAGTGCTTCGTGGCTGCCCTGAGCGTAGGCAAGGTTGACGGTGAAATAGTCGCTGACCTCTGTTACGGAGAGGACAGCCGGGCCGAGGTGGACTTCAACATCGTAATGAACGAGTTCGGGGACTTCATAGAGGTGCAGGGGACCGCCGAAGGGGATGTCTTTTCCAGAAAAGAGCTTGTTGAGATGCTGGATCTGGCCGGAAGTGGCATTTCATCCCTGATAGATATCCAGAAAAGCTCCCTGGGCTTCACCGGGGAAGAAGAGAGGGCATTGGCAGTTGCCAGGGATCGTATTCGCCAGCTGGAACAGAAATAAGTACCTCGAGATGAGCTCTCTCCTGGCTCCCGCGGGTGTTGAACTTCTCTTTGGCCCCGACCTTTCCGGTGCAGGGGAAGTTCCTGAAGTCGACGAGGACAGGGACACCTACGCAGGCAACGCCGTCACCAAGGCCCTGGCATGGTCATCGGCCCTTGGCAGGCCGGCTCTGGCCGATGACAGCGGACTTGAGGTCAGCTTCCTCAATTGGGGGCCGGGGGTGATGTCGGCGCGGGTCGCCCCCGACGATGCCGCGAGGGTCCAATGGCTTCTTGGCAAGATGGAAGGTATCTCTGAAAGGAGAGCCCGATTCGTGGCAGCCCTGGCGCTTTTCTTCCCTGAAAGGGGTATATGGCTCCTTGCCGAAGGTTTCTGCTACGGCAGCATATCCGTGGAGCCCTCAGGGGGCCACGGTTTCGGCTACGATCCCCTCTTCGTGCCCAATGGTTATAACGAAACACTTGCAGTTCTCGGCCCAACGGTAAAATCGAGAATATCCCACAGGTCTGTGGCAGCCAGGGCTCTTTGCCGTATGCTGACAGGCGGTTGTGTGGTAGAATAAACTTTCGTTTCAGGCCAAGAATCATCTGGGAGGTGCAAGGCGTGAAGGTTTTCCTCACGGTCATTCATGTGATTGTTTCGATATCGGTGATGGCTGTTATCCTTATGCAGCAGCGCAAGCAGGGCGGCTTCACCGGTGTTTTCGGGGGCGGGACCCAGGCCGATGCCGCAGGAGGACAGTGGCAGAGGTTCTCCGTCCTCACCAAGGCGACAATCGTTCTGATGGCCGTCTTCCTGATAACATCACTGATCCTGGTTCTCATGTCCTGATCCCAGGGTGAGGGTGATGGACTCCCCAAGACTCAACAGGCTCTCCGACGTAGCCGCCTTTGAGCCGGGGACGGCGAGGCTCTTCAGTGCGACCCACGAGGAGATCCTCTCCGGCAAGACCACCGACGTCTATTTCGTCAAGACCAGGGATATCCTCGATGCCTGTGGAAGACTTGACGCTCCAGTGGTCGCGGAGATCTTCGCCAGGCAAGGAGGGGTTTTCGCCGGCATCCCCGAGGTGGTCAGGCTCCTGGAAGGTTCAGGCCTTGAGATCCTCTCCCTGAAGGAAGGGGACACCTTCGGCCCCAAAGAGGTGGTGACCAGGATCAGTGGTCCCTACTCGGCCTTTGGAATGTACGAGACGGTGATCCTGGGGATGCTCGCAAGCTCGACGGGTTGGGCCACCGCTGCCAGGGAATGCGTGGATGCCGCTGAAGGCAGACCCGTCCTCTCCTTCGGTGCAAGACATGTTCACCCTGCCGTCTCTTCGGTCATGGAGAGGGCTGCGGTTGTGGCCGGAGGCTGTGCGGGGGCCAGCTGCATTCTTGGGGCGAAGCTTGCGGGAATAGAGCCAAGGGGTACCATCCCTCACGCCGCAATACTTCTTGCGGGAGATACACTCCAGATAGCAAAGGTCTATGACGGTTTTCTCCCCAAGGGTGAGCCCCGGATCATTCTGGTCGACACCTTCCACGATGAGGCAGAGGAATCGCTCAGGATAGCGTCGGCATTGGGGGACAGACTATCGGGAGTCAGGCTCGACACCCCCTCGGAGCGGGGAGGAGTGACGCCGGAACTGGTTCGTGAGGTCCGCCACAGACTGGACATGGCCGGTGCCTCCCATGTGGATATAATCGTTTCGGGGGGCATCAACCCCGAAAGGATAAGGGTCCTTTGCGAGGCGGGCGCCGCATCCTTCGGCGTGGGGAGTTATATCGCCCACGCGGCCCCGAGAGAC
>LGGV01000029.1 GCA_001509095.1 Synergistales bacterium 58_81 | reverse complement strand
CTCGATCTCAAGCCGGGGGATAACATGGAGGTCGACCCCGAGGGGTGGAAGAACCTCTCTCATTGCTTCATTGTATGCTCCTGTAACTGGACAGTAAGGCTCGGTCCCCACGAATCTCACCGAGATGCCAAGCTCAGGGACAAAGAGATTGCCGAAGAGCGTTACGTCAATCCTCGCCTGGATGGAGGCTATCTCGGCCTGGGATGCGTCCTTAAGAAAATAGGACGGGAAAGTGGCGGGAGATACTGCGTAATCTCCGCTCCTGAGAACGGTCACGTTCGGAAGGTGCGAAGTCCCGCATTTTACCATTTCTATCCGGTCCCTGAATGGGAATGAGGAAAGATCGGCTTCGACGACCACCACGTAAAGGTGTGCGGAAAGGGATGCGGCTCTTTCGATAAGGAACAGGTGTCCCCTGGTGAAGGGGTTGCAGTTAACAACGACCCCGCCGACCTTGCCGGCCGGGATATCTCCCCGTCGGCAGGAGGAAAGATACTCCCTGAACTGGTCGATCCCCGGGATACCCATCTCCAGAAGCACCGCGAAGGGGTCGTATCTTGCTATCTCCCTGAACCCGAACCGGATGAAGGGGTCGGCCGATTCTGGTTTGGTGAAGACAAAAAAATGAGTCTTTCCTCGGGCACGTCCCCACTCAACAAGACTTGAGACGATCGTTCCCGAGAGACCGTACTCCTGCCATTCGGGGTCTACTGCCATCATCTTGATGACGTTCCCGCTAAGGCTCCCCGTACCGATCAGCCTGTTGCCATCATCCTC
Organism: Synergistales bacterium 58_81; assembly: GCA_001509095.1. Lineage (GTDB taxonomy): Bacteria > Synergistota > Synergistia > Synergistales > Thermovirgaceae > 58-81. The sequence goes on along the minus strand of LGGV01000029.1, from coordinate 9,068 downwards.
CACAAGAACTGAAACGTCCGGCTGCCCCTCCCAGAACAGCCCGAAACCATGGAGGAATACTTCAAGAAGGGCCCGGTCTTCCAGCCCCGGTCTTTCAATAGTCCTTATATTAATGCCGAACAAGGCTCTTCCTCCGAAATCGGCAGTTCAGCCGGCCTCAGCTTTTTTTGAGCTCTCTCTTAAGAATCTTGCCAATGCTTGACCTGGGCATCTCGTCTATGAACTCCACGATCCTGGGTATCTTGTAATGGGCCAGGTGTTCCCTGGAGAAGGAGATCACGTCCCTGGTCGAGATCTTGGGCTCTCCGGAAGGTATGACGTAAGCCTTTACTATCTCTCCGCTTACCGGGTGCTGTACCCCCACGACGGCACACTCTCTCACTCCAGGCATCTGCTGGACAACGCTCTCTATCTCGGTGGGGTAAACATTGAAACCACCCACGATAATGATGTCCGTCACCCTGTCCAGGATGGTCACATAACCCTCCTCATCTATCCTGACCACATCGCCGGTGTTGAACCAGCCGTCTTGGATCTTCTCCCGTGTTATCTCGGGTGCCCTGAAATAACCACCGAAGACCGAAGGCCCCCTGAGCCATAGCGTTCCCTCTGAACCGGCGGGGAGGACATCGCTTTCGGGGTCCCTTATCTCGACCTCGAACCCTTCAAGAACTGTCCCTACAGTTCCGAGCTTTCTCCTGGCAACCCCTTCGTTTACGGCCACAACGGGGGACGTCTCGGTAAGACCGTACCCTTCAAGAACTGACACCCCGAGCAGTTGTTTCGTTCTGGCGTCAAGCCTTTCCGGGAACTTGTCTCCTCCGGTGACCAAAAGCCTGAGCGACGACGGCGGTTCGACCCCTCTGGCTATGGCACCTAGCATCAATGCGACCATGGTCGGCACTGCTATCATCACCGAGACCTCCGCTGCCTTGATGGCCTCGATGGCGTTCTCCGGGGGCATAAAGGAAGGCACGATGGCCTGGGGGTACCCCCCAAGCAGCGGGAGGAGTCCGCTGGTGGTAAAGCCCAGGGTGTGAAAGTTGGGGAGAACATTGACGAAGATATCGTCGTCAACAAGGTCCTTGAAGTGGATTATGGATTTGGTCACGTTGTCCAGAAGGTTCGAGTGGGTTATGGGAACACCCTTCGGCATCCCCGTGGTGCCTGAGGTGTAGAAAAGAACGGCGATCTCGGGGTCGGATTTCTCGCATGACCTTGACTGGAAGGAGGGAAGGGGGCCGTCCAGTGGCATTCCGATGGCAGGCAGACCCGAAGAGGAGAGTCCCTGGGCCAGCTGCTCCATGCCCTGGGGTAGAAATACGGCGGATACGTCGGAGTGGGCCAGGGTATCCATCGTCGAGGCAAGTCCGGCCTGCAGGTTCAGGGGCGTCAGGGTTCCGCCGGCCTTCCAGACGGCGATCATCAATCCAAGAAAGGCCGGACAGTTGGGCATCAGGGCAGCTATCCTGTTCCCTTCCCTGAAACCGCTCTCCTTAAGCCTCGTCTCGTACTGCAAGGCCAGATCGGCCAGCACCTTTCGTGACCACCAGGCCCCTCTCCACCATATGGCACGCTCTCCGTTGGACCTGTCGCATTGGGAAATGATCTTTTCTTCGAGCCTCACGTTCACGCCATTGTCCCTCCGAAAAAACGTATGAGATCCTCACTGCGACCGTTCTTTTCCTGGAACGGTCCTATTGTAACCCCTTGAACCATGGAAAGGTCATAAAGTAAGAGCCAGGAAAGCCTCCCACGCGGCCGCGAGGGGGAGAAGGTCCTCCGGAACGTCGTAGCCTGGGTTGTGGAGACTGTGCTCTCCTCCCGTCCCGATAAGCATGAAACAGGACGGCACGGCCAGCGAGTAAAAGGCGAAATCCTCCCCCGCCAGAAGCGGTCGTTCAAGTTCTGCAACTCCACCACCTGCAGACGAGAAGAACTCCCTGGCTTTTTCCAGGACCGCTTCCGTAAGCGTGCCATCGTTCACCAGGGAGGGATAATTCCTCATGTATTCAACATTGGCCGTCGCCCTGTGTGCACTGGCCACAAGGGGGGCCATCTCCTCGATCCTCTTCTGGATGAAATCCCTGACAGCAAGGTCATGGACCCTCACGGTGCCCCACATATGGGCGCTGCCGGGGATTATATTGTAAGCCTCCCCCGCCTCTATCTGGCCGAAGGAGATCACAGCCGTTGACTGGGGATCCTTTTCACGGCTGATGATATTCTGCAGGGAGAGCAGGATATGTGCCGCCACCACCGTCGGGTCCACGCCGAAATGGGGCGATGCTGCATGGGCCGTCATACCGTTCACGGTAATGTGGACCCTGTCGGAAAAGGCCGTGATGGCCCCCTTTCGGGTGACCATCTGGCCGAAGGGCAGTCTTGGCCAGAAGTGAAGGCCAAGAACGGCCTCAATGGGAAATTCGCTGAAGAATCCTGCATCGACGATCCTCCTTGCCCCTCCCTTACCCTCTTCGGCGGGCTGGAACAAGAAAATAACGGGCCTCTGGAGAAAGGAAGCCCGTTTGGAAAGGATCCTGGCTGCACCGAGAAGGGTGGCTATATGGGCGTCATGCCCGCAGGCGTGCATCACCCCTGGGAAACAGGAGGCAAACGGCAGTCCGCTCTCCTCTTCAATGGCCAGAGCGTCGATATCGGCCCTCAGGGTGAGGGCGGGGGCATCGATATCCTCCCTCAGTATGCCCAGAACACATGTAGGTGCTCCGAAACCCCTTATCACCCTCAGCGAAGGCATTTCGGAGAGAACAGCGGCTATTCTGGAAGCAGTGACGGTCTCCTCGAAAGCCAGTTCGGGGAACTGATGGAACTCCCTCCGCCAGGCTATGGTCTCGCTTGCAGCATCTTCCGCATCTGAGCGGAGCTGTTCAACAAGAGAAGGATCCATGCTTTTCGTAGCCATCAAGGTCCGTCACCCCCTTTTTCGGGTACTGTCTCTTTGTATCAAGTCCCGAAATTCGAATATGTGTTAGTGTATCATACTGTCATGCATTCAGGACATGCCATGAAATGAAGGAGGTCTTTTCATGAAGGTTCCCTGGGTCTATATCAGCGATCTTTCCAAACATGAGGGTGAAGAGGTTAAGCTCAAGTGCTGGATGTACAATAAGCGAAGTTCCGGTAAGATCCACTTCCTGCAGCTCCGGGACGGCACGGGGTTCGTTCAGGGAGTGGTGGTAAAGGGCGAGGTGACCGAGGATCAGTTCCTTGCCGTTCGGAACCTATGGCTCGAGGCATCTCTCGAGGTGACCGGCAAGGTCAAAAGAGATGAAAGGGCACCTTCAGGTTTCGAGTTGAACGTTACCGGGATCTCGGTGCTGCACAACCCAACCGACGAATACCCCATAGGGAAAAAGGACCACGGAATAGATTTCCTTCTCGACAACAGGCATCTTTGGCTTCGCAGTGCAAGCCAGCTGGCAGTGATGAGGATCCGGGATAGGGTGATCTGGTCGGCCAGGGAGTACCTCCATAACAACGGTTTCCTTCTCGTCGACAGCCCCATCCTTACCGGGGCAATAGGAGAAGGTGCCTCGGGTCTCTTCGAGGTACCCTACTTCGACCTGGGCAACGCCTACCTGGCCCAGACGGGTCAACTCTATGCCGAGGCTGCGGCTGCAGCCTTCGGCAAGGTCTACACCTTCGGCCCAACTTTCCGGGCAGAGAAATCCAAAACCAGAAGGCATCTGACGGAGTTCTGGATGATAGAACCCGAGGTGGCGTTCTACGATCACAAGGACAATATGACCCTCCAGGAGAATCTGGTATCATATATTGTCCAGAGCGTCCTCCAGCATTGCACTGCCGAACTGGCCCAGATAGGGAGGGACACCGGACCCCTTGAACGGGTTACCCCCCCCTTCCATCACATAACTTACGACGACGCGGTGATCATGCTTCAAAAGCTGGGGAGCACGATCAGTTACGGAACCGACTTCGGAGGAGAGGACGAGACGATCCTCACCCAACAGTTCGACAGACCGCTTTTCGTAGAGTGTTACCCCAAAAAGGTAAAGGCCTTCTACATGAAGCAGCACCCGGAAAGGGAGGATCTGGTCCTTTGCGATGACCTCCTGGCACCGGAGGGGTACGGGGAGATCATAGGCGGCTCACAGAGGGAGGAATCTTTCGACCTTCTTCAAAAACGCATCAGAGTGGAGAAACTCCCCGAGGACTCATACGGCTGGTATCTTGACCTGAGGAGGTACGGCACATTCGTCCACAGTGGTTTCGGGATGGGTATAGAGAGGGTCGTCGCATGGGTCTGCGGCCTTCCCCATATCAGGGAGACCATACCCTTCCCGAGAACAATATACCGACTTAACCCATAAGGGAGTGAGATCCGGAGATGGTGCCCAACAAGTGGATCCCTTACAAGGATTTTGACGGAAGGCCAAACTACGAACAGCGGAACTGGCTTATCGGAAGCGGCAGTATCGGCGGCAAGGCCAAGGGTCTCTCCTTCGCCTTTGAGCATCTCCAGGGCTCAGAGCTCATGGAGGACGTCAAGCTGCCTTCAATGACCTATGTCATTACCACCGAGCCTTTCCACGACTTCCTGGACGACAACGGTATGGACTGGATCCACGATGAACCCGACCTGGAAAAGATAATCCTGGCCTTCTCCCAGGGGAGAATGAGAGAGTCCTTTCTCAACGATCTCGACAATGTCCTCCAGACACTCTACGACACTCCCCTCGCCATAAGGTCCAGCTCCCTTCTCGAGGACTCCCATCTTCTCTCCTTTGCCGGGAAGTACTTCACCACCTTTGCGGCCAACGTCTTCGATATGGAGTGGAGGCGGCGGGAACTGGCCGACGGCATCAAGACCGTATGGGCCTCGCTCTACAACCAGGCAGCAAGGGCATACCGTGCCAAGCACGGTTTTACCGACCGGGACGAAGCAATGGCAGTCCTTGTGCAGCCCTTGATAGGACACGATCATGACGGACTCTACTACCCCGAACTGGCAGGAACGATCTTCTCCAGGGTCTACCGGAGGCCTTCACCCAGGATCAACAAGGAGCATGGAGTTATCCGATTCTGTTTTGGACTGGGGACCAGGACCGTAGACAGGTCTCTTGCGAGGGTGATCTATCTTTCACACCCGAACCTCAGGCCCGAGGGCAACCTGGCAAGGGAGATCGTAAGGTACAGTCAGAGCAGTTTCGACTACGTGGACCTTGAGTTCGGCGCCTTCGTATCCGGTGACCTGAGATCCCTCTTTCCCTTCATCATGGAGCACCACAAGGCGGCAACGGCCTTTATCGAGCTTTTTGGCGACAACATCCTCTATTGGGCGGGCTCAAGGCCGTTGATCCCCACTACCCCCTTCTTCACTTTCAGCGATCTTCCCACCAGATACCCCCACTTCCTTGAGACTGCCAGGAAAATTTCCAAGCACTTCGAAAAGGAGATGGGGATCCCCATTGACATGGAGTTCACCTACGAGACCCAGGAGAAGAAGATGACCCTGGTTCAGCTCAGACCCCTCTCCTCCTATGAGGAAATGGCGTCGGTCAAGATACCGGAGGTTTCACCGGAGAAGATACTACTCAAGGGTTCAAGGATGGTAAGCAACGGTGTTATCGATTCGACGCCCTACCTGGTCTACGTGGACCCCTTCAGATATGGCGACAGGGAGAACCACTTCAAGATTGCAAGGGCCCTCGGGAAGGTGAATGAACGACTCAAGGGGACAAGGTACGTTTTGATCGGCCCCGGAAGATGGGGCAGCGTCAACCCGGACCTTGGTGTTCCGGTGGACTATGCGGAACTTTGCAACTGCGGCTGCATGGTCGAACTTGGCATAGTGGAGAAGCATTTTACTCCCGAGCTCTCCTATGGGACCCATTTTTTCCTTGACCTCGACGTGGACAACATCCTCTACCTGCCTGTATTTGTCGGGGAAAAACCGGACATATTCAACAGGGACTGGTTCGAAAACCACCCCTACGAGACCGGCGCTGAGGAGGAGATAAGGGTCTACAAGGGTAACTTCTCGGTATATCTGGACGGGGAGACCGAAGAGGGGGTTGTGGTAGAGAACTGACCCTCTCCGAAATAAAAGAGGGGGGCCTTCCGGCCCCCCTCTATCTTTCCTTCTTCCTGGATCAGGGCCAGATACCCCGGAAGCGCATGGCGAGAGTTATCCTGTCGACGGCCCTGACGTAGGCCGCCTGACGGAAGGTAATATCCTTCTCCTTCTTGATCTTCCAGATCTCATGGAAGGCCTTGGTCAGCTTTTTGTCCAGTTTCTGGTGGACCTCATCCTCAGTCCAGAAATCGCCTGTCCGGCCCTGGATCCATTCGAAGCAGCTCACGGTAACACCGCCGGAGTTTGCCAGAACATCGGGGACAACCAGTATGCCCCTGTCGTTGAGAATGGCCTCACCTTCGGGTGTTACCGGTCCATTGGCCAGTTCCAGCACTACTTTTGCCTTGATATTGGGGGCGTTCTCGGCGTTCACGACGCCCTCGAGGGCAGCCGGGATAAGGACGTCCACGTCCAGTTCCAGAAGCTCCTCGTTGGAAACACTGTCGGCGCCTTTTATGCCTTTTATGTTACCGGTCTCTCTCTTGAACTTCGAAACCTCTTCGTAGGACAGCCCCTTGGTGTTGAAGGCACCTCCCCTGCTGTCTGAAACGCCAATTACATTCAGGCCGACAAGGTCGGCAAGCTTATGAGCGTAACCTCCCACATTCCCGTAACCCTGGACTGCGGCCGTAAGGGTTTTCCCCAGCAGCCCCATCTCCTTCAAGGTCTCCCGCAACACGTACATGCCGCCCCTTGAGGTAGCATCGCCGCGCCCAAGAGATCCGCCTACGGCAACGGGTTTTCCTGTGTAGACCGAGGGCTCGCTCCTTCCCTGTATTTTCTCGAAGGTATCAACGAACCAGGCCATGACCTGGGGGTTGGTATAGACGTCCGGTGCGGGGATATCGATGTCGGTGCCCACGAAACGGTTTATCGCAAGGGAGTAACCGCGGCTGAGCCTTTCAAGCTCTCCCTTCGTCAGTTCCTTGGCGTTGACGGAGACTCCCCCCTTTCCCCCTCCGTAGGGGAGATCAGCCGTAGCGCACTTGATCGTCATCCAGGAAGAGAGAGCGACCACTTCATCCCTGTTTACATGGGGGTGATAACGGACACCGCCCTTGTAGGGTCCAAGGGCATTGTTGTGATGGCTTCTCCAGGCCTTCAGGACCTTGACCGTCCCGTCGTCGAGCCTTAGCGGAATGGTAACCTCGAGGACCTCCCTCGGCTCCTTCAGGATCTCCAGGTACTCCGGCTCCGCGCTGATGTGCGGTGCCGCCTCCTCCAGCTGCTGGACGAACATTTCGTGCGGGTTAAGTTTCGCCATCCAAATTCCCCCTTTAAATAAGAAGTCGCCCCCTGAAACGCATCCATGCGGGCAAGATTTTGTTGCGCTAATTATCATAGCACTTATGGTTCACCGCACAAGTGAATTTTTAGAAAGGATCATGAAAAAAAATAAACCGGGGTCACCCTAAAAAGGCGACCCCGGTCTCGAAATAACGTATGCGGTTGACCCTGATATTGCCTAGAGGAATACTCCCCTCATTCTTACGGCATCGGCCACGCGAGCGATGGCCGTCATGAAGGCTCCCCTCCGCATCCTTACCTTCCGCTCCTGGCTGAACTCCCAGACCCTCTGGAAGTTGCCCTTCATGATGTGAAGGAGTCTGGAGTTGTATTCTTCGCGAGTCCAGAAGTATCCACCGAGGTTCTGGGCCCACTCGAAGTATGAACCGATAACACCGCCGGAGTTGGCGAGGAAGTCGGGGACGATCAGGACGCCCTTGGCGTCGAGAATGGCGTCGGCCTCAGGGGTGACGGGTCCGTTAGCGGCCTCGACGATGTACCTGGCCTTTACCTTGTCGGCGTTGTTCTTGTTCACCGCTCCCTCGAGAGCTGCGGGAATGAAGACATCGGTGTCGAGGAAGAGAAGCTCCTCGGCGTCGATCTTCTCGAGGCCGGGCTGCTTGTATCCGTCAAGCAGTCTCTGGGGATGCTCGGAGACGTGCTGGAAAGCCTTGTCGATGTCTACGCCGTCCTTGCAGTAGTAGGCTCCAGTAATGTCGCTGATACCGATGACCTTGGCGCCTGCATCGACAAGGGTAAGCGCTGCGTAGGTCCCGACGTTGCCGAATCCCTGGATCGTGAAGGTGGTGTTCTTTGGATCCTTTTCGAGTACCTTGAGAAGCTCAAGGGCACAGGTGGCAACCCCGAGACCGGTAGCCTCGGTGCGGCCCTGGGAACCCCAGAGGCTAATCGGCTTGCCTGTAAAGATCGCGGGTTCCAGCCTGCCTCTCATCTTGCTGATGGTATCCATGAACCATACCATCTCCTGGCCACCGGTGTTGACATCCGGCGCGGGAACGTCAGACCACGCTCCCACCACGGGCTCAATCCTGGCGGCAAAGGTCCTTGCAACGCGCTCCTTCTCCCCCTTGGACATCTCGAGGGGGTTGCACTCGACGCCGCCCTTCCCTCCGCCGTAGGGAATACCGGCAAGGGAGCACTTCCAGGTCATGAGCATGGCCAGGGCTTCGCACTCCTCAAGACATACGTCGGGGTGGAACCTTACCAGTTCTTCGGCTGCTCCGTAGAAGTTCTTCAAAGCGGTGTCTAGGAGCACGTTCTCGGAAGTTCTCTTACCCATTCAAACCGCACCTCCAAATTCATACTTATGACCCGGGCAGCCCGGGTCATTAAATAAAACCTTGTTCATAAACTAACTGTTATCTTAACTTTCAAGGGCCCAAACCCTTCAGCAACTACTATATGTGAAAAAAATCCCTTGTCAAGTGGTAGTCAGTATTATGTATACCCGAAAGGACATGGGGACGACAAATCTGTTTCACGGTTCTTTTGTCAGATCTCGGCCAAGGGTCAGAATCAGGCACTGCCTGAAATCCCCTCTTTAATATCCTTTTGAAAACATCAGGAGGTAAGACTGAAAATGAAGGTGGAGAACAAGGTCAATCTTCCAGAAGGGACAGGCTTTTCTTGCCCTGCTTTGTGA
>LGGV01000028.1 GCA_001509095.1 Synergistales bacterium 58_81 | reverse complement strand
GTAACGGGCGAGAAGTTCTGTACGATGGTCCTTACAAGGGATGTCATGATCAGCGCGCCCTTTTCACCGGGAAGGTTCTGGACCGCCCTGACAAAGGGGTCGTTGAGATCCAAATAGAGGAGGTCGCCGTTACGGAAAACGTGAAGGACCCGGACCTGTTCAGAGATGGTGTTCTCAGCCCTCATGGTCTCCAGCAGACCGGATATGACGGTCTTGACATCATCCTCGAGGATCCCGGGGACAAGGGAGACCATCTCTCTCTCAAGAACATCCCCCCTGGGGACGAACACCTCGAAACCCGATCTTCTCACTGCAAGACCGGTGGGCTCTGAAGTGTCCTCCACTACCCTTCTTGCCTCGTCGGGGTCTCTCACAACGTTGTGCTGCCCAATTATCTGTTTTTTGTCCAGGTATTTCAGGGTCAGCGAAGTACCCCAGTAACCGCCGGCGAAAAGGAGCACCAGAACGGAGATCCAGGCAACGATACGAAGGGCCAGCGGGGCCTTGTTGTCGTCCTCGTCCTCGTCCTCGTCATAGAGGTCGTCCACCTCATCATCTTCAAAAAGAGGCCGAGGAGCCCTTTTCTCCCAATCCCGGAAATCCGGCATAACATCCCCCTCCGATCGCAATTGGTCTTTTCAGGGCGCTTTACAGCGCCTAATTGTATTTGCTCGTTTTAAGGAATTCCACGATCCCCGAAGAGAGAGCCTCAGCGATCTGCTTCTGGTAGTTGGGGTTCTTGAGCTTCGCAGCTTCCGCCCTGTTGGTCAGAAAACCCATCTCTACGAGCACCGATGGCATCGCCGCACCCCTGAGAACATAGAACGGAGCCTGGGCGACCCTCCTCATGGGAAGCTTCTTAGATTCTCCCTTCCTGAACAGGATCTCGGCAAATGAGGTGCTCTCCTCTATCTTCACGTTCTGCTGCATGTCTCCCAGGATCTTAAGCAGGGTCCGTGTCCTCTTGTCCGCGGCCTCGCTGCTCTCCAGACCTCCCTCGACCAGCTCCCTGTTCTCTATCAGGGCCAGTTCCATGGCATGCTTGTCGCTGGGCAGCGCCATCAGGTATATTTCGACCCCCTCTGCTGTCTTCCCCTTGGGCAGGGCGTTGCAGTGAAGGCTGATGAAGACGTCGGCGTCCTCCTTTACAGCTATGTTCGTTCTCTGAGAGAGTTGCAGGTAGACATCGGTGCTCCTCGTGAGGACCACCCTCATACCTTCCTTTTTAAGTATATCCGACATGAGCCTCGCCACACGGAGATTAATGTCCTTCTCCTTGATGCCGTTGGCAACGGCACCCGGGTCCTTGCCGCCGTGCCCTGCATCTATCACTACAGTCCTTACCCCGCGGGGGGGCCTTTCGGGGGGCTGTTCTGGCTGGGGAAGGGGCTGGAACACCTCTTCGGGGGGCTCTTCCTCGACAATAGACCCTTCCGGGGGACCCGTCCAGGGGGAGTAGGGGGCCGGCGAGGTCCCGAGGGGCCTCGGATCGTAAAAGTCGATAACCTGCCGGAAGGGGGCTTCCAGGGAGAAGTGCCTCACCGTCGAAGCGTTATGTCTGAAGGCAAGGACCACACGGTCCCCGAACTGTGTCACCGAAAGCCCGATCTCCGAAGGGTAGGGCGAGACGGAACCGGAGGTGCCTCTGGCCATAAGTCCCGGTATGGTGACCGTCACCGACCCTGACCCCGGTTCTACCTTCAGGGGGACCGGGGCCGAAAGGTCAAGAACGACCCTCAGTCCAAAGTCCTGTTTCCCCCACCGGATGGACCTCACTGTCGCCGAGGAGGGTGATACGGGACCGGGGAGAGGGGTGACCGGCGCCTGCGGCTTCTGGACGGAAGACGCCTGCCCCGGTGCCTGGTACTGTGTCTGACGGGGCTGGTAACCCTCCCCCCTCCAGGAGAGCCCCCCGCCGCCGGGACCGGATATCCTCCCTGCCAGGGTGAGGGCGGAATCAGGGTCTACCCACCAATGCCCACCCTCACGCAGGACCTCGTGCATGAACGGAATGATCTCGCCCTTGTGCATGGCTGCCGCCGCACCGGGAAAGACCTGGAGCGAACCCCCGGGCCCCTTCAGGATCAGGGTGTCCCCCTTCTCCTCCGAGGAGAGGCCAAGCAGTTCCAGGACCGGGTCCAGCGCCACAAGGCTGTGACCTCCCCGGGCGAGAACCGGGACCTTGCCGATGGGTTCTCCGTCACGAAGCAGCTCCCACCCTTCCTGCGCTGTGAGGGGGCCGCAGGAAAGGACGAGGATAAAGACCGCTGTCACAAGGACAGGGAACAAAATCCTAGGAGCCCGCCATCGAGACATTTCTTACCACCAAGGTGCACCCCCCGATGTCGCCGAAGAAGCGCAGATCGTCCCCTACCTCTGAAATGGCTGAAAGAAGGTTGACCAGGTTCCCGGCCATGGTCATTCCGGCCACGGGCTTTCCGGGTTGACCTGTTGGGCCTATCAGGGCCCCCTTGACCCCGAGGGACAGATCGCCGCTGACGGGGTCGATCGTGTGGACTCCCATGAGCTCCGTTACAAGGATCCCGCCGCGGCAGTCTTCCAGTATCTGCCGGGGACTTCTCTCTCCGGGGACGATGAAAAGGTTCGAAAACCCCACCCCGGGGATACTGCCCGGTGACCTGGAGGCGTTGCCCGTGGATGCCACTTCGAACTTTCGGGCGTACTTCAGGTTGAAGAGAAAGGACGACACTACCCCACGGTCCATCAATACAGTCCTTCCCGATGGGACGCCCTCTCCGTCCCAGGGAGATGTCCCCACCCCCCAGGGGATGGTCCCGTCATCGACAAGGGTAAGACAGTCGCTGCCGATCTTGTCTCCCATCCTGTTCTTTAGCATGGACCTGTTCTTGAATACAGCCGAGGCAAGGAAGAGCTCTCCCACGGACTCCACCAGGGAGGCAGCAGCCTCAGGATCCAGCACAACATCGTAGACTCCGGTTGGGGCCGGTGCTCCCCCAAGGATCAGCGCACCCCTCTCGACAGCCTCCCGGGCAACCGAACTGTGATCCAGATCCCCGATCCTCCTGCTCTCGGCAGAGGCACCGGTCATCTCGAAGGCATCGCCGTCGGACATGACCACTGTCACTGAACAGGCGGCGTAAGTATCGTCGTACCAGCCCAGGAAACCCTCGCTTGAGGCGTACATTGTACTCCCCGAGCCGTCAGCCCAGGACGTGTCCCTTACCGAGACAACCCTGCTGTCTGACCCGGAAGCCAGTTCGTACATCTGTCGGCAACGATCTTCCCTTTCGGAGTGCTGTACTTCCAGGACCCCTGCGTCGAAGATCATCGAACCCGAAGCATCGGGTACCTCGCCGTCGTAGAGAACGACATCGGGTTCGGGTTCGGAGGCCTGGCAGTTCTGAAGACACATATCTATCAGCTTTCCGATGGCATCCTTCGACAGGTCATCCGTATCGGCCACTCCCTGTCGCCCTTGTGCGTCCACTGTGCGACAGCCTATCCTGAAAGAAGAACCCCGAATGTCCCTTTCGGGGGATCCGTCCCTGAGGGAGAATTGCGATGAGCTACCCGAGGAGAAAAGGACATCAGCCATCCTGGCTCCCCTTCGCAGGGAGGTCTCGATCATCCAACCGGCTATGGATCCGATCTCCTGTCGGGAAGGGGTATGACTCATCAGGAGGCCTTCAACTCCTCGATTATCGTTCTTCCGGCCAGGTCCACCTCTTCCGTCGTGACCCCGAAGTGGGTCACCAGCCTGAACCTTCTCTCGGAGACAGCACCGAAGAGGACGCCCCGGTCCGTGCACCTCCGTGACAGCTCCGGCGCGTCGGGGCCGTCGGGGCCCAGTCGGACATATACCATGTTGGTAGGCTTGCTCACAGATTCGACGTCAACGCCTTCGGCAAGGAGCATCGACGACAGCCTGGCAGCGTTATCGTGGTCCTCGGAAAGTCTCCCGGTCATCTTCCTGATAGCTATCAGCCCTGCCGCCGCAAGGACCCCGGCCTGTCTCAGACCTCCGCCGAGCCTTTTTCTCCAGTGCCTCGCCCTTGATATGAACTCGGCGCTACCGCATAGCATTGAGCCCACAGGTGCCCCCAGGCCCTTGGATAGGCAGAACTGGACGGAGTCCACGACCCCAGTGAACTCTTTTACGTCAACGCCCCAGGCTGCGGAGGCATTGAAGATCCTTGCGCCGTCCAGGTGGACAAGAAGACCTCCGTCTCTTGCAGCGCTGACGGTGGCACGGAAATCCTCAGGCGAAACGGCGACGCCGCCTGCCCGGTTGTGAGTGTTCTCCACACAGAGAAGGCGGGCCGGAGCGAAGTGGACGTTGCTCGGCCGGCACCAGGAAGCTACCCTGTCGGGCTGGATGATCCCCCCCGAGTCTTCGGCAACAAGGGGGAGGATCCCCCCAAGGGCGGAGAGCCCTCCCCCTTCATAGATATATATGTGGCTGTCTGATCCGAGAACGGCCCCGTCGCCCCGGGAGCAGTGCGTCAAAAGGGCAACGGCATTACCCTGGGTCCCGGAGGTAACGAAGAGACCTGCCTCGTGACCTGTCATCATGGCAGATTCCTCTTCGAGTCGGTTTACGGTCGGGTCCTCCCCGTAGACATCATCTCCCACCTCTGCGGCAGCCATGGCAGCTCTCATTTCATCGGTGGGTCTGGTTACGGTATCGCTCCGGAGATCGATCACTTTCATTGGCTCAGTCCTCCTCCAGCCGTATCATCAGCACCGGCATTATCATTGCTTGATATAATAACATCATTCCGTTCCTTTAAAAAAAGGGTGGTAGACATTGAGAGAGGCAGTAACGAGGGTCCCCGTCATCAGAGTGGGAAGCGACGGAAGCGAGGTCCGCTTCGACGATGAAGTGACAGTTGAGGGAAGTTACCTTCTCGTCGTCAACGGCAACCCCATGGAGAAGGTGGTCGTTTCTCCCTTCGCCCTCAGGGAATGGACTGTGGGACATCTCTTCTGTGCTGGATCGATCTCAGGCGCCCGTGAGATAATGAGCTTCGATGAACGGGATGGGAGGATCGAAGTGGAGGCCGCCCCTTCACCAGGAACGGAAGTCGAGCCTCCGTCGGCAGCATGGACAGTGACGCCAGAGATGATCCACGGCGGAGCCAGGTGGATAGCTGAAGCCCCCCGCTATAACCGAACCGGCGGGTTCCACGCCGCGGCGCTTCTTTCCGTAACGGGGGAGAGGCTCGCACTTTTCGAGGATATCAGCCGCCACAACGCCCTGGACAAGGCCATAGGATGGGGGTTGATCTCGGAGATGGATCTGGGCCGCACCATGGCCATCCAGTCAGGCAGGCTGCCGAGGGACATGGTCGCCAAGGCTGCCGCAGCCGGGATCCCCCTTCTTGGAAGCGTATCGGCACCTACCGATGCGGGCATAGCCCTGGCCAAAGAAGCGGGGATCACCCTGGTGGGTTTCATCAGGGAGAAGAGGATGAACATCTATTCCTTCCCTGAAAGGATCAAGGGATAACCCCCCTAGATATTGACCCCCAGCCTGGCCCAGGGGAGCAGGCCCTCCGTAACGGCGACTCCCAGGTCCATACCCGGCCGGTCGACGCCGTGAAAGTCGGAACCCGCCGTCGGAGAAAGCCCGAATCGGGAGGCTACCTTCATCCAGTAGTAGATCTCCCCGGAGCCGTGATGCCCTGATATGCACTCCAGGCCCCAAAGGCCCTGACTTTTTAACCTCTCTAGAAGAGCAAAAAGATCGTTCTCGTCCAGCCCCATCAAGCCGGGGTGTCCCAGGACCGAAACTCCTCCCGCCTCCCGGATCGCCTGGAGGCACTCCTCTGGGGAGAGCCTCGAGCTTGCCACGTAAGCGGGTCCGCCTCTCCCGATGTACCTCTTGAAAGCCGATGCAATATCCGGCACGAAACCCTTCTTCACCAGGACCCTTGCAATGTGAGGCCTGGCCACGACCTCGCCGCCGGATTCCGCCTCCACCTCCTCGATACTCATAACCAACCCGAGAGATACCAGCCTCTCCACCATAAGTGCGTTCCTCTTCCGGCGGTTCTCACGAAGTCTTTCCAGCCTGCCCTGGAGCGCCCGGCTGGAGCTGTCGATCCGGTAGCCCATAATGTGAAGGGTATAGGGCGCCTCCGCGGAGAGCTCGACCCCGGCAATCCCCTGGATCCCCTCCTTTTTGCAGGCAGCCATGAACCTGACAAGACCGGCAGTGGTGTCATGGTCTGTCAGGCCGAGGACCGATACGTGTCTCCTTGCAGCCCTCCTGACCAGGGCCTCCGGCGAAAAGGTCCCATCGCTGAACGTACTGTGGCAGTGAAGGTCCACAACTAGCATCTATTTACACCGGCTTTCTATTTTGATCTGTCGAAGCTTATCCTCAGGGAATCCCGGAATGGCTGGTCGACCAGGACCTTGGCCCCCAGGCGGGCGAGCACCCTTGCCCCCGAAAGGAGCTTCTTCCTGGCAAGAGGTGTAATGGTGGCAAGGGCAAACTCCCTTGAATGTAGCGCTACCGGCTTTTCCGTAATGGACAGGAAGGGGTGGACGGCCGGGCATCTGTGGGAGATGTTGCCGATGTCGCTGCTGCCCCCGTAGCCCACTTCAGCGGAAAGTTTTTCACCCTCCAGTATAAAGAGTCTCTCCAGGAACTTTTCCGCCGCGTCGTTCGGGAGCATGTTCTCAAAGGAGGGTTCAAAACGGTCGTACCCCAGAGAGGAGCCTGTCGCCTTCGAGGCACCTTCGGCACATCTATTGACCCTTCCGGTGATCCTCTCGAGGAGATCCCTTTCGGGAGCACGGATATACAGGTCGACCTCAGCTCCCTGCCCGTGTCTGACAATACCGTGAATGGACACTCCCTCGGGCGGATTATCCCTGATCATGTCGAGGCAGTGCAGGAAGAACATAAGGGCGTCAGAGGACTCCCCGCCCTCGAAGGCGAACCTCTGTGCATCGATGGCAAGCGATCTGAAGGGGACGACAGTGGCGTTCCCACAGTGGATCATTGCAGCCAGGTCAACGTCGTCCATGACACCGCTCTCTGCAAGAATGACCTTGGAACCTCCGCTCTCCTCTGCCGGAGTTCCTATGACGCGGACCTCGCCTTCTATCCCGGAAAGATCTCCGAGGGCCAGGGCTGCAAGAACGCTTATGGCGCCGCTAAGATTATGACCGCATCCGTGGCCGATATCGGGCAGGGCATCGTACTCCGCCAAGAGGACATACTTCGCCGGCCCTGACCCCACGGCCGCAAAGAAGGAGGTCTCCATACCATGGAAAGGCATCCGCACATTGAAGCCGCTCTCTTCAAGGAGTGATGCCCACAAGGATGAAGCCAATTTTTCGTTGTGACCCGTCTCGGGCCTGGCGAAGATACGACGGTTGATCCTCCAGACCTTTGGCTCCCACTTGAGAAGGGCCCTGTCGATATCTTCCCCTCGAATGGCTTCCGAAGGGGAAGATGCCATCACTGCGGGGCCTCTCCTTTGCCGGGGAGAACGATATACCTCTGCGGCCCCCGGACGGGGATCCTTGTTGTTATCGTCATCACCGGGCCTTCCTCGACACTGCTATCTCTATCAGGTCCCTCAGCATGGAATAGGCCGTGTGCTTCGGGCCGATACCCCCTCCGGCGACGAAGATCTCACCCAGTGTGTCCGTAAGGAAGAGCACCCCGTTGGTTGCTCCGTGAACCCTTGAAAGAGGGTTCGATGGCGGAAGGACTTCGGGTCTTACTGTTATGGAGACCGATCCCTCCTCTCTTTCCACCCTTGAGACCAGGCGTATGGCCCCACCTGAACGGGCCGCTTCAAGGAGGAGTCCGGTCTTGATCTTGTTTATGCCCTGGACGTTCATGTTCTCCAGGGAGACCGGCGGGGCGCCCATGAGCACCTGGGCGATTATCGAGGCCTTGACGGCGCTGTCCCATCCCTCCAGATCGAAGGTGGGATCTGCCTCTGCGAAACCCTTCCTTCTAGCGTCGAGAAGGGCATCATCGAAGGAAGACCCGCCCACCATGAGATCAAGGATGTAGTTTGAAGTGGTGTTCATGACTCCTTCACAGGAGATTATCTCTGACCCCACCAGGGAGTGCCTGGCAAAGGAGAAGAAGGGGGTCCCGCCCATTACTGCCGCTTCGAAGAGGAAGAGGGTTCCCCTTTCGGCGGCGAGATCGTTGAGCTCCCTGTAGGCAAGGAATAGGGGGCCCTTGTTGGAGGTGATAACATCCTTTCCCCGCTCAAGCCCGCCCCTGATGTAGGCCTTTGGTATCTCGGGGGACTGGATGGTCGTGGAAGTGCAGACCACAAGAAGGTCGTAATCCATTTCCGAGACCATCTCGGAAGCTGAAAGGGTTACCCGCCTCCTTCCCGAGGAAGGTGTGTCAAGCCTGCCCGTGGAGGACTCCCTCTTAAGAAGGGTTTCCACATCTATGCCGTTCGGATCTGTTGCACATCCTCTCGATCGTGTCGCTATACCCACGAAACGGCATTCGATCCCGTACTTTTCCCTGAGGACAGGGGTCTTCGCTTCGACGATCTCGCAGAAAGCTCTTCCGATATTTCCGAAACCCAGTAGAAGGATCCTCAATGCCCTGTGCACCTCCTGACCGTCTTCCGTTCCTGTTATCACCGTCTATGATATCATTACCTCTGATCTCTCAGAGAGGACGCCCCGGATAGATACATGAAAGGGGCCTGTCCTCTGTACAAGACGAACTGCAGGAGGGGCCTGAAGGAGATGGGAGAGAACAAGGATACCCAGGAAATGAACTTCACCGACAACTACGCCAGAGCGGCTGCCAGGGTTCTGGAGTCGATATCGAGGACCGCCCAGCTTTCATCGTTGGCGACACCGGAGATACAGAAAATGTTCGAGAACTGGCTCGAGATTCTGAGCCGCCAGATCCTTCGGGGCCAGGAGATCCCAGGAAGACTGGATATCCCCTCAAAGGCCGGAGAGATCGGGATCTCGTCCTCATCCCTTCTTGGGTTGCTCCTTTATCTTCAGAGACAGGGCAGGATATCCATAACGGAGATCCATCTGGAACCTGGATGCGGCCTCGATGAAGATATCTGCGACTGCTTCAGGGAGAGGTGATCCCCGTGACCGACATCGAACTCCTCTCCGGTCGGGCCAAGCTGAAGGCAGCAAAGGCAGAAGCCGGTTTTTTCGAACGCCCTTCCGAGGACAGGATCCGTAGGTCCATAGATCACACCCTTCTTTCTGCAGGTACAACGATCAATGACACGGCCGTCCTCTGTGACGAAGCGGTCCGATTCGGCTTCGCATCGGTCTGTGTCCCCCTGAACTGCGTCCCTGATTCAAGGCGTATTCTCTCGGGGTCCGGGGTCAAGGTCAGTTCAGTAGCTTCCTTCCCCCTGGGAGCCTCCCCAATACCGGTCAAGACCGCAGAGGTTCGTTGGGCCCTCGAGAACGGAGCGGAAGAGATGGATGTCGTTATGGATATCGGGGCCGTCCTGACCGACGACAAGAGGGCGGTCCGGGAGGACCTTGCCGCCTTGCGGGAGGTCTCCAGGGGGGCTGTTCTGAAGGTGATCCTGGAAATGCCCATGCTTAACGACACCCAGGCGGTGACCGCCCTGATGCTGGCCGAACAGGCCGGGGTGGATTACGTCAAGACCTGCACCGGATTCGCAGGGGGGGTCACCTTCTACCACGTGGCCCTTCTCAAAACAGCATCCTCTGACAGG
>LGGV01000114.1 GCA_001509095.1 Synergistales bacterium 58_81 | reverse complement strand
GGACCATGAACGACCCTGAGGGCCGCAAGATCCTGGAGATGCTCTCCGAGTGGGAGGGGGATCACCAGGAGTACATAAACGAACAGTATGGGGTTCTGCACCGGGAGTTCATGAACGAGATGGGCTTCGAACCCTTCTAGCCGCCGGAAGCGAGGACCACGTCGGAAAGGGCCTTGTAGCTTCCCTTTATCTTTGAGATCCTTCCTGAGAAGGGATCCCTTTCGGGAAGACCGGCGATCATGCTGCGGATCGGGACCATCTTGAAGAAGGAGTTGCTCCTGGAGGGTACTGTATTGTAGAAGACCTCGGACAGGATCCTCAGGTCGTCGCCCATCCTGAAGTCGTCCCGGGTCTCGTCGTAGCCGAAGAGGAAGTATATTCTCCTGAACCCCGACCAGGCGAGTGCAGACAGGCACATGGGACATGGTTCGTGGGTGGCCAGGAAGATCGTTTCGGCAGGATCGGGGTGGTCCGGTTCCTTGAAAAAATTGTGGATGGTCACCATTTCGCCGTGAAGGGTCGGGTCGACGCCCCTCCTGTTGGTACCAGCCACCACCAGGGATAGGTCATCAGAGTTCAGAACGGCACCTCCGAAGATGTTGTGGCCTTCTTTTACAGCTTCTTTGGTCATGGGCAGAATGGTATTTTCAATGACCTCCAGGAACCTTTCCACCATGGCGGAGTCGTTCAAGCCATCACCCCCTCTGACAAAGATATCAGAACCTTATTTTTTGTGAAGCCTCAGGCCCATTCCGGTGGTGTGATAAAATTGCGCAAAAAAAGAGGCACACAAGGTTTAGGAGGTGAAGAGAGTGAGCCAGGAGATGGAGGACTTTTCCCGGCTGGCCGGGGATCTGGCAAAGGTCCTTTTCGAAAGCAGGACCACCGGGGTCTGCACCCTGAGGGATGGCACGATCCTTGCCGCCAACCCCCTGGTAGCTGAGTTGACGGGGAGGCCGAACGATGAGGTCCAGGGGAAGCCCTGGCTGGAACTGGTTTCCAGAGAGGATCAACCCTTCCTGGGGTCGGGTCGTGGAGAGGGTACCTCCCGCGAGACCTCACCTTTCCATTTCAGGCTATCCAACCCCGGTGGAGAGACCCGTTGGGTGGTCGGGACCCTGACGCCGCTTCCTTCACCGGCGGGGTCCGACGAGCTGCTCCTGCTGTCCGACGTATCCAGGTACGAAAAGATCCACGACGATGCCAGGGTCAGAGAGCAGGATGCCCTGGCCATGATCGAGGGCATCCTCCGGGCCGTAGAGAAGATAGTCGAGATGAAGGATCCCTTCATAGCGGGACACCAGAGAAGGGTGGCAAGGTTGTCCTATGCCATATCCAGGCGCCTGGGCCTGTCAGAGTCTTCCTCCAGGATCCTCAGGATGGCCGCCCTGGTCCATGATGTGGGAAAGGTCTCCGTTCCGGTCCAGTTCCTGGCGAAACCCATGCACCTCTCCGAGGACGAGTACAGCATAGTCAGGATGCACCCCCTGGTGGGTTACGAGATCCTCAAGGATATAGACCAACTGGCCTTTGCGGCGGAGATCATCTTACAGCACCACGAGAGGGTCGACGGTTCCGGTTACCCAGCGGGGCTTCCGGGGGAGAGGATGCTCCCCGAGGCCAGGATAATCTCCGTGGCCGATGCCATGGAGGCCATGATCTCCCAGAGACCCCACCGGCCGGCGCTTGGGCTCGAGGAGGCCCTGCGAGAGATAGAGAGAGGGCGCGGCCTCGTGTACGATCCGGACGTGGTCGATACCTGCCAGGACCTCTTCAGGGAGCAGGGTTTCACCCTCGAGGCCAGATCCGTGGGAGGGTTCTGACCCACTGCAGGACGCTATTCGTTGAGGTCGCTTTCGCGGGTGCGGGAAAGGGGAGCCCTTTTCTTCAGGATCTTCTTGTCGATGTAGCGGAGTCCGCGGTTGACGATCCATACAATGGCCACGCACCCGATCGCCACCAGGAAATGGTCGACGGCCACGGCAATGCCGACACCGGCGGTGAAGAGGATCGAGGCCGCAGAGGTGAGGTAGATCACCTTCCGCCTCTCGGGGTGCTGCATGATCGTCCCGGCGCCGATGAAGCTTATCCCCAGGGCGATGGCCTGGATCACACGAATGGGGTCGCTCCTGACAAGTTCCGTGCCGCAGGTGACATCAGGCCACCCAGGAGGATCGCGAGGGCGACCTTGCCCAGTATGATGATCTGGTTCTCGAGACCCATGGCTTTACCCCCTTGTAAAGGAAGAGGTTGCTGATGACCATATTATCCCAAGAAGGGCCCTTTCGTATCCTTTCGGGGAAAAAATGGATCTTGGTCCTCATGGCGGCATGGCTGCTCGTCAAGGTTTGCCCTGCCTCGGCCCTTGAGGCGCCCGGGACGGCCCTTCGCTTTGTGGGCAGGGACTTCGGGACTCCCATGGTCGAAGAAGCTGTAGCAAGGGAGATGGAGGCCCGTTTCAGGGAGAGGTTCTTCTCGCCCTGGAACAGGGACCGCATTGAGGTCCAGCCTGAAGATTCCCTTTGGGCCTGGGATCAGTGGAAGGAGAACGAACCCTGGGGCGAGAACCTGAGGCCCCACAGCAGGGAGTGGATGGACTCCCTCCTGGACAACTGCTCCATGGAGAGTTGGGGCTCAGTGAACAGGA
>LGGV01000113.1 GCA_001509095.1 Synergistales bacterium 58_81 | reverse complement strand
AGGCTCCTACGCGCCCTGAGGGACCTGGCTGGGACAGACGGACATTCAGGGCCGGGACTTTCCCTCTCCCGTTTCATCATCGATTACCCCCCTCTCGACGAGACCGCAAGGCGCCTGAACGCGGCCCTGAAGGAACTGGAACAGAAGATGGAGCAGATGAGCGAAATGGAGAGCGGGATAGGTCCCGCAGGATCGGAAGTCTTGCAGGGTAACGACGCCGTGGCCTTCCTTTCGGCCTGGAGCGAACGCTCCACCATATGGCAGCCACCGAAGACGAGGGACAGTCTCAACGTTTATGTGGGGAACCCACCGGTACTTGCCCGCCACAGGGTCTTCCTGGTGACGGGGTTAACGGCAGAGGCCTGGCCAGGAAGGCTCCAGGAGTCACCCCTGCTGGGCGACAGACACAAGGAGGCCATCCATAACGACCCGAATACGGCTCTCTCACCCTCTCACCTCCCTCTTTTGAGGGAGAAGAGGATCCAGCGAGAGGCGCTTTTGCTGAGGATGATCGCCTCGGCCGACGAGGTCTGCATTGGCTCCCGGCCGAACCAGGACAGCTCGGGGAGACCTCTCCAGCCCTCAGGGTTCATCGCTTCGGCGCTGTCAAGGACCCCCCCCTGGATAGTCGAGACCGGATCTGACCCCCCCTTTTCGCGCTCCATGAAGGACGTGATCCCCGGCGACGAGGACCCATCAATAGAGGGTATCGAGGCAAGAACCTCAGACCCGCCCCGATCACCTGCCAGGCTTTCCATGATCCCCCCTCCTACACCCTGGCCTGAGGGGCTGCCTAAAAGGGTCCAGGCCAGCGGGATCGACACCTGGAAGGAGTGCCCCTTCAGGTTCTACGCCGGGAGGGTGCTCGGTATGGAAAGATCGCGACCCTGGGGTTTCGACCCCGCCAGGGCCGGTAACGTAGCCCACGCCCTGTGGGACAAGGTTTGGGGCGAGAGGATGGCCACGGGGGAAAAACTGACCGACCTCGCACAAAGTCACTGGGAGAGGGCCGTTATTGACCATTACCCTGAACTTGTGCAGTTCCCCGGGCATCTCGGACGGCTCAAGGAGCAGACCCTCAGGATGGCCTCCCTTCAGCAGGAGATGGACGATGAGGGGCTTGCAGAAGCGAGGGTGAACCAGAAGAGAGAGCAGCTCATCGAGATGGAGACCGACGGGGTCCTCTTCCGGGGCAAGTTCGACCGCATAGACCTTCTCAGCGATGGTTCTGCCCTCCTGTTCGACTACAAGACCGGCAGAGGCGACAACCTCAACAACTCGCTCCAGCTGCCAGCCTATGCCCTGATGCTCCAGTCGGCCAGTGACATTGAAGTATCGGGCTACGCCTATCTCTCACAGGCGGACCTGTCCATCACGGGACGTCTGGAAGGACTTGCCGGAGAGGCCCTTTCCGGTTGGAGAAAGACTTCCAGGACCGGCCTGAAGGAGATGGTCTCCAGGGCCCGGGAGACGGTCATGGCCATGGCCAAGGCTGTGATGGAGAGCTCCTTCCCGCCAAACTACTCCAACGTGAATGTCTGCCGCTACTGCGAGTATCAGGACCTCTGCCGGAGAAAGGAGTCCGTCGGGGCCGCCCCAGCGGAAGATGATGGAAATGTCGACTGAAACCTTCAGAAGATACCTCGAGGAGGAGGCCTGCCTGGAGCCGGAGCAGATCAGGGCCGTCATGCGGGACGGCCCCCTGGTCGTAGTCAGCGCCGGGGCAGGTACAGGAAAGACGCTGACTTTGGCCTGGAGGTTCGTCCGCCTTGTGGCAGTGGACAGGGTGCCCCTGGAGAGAATCCTGACAATAACCTTTACAGAGAAGGCAGCCCTTGAGATGCGGGAGAGGATCCGCAGGCTGATGGATGAGGTCAGGGAGGCAGTCCCAGACTTTTCGGGGCTCATGGAGGACTCCCTCTCCCGACTTGACGAGGCCTACATCTCAACGATCCACGCCTTCTCGATGAGGGTGTTGAGAGAGTGCGGCCTTTCCGTCGACGTGGACCCGGGTATAAGGCTGATCACACCGCCTGAGGAGAACTTCTTCTGGCAGTATCTTGAGAGGTCGATCGACCGGGAGGAGACCGAACACCTGGCGGAGACCCTCTTCGGCAAGTGGCGCGACAGGGCAAGGGATGTCTTCTCATCGAATGGAGGGACTGGATGGAATTGATCCTCCCCGATGCCGGAGGGCCGGGGATCTTCAGGAGCGACGGCGCAAAGTTCTCGGCCAGGGCCGCGGCATTCATGGAGTCCTGGAAGACGGAGCCCGCTGAAGGAGACCTACCCCGCTTCGTGATGGACCTCCTCGGCAAAGAGGGGCTGCTGGGGAACCTCTCCGGGGCCACCGGAAAGTCCATGAAGGCCGTCGACGGAAGCGCCAGGAACACCACCGGCCAAGGCCTAAAGGACTACAGGTACGACCGCGCCAGGTGGCTCAGGGCGGCAAAGTGGATCACCGATGGTTTCTCCTCCGGCGAGACAGAAGCGAGAGCCCAGCTGCTCAGGATAATGGCCCTCTGCTGGGAGCTGTTCCGGTCCGCCAAGTCGAAAAGGGGGACCCTCTCCTTCGACGACATGATCTGCCGGGCCCGTGAGGCCGTAGAGGCAGAGCCGAGCCTCCCCGGCAGGTTCCTTCACGTCATAGTGGACGAGTTCCAGGACACCAACTCCCTACAGGACGAACTACTCTCGGCCCTTGCCCCGCCCGGGACAGGGACTCTCTTTCTGGTGGGTGATCTTCAGCAGTCGATCTACAGGTTCCGTCACGCCGAACCTGGGATCTTCTGGAGAAGGATC
>LGGV01000112.1 GCA_001509095.1 Synergistales bacterium 58_81 | reverse complement strand
CAAGGACCCCCATGCCGACCTGGCCCTGTGCATGTCCGTGGCCTCGGCGGCGCTGGATGCGCCCCTCCCGCACGACTGCTGCTTCATCGGCGAGGTGGGTCTGGCCGGGGAGGTTAGGCCGGCGGTAAGAACCCCCCTGAGGGCCAGGGAGGCGGCGAGACTCGGTTTAAAAAGGATAGTGATCAGCAGGTACGAGAGCGACGAGATGCCCCCCGGCGTCTCGCTGGTCCGGGTGGGCAACCTGAAAGAGGCATTGAGGGTGATGAGATGAGAAAAAGATCGCCTGTACTGTTAGCGGTAGCGCTGGCGGTCACCGCCATTCTCCTTGCCGGGGTTGCTCCCGGCCTCTGCGAGGAGCCTTCACCCCCCCGCCAGGGGAAGGTGTCGGTCGTGGCAGTTACCTCCGCCGAAGGGGTAGTGGGGATCGCCTACGAGGAGCACATAAGGGAGTCCATGGATATGGCCGAGGAGGAGGGGGCGGCCATGATGGTCCTCGTGATGGACACTCCCGGGGGCCTGTCGTCATCGATGAGGGCCGTCATTCAGCATATCCAGTCGGCCCCCTTCCCTGTGGTCACATGGGTCTCGCCCTCGGGGGCGAGGGGGGCCTCTGCCGGGGCCTTCATAGTCCAGGCGGCCCACGTGGCGGCGATGGCTCCGGGAACGAATATCGGCGCGGCCCATCCCGTTGTCGCCTCGGGCGGCGACATCCCCGACGAGGACATGAAGAAGAAGGTCCTCAGCGATTTCGCGGCCCAGATGAGATCCCTGGCCGAACAGCGGGGGCGTGACCCGGCAGCGGCTGAGAAGATGGTCACCGAGAGCGTCTCGTACACATCGACCGAAGCGCTGGAGGCCAAGGTGATCGACCTCGTCGCCAGGGACATCGACGAGATAGTCTCCTGGGCCAACGGCAAGACCTTCCTGGTTGGGGAGAAGGAGCAGGTCCTCTCCATCGAGGGTTACAAGGTTGTGGAATACGAGATGAACCCTAGGCTCAAGGTCATCCAGTTCATCTCCAGGCCCGACGTGGCCTACCTGCTCCTGGTCGCCGGGGTGTTCGCCATAATCTTCGAGGTCCTCTCGCCTGGAGGGTTCGTCCTCGGCGTCTCCGGCGGCGTGCTTGTGCTCTTCGGCGCCTATGGGCTCAGGATGATCCCCTTCAACTGGGCGGGGATAGTTTTCCTGCTGGCGGGGGTCGCTGTAATGATCCTGGACCTGGTCGTCGGAGGAATAGGCATACTGAGCATCCTCGGCGCCGGGGCGATCATCGTTGGGGGGCTGATCCTCTTCAGGGCTCCAGGAGGTGAGCTTTTGAACATGTCCTACAGTCTGATGATAGGCGCTGTGGCGGTCCTTACGGGGTTCTTCCTTATCGCCGCCTGGGCCGTGTGGAGGTCGCTCAAGGGCCGGCCAGTCTCCGGGAGGGACGGCCTGGTGGGCTGCAAGGTCCTGGCCGTATCGGATCTCTCCCCCCAGGGGAGCGTCTCCTGCCACGGAGAGATATGGAAGGCCAGGGTCCTTGATGACGGTTTTCTTGAGTCGGGTTCGGTGGGTATCGTTGAGATGGTGGAGGGGCTTACCCTCGTGGTCAGACCCGAAGCCGGACAAGAACAAGAAAGGGAGAAAGGGACCGGGAAGCATTGATCCAGTCAGAAAGAGGAGGTCGATGATAAATGATAAGAGGTTTGCTGGAACTTTTGCTCAGCATGGGGAGCTACATCGGGGCACTGATTATAATAGTGGTCCTCCTTGCGTCGGCGCTGAGGATAATCCCCGAGTACCAGCGGGGGGTGGTCTTCAGGCTCGGAAGGTACGTGGGCACCAAGGGGCCGGGTCTCGTGATAGTGATACCCGTGATCGACCGCATATACAAGGTCGACCTCAGGGTGGTCACCCTGGACGTACCCTACCAGGAGGTCATCACCAAGGATAACGTGCCTGTCAAGGTAAATGCCGTGGTCTACTTCCGGGTTATAGACCCGGCCAAGTCGGTGATCGAGGTGGAGAACTACATCATGGCCACGAGCCAGCTCTCCCAGACGACCCTAAGGTCCGTGGTGGGCAGGGCCGAGCTCGATGACGTTCTCTCCGCCAGGGACAAGATAAACCTCGAGCTGCAGCAGATCATCGATGACAGGACCGACCCCTGGGGTATCAAGGTCAGCGCCGTGGAGGTCAAGGAGCTGGAGCTGCCCGAGGGGATGAAGAGGGCCATGGCACGTCAGGCCGAGGCCGAGAGGGAGCGCCGGGCCAAGATCATCGCCGCAGAGGGCGAACTCCAGGCAGCGGAAAAGCTCACACAGGCGGCAGTGATGATGGAGCAGTCCTCCATAACATTACAG
>LGGV01000111.1 GCA_001509095.1 Synergistales bacterium 58_81 | reverse complement strand
GCGGGACCTTGCCCGTTTACTGTTCACCGTTTACGCATTTTGTTTCAGTGGTCCTTTATGCGTTACGAGTCTCGAATTACGATTCACGGATCACCTATCCCCCCGCCCAGGGGGTTCGTCTACTCCGCGATCACTGCAAGGAAGACCAGCGGTTCGTCGCCGGTGTTCACTATGGAGTGGCTGTGCCCGTTGAGTGTAACGGACGTATCCCCGGGGCCGACCTTCACCTGGACGCCGTCTTCTATGAAGACACCCCTCCCGGAGATGATGTGGTAGACCTCTTCATCACCGGTGTGGGTGTGCTCGCCCACCGCCGCACCCGGGTCGAGCTCTACCCTGGCCACCATCTTGAGGTGGCTGCCCTCGGGCTTCTCGCCCGGGGCTATCAGGGGGTAGAACATTCCACCGCCGGGTCCTCCCTGGAGATTCTCCCTACGAATTGCCCTCAAATCCTTGCAGCTGCAGAACATGGCATTACCTCCTTTGTTTTTGTAGATCGTAAGACGTGACGTAAAACGTAAAAGATTCACGAGTCACGAGTCACGTCTGACGTTTCACCGATCTTCCCCAGCGTTCCGAAGATCACTACCGCCATAGCCCCTGCCATGACGGAGCCGGTAGTGAATACCGCTTCTATCCCCCAGGATGCGAAGACCATACCGAACAGGGGCGGCCCCAGGGTCTGCCCCAGCCTCAGGGACATGCTGTTCAGGGACATTACCATGGCCCGGTTATCTTCCGGTGTGTTGTTGGTGAGCGTTGTAAGGAGGTTGGGAATGTTGATCCCATGACCTATTCCGAAGAGCATTGCAGGGACTATCATCCCAGAACAGCCCGGCGCGTGAAGGATGAAAAGCAGCGCCGAACCGTAGAGCATGAAGGCTATCGCCATCAGGGAGCGGCTACTGAATCGGGCGGAGAACCATCCTGCTCTGGAAGAGGTGACAGCGCTCGAGATGGACATTGCGGCCGATACCAGCCCTATGGTCAGGGGTGTTGCGCCGTAGCCTGATTCGAGATAGAAGGGAAGAAAGGTGAGGAACCCACCGTACTGGATGACGAAGGTCATCATGCTGGCAAAGAGCAGGACCGGGACCCCCTTTCTTGCAAGCCCCCGAAGGAGCGGCCGGGAAGCCCCTCCTGCTGCTGGACCGCCGGGGGGGAACCGATCTCCCTCATTCAGGCCAAGGTACGCCCAGAATCCCACCGGAAGGGCCACCAGGGCCAAAAGGAAGGGGTAATTCCAGCCCGCCATGGCCATTCTTCTCCCGTAACGGTCTGAGAGAAAGCCCGTCACGGGAGTGAACAGAAGTCCCGGGATCGTAAATGCCGAGACAAGCCATGCCACGTCCTCCTGGTGGACTCCCAGGGCACGGATCATCTCCGGGAAGGCCGGGGCAACGCTGGCTACTCCCAGGACCGAGATCAGGGTCACTCCGAAGACGATGTTGAGGTTGGGGTCAAAGAGAACAGGCCGGTTTCCCTGTGAAGATCGGTCCCTAGAGATGGGTTCCCTCCCCCTTTGCCGCTACCACCGGTTTCGGTGCACCCTTGCTGCGTCGTATCTCTCCGAAGGCCCCTTCTCCTCGTCGGGATATCCAAGGGAGATGATAGAGAAGGGGGTGATGCAGGCGGGGACGGCCAGCAGTTCAGAGAGCCTGGAGACCAGTTCCTCGTGGGGGAATACTCCTAGCCACACCGATCCGATGCCGAGGGCGTGGGCAGCCAACAGGATGTTCTCTGTGGCCGCGGCACAGTCCTGGGGCCAGAATTGAGGGGCCGGGATATCCCCGGTTACCCCGCATACCACTATCGCTGCCGGAGCCTTGAGAAGCATTCTGGAGTATGGGTGGAACAGCGGAATCGCATCGAGGGTCTTCCTGTCATCGACGACGATGAACTCCCAGGGCTGCTGATTATGGGCGCTGGGGGCGCTCATCCCGGCCCTCAGAAGGAGCTCGATGGAAGTGTCTTCAACAGGCCGGTCGGTGTACCTTCTGATGCTTCTTCTGGAGAGTATGACTTTCAAGGTGTTGTTGTCCATGGTCTACCTCCTTGATACCCCCTGTGGTATTACGGCCACAAGATCAGGCTCGATCCTGGGATTGTCAGGATCCACGACGGAGATGTTCCCGAAGGGAGAGTTCTTGGATCGGTAGAGGGCCGTGTCTGCGTTCACCAGTACGGCCTGTTGGGTTATCCCTGGGATTATCTTGGTCACACCCACCGAGACGGCCTTGAATTCAGGGATAACCTCCCCTACGGCCTTCCTGATCCTCCTGGCCACCGTCTCGGCCAGGGAAAGGTCGCTACTGTCAAGGACCACTACGAACTGATTGCCCCCGAAACGAGAGACTATGTCGCCTGACCTGACCGATTCCAGTACAGCCTCGGCCGATCTCTTCAGGTATGCGTCACCTACAAGGTGACCGTGGGCCTGGCAAACGTTCTGGTAGTCGTCGAGGTCGATGAAGAGAAGGGCCTTTTCGGTCTCGTTCTCTATGAGGACCCTCAGAAGGTTGTCGCAGTACCTCCTGTTGTAGACGCCCGTCAAATCATCCCTGAGAGCCATGTTCTCGGCGTCCTTCTTGGCGGAGATAAGAGAGGAGACATGGCCCAGGTTCATCCTGAGGATGTCCAGGAAGAAGTAGGAGAATAAAAGGGTAAAGGAGTAGGTCACTATTACGTAGGCCATGGTCTCGTCCAGTTCTCTTACCCGAAGAATCGGGTAGTAGAAGCAGAGGGCGTTGTACAGAAGCACAAGGAAGAAGGCGAACCCCTTGGGTTTGATGAAGTAGGGACCCACCAGCGCGCAGAAGAGAAGGGTCATGACCTGCCTTAGAAGAAGGATCGTCACAGGGATGCCCAGTTCGGTGAAGAAGAGCGGGAAGGAGGATATGAAGAGCAGGCCGGCAATGGCGGTTATGCCCAGGAAAGACCGCTTCCTCTTTGAGGATACGGAGGCAACGGCAAATGAACATATGAAAAAGAACAGCGCCAGGGCACCGTCGATCCCCCCTATGGGGTGGTAGCCAAAGAGGTTGTCGGTGATATACATGGTAGCGAACCAGCCTGATAGAACGAAACAAGTCGCTATCTTCCTTTTCCTTTGCTGTTTCTGGAATTCTGAAACAGTCTTTTTCATCTCGGACCGATCCATCGGTAACCCCCCGTTTTCAAAAAAAGACCCTGACAACAAGGTAAGGATACTATTTTAACCCGGATTAGCAAAGGAGAAGGATTTCCGCGAGTGTCCCCCTCCTGCCGAAGAGACCCATTTCAGGGCATCTTCCCTGCTCCTGATCTCTCCGAGAGCTACCGCCTCGTCCAGGTCCTCCATGATCCTGCCTATCTCCGGTCCGCTCTCAAGACCGGTTAACGCCATTACCTCCTCCCCGGTGATCCTCTTGCCGAATGACTGCAGGCGTACAATGAAAGGTATAGACCCCACCCTCCTTTGGGCCCAGATCCCGGTGTCAGGTTCACTGTTCAGGCTGTAGATGAACCCCAGAAGTGAAAGCTTCCCGATCCAATCCCCCCCCCTTGACCTGAACAGCCGTGCCCAGGTGCGGGCATCACCGCCATCAAGGGCCACGGTGAGATTGTCTACGAGCGCTGATATCTCCCGTGATAGACTCTTCGGCCAGTTCCAGGCCGATAGAGTTCCTGTTGCTGTTGTTCCTTCATCGGCAAGCAGGGTGGCCGCCCTGACAGCCGGATCGGCCGTCAGGGCGCAGGCATTGCGGACCCTCGAGAATACCGTATCCCTCATGGACGACGAAAGACCCTTCAGGCGGGGCAGGATAGGGTCAAGGATACCTCCCTGTTCCAGAGTCTCCAGAAAGGCGGGCAGGTCACCTTCAAGGGCGTGGAGAACCTCTCTGCCGATCCGGGGAAGGGGCATGGCAGCCACCTGGCTTGCGAACCCGCGGCAGGTCTTCAGGGATCCCTGGTCGACCCTGAAGCCGGGGAGTTCCGAGGCGAACCTGGCGAGCCTTACCGCTCTCAGAGGATCGGCGATCAGTCTCTCAACAGGATCGCCTGTGAACCTGAGCAGCCTCCCGGCAAGATCGCTCCTCCCCCCCCAGGGATCGACGATGGTCCCGTCGGGGACCATCGCCATGGCATTTATCGTGAGATCTCTCCGCCCCAGGTCCTCTTCCAGGTCCTTGCCCTGAAAGGTGGAGACATCTATCCGGCACCCCCTTGACAGAACGATCACCGTCGCGGCAGGCGGTCGCCCCAGGACGGCCGACAACGGCCGCCTCGTGACCCCGTGAGACAAGCATTGACGAAAGAGAGAGGGCCGCCAGGATAGCTTCCTGCAAGGATCTCATCACCTCTCATGAATTGTATCACTTCACCGCAGCGGCTGAGGCCCTTCCGGAGAGGATGCATATCCGGTCTGAAGGATCTTTCCCTGAGGTTCCCGGTCCATGGAAAGAGTTGGGTCTGGAAGGCTGTAGAATAGAACGGCGATAATATCTCCGACGTCAAAGGGGGGTTATGGAGAGCAATGATCGTTGCATGGGTGCTTGCGGTTTTGCTCTTCTCCCTTTCCTGGCTTACCGACAGGGAGAGGTCCCTCGAGGCCGCCAGGTCCGCCTGGTCACTCTTCCGGGGGATCCTTCCCATGTTCGTTATAGTCATGGTGCTCACCTCGCTGAGCTTTGGCCTTATCAGCGAGGAAGTCCTCCTTGACTCCCGGAAAGATCTTATGCTGGAGGCCAGCATCGAGACGACGGTCCCCCGGTCGGCCGAGCGGCAGTTGTCGAGAAAGATGTTCCGGAGTTCGATGGATCTCTTCATCCCTTCTGCCAGTTCGGGTGTAAGCACCTTTTTCATGGTCAGGATGTCGAACCTCTCCGGCATGGACGTGGGCGACGGTGCGGGATGGTCTGAGAGGATGATGGTCGATGCCATGTCGATGCATATCTGGAGGCCCTCTTCCAGGTCAAGGGCTATTACGTCCTGGAGCTCCGGGTCCATTGTCCCCTTTCGCTGTTCAAGTCTGGAGATGCATCTTCCAAGCGTCTCCAGTTTCTTCCCGATCAGTTCGACGTTCATTTCCCCTACCTCCCGCTCTCAGCTTCGGCCACAGCTCCTTTATGCCCTCTCTCGTGCCCTCCTGTCCGTTTCCCTCCCCCAGTACATCTCAGGGGGGAGTTCCGCCTTCA
>LGGV01000027.1 GCA_001509095.1 Synergistales bacterium 58_81 | reverse complement strand
TGATCCAGCCCATCGCCATGGACCAGGGACTTCGCTTCGCGGTCCGCGAGGGCGGCAGGACCGTCGGCGCCGGCGTCGTCACCGAGATACTGGACAACTAGGTTCATAGGGAGGAAGTCACAGTGGCAAAGAAGATCCGGATCAAGCTCAAGGCGTTCGACCACAGGGCACTGGACTCCTCCGCGTTCCAGATAGCGGAGACGGCACAGCGTACGGGGGCCAAGGTTTCCGGGCCTATCCCCCTTCCCACGGAAGTGAACAAGTACACGGTCCTCAAGTCGCCGCACAAGGACAAGGACGCAAGGGAGCAGTTTGAAATGAGGACTCATAAGCGGCTCATCGACATTATCGACCCGACGCAGAAGACCATGGAGTCGCTTATGCAGCTGAATCTCCCCTCCGGAGTTGACATCCAGATCAAGCTTTAATGGGGAGCAATGAGCTGAAAGGAGAGAGATGGTACAGATGGGTAGTATGGGTATTCTAGGTCGCAAGCTGGGCATGACCCAGATCTTCGACGAAAAGGGACAGTCCGTCCCGGTAACAGTTCTCGAGGCGGGTCCGTGCAGTGTCGTAGCAGTCAAGAGAGTTGCTACCGACGGTTACACCGCCCTGAGCCTGTCATTTGGGGACATCAAGCCGTCAAAGCTTAACAGGCCTGACAGGGGTGTCTTCGAGAAGAAGGGTCTCGAGCCCAAGAGGTGGATCCGCGAGTTCAGGGTGGAAGACACCGACGGCTACGAGGTGGGCAGCGTTGTCTCCGTCGAACTCTTCGAGACCGGCGACGTGGTGGATGTTACCGGACGGAGCAAGGGTAAGGGGTTTGCCGGCGTTATCAAGCGGCATCACTTCGGCGGCGGTCCTGCAAGCCACGGCTCCTCCAAGTTCCACAGGGAGCCAGGTTCTGCAGGGGCGAGCAGCTTCCCAGGTCATATCTTCAAGGGAAAGACAATGCCGGGAAGGATGGGTGGCGAACGGGTGACGGTCAAGAACCTGTCCGTAGCCGGTGTTGATCCTGAAAACAACCTTCTGCTGATCAGGGGCGCCGTTCCAGGACCAAGGAACGGGCTCGTGATGATCCGCAAGAAGGTTGGGGCACCACGGTAAGGAGGCAGCGGAGCTATGCCGACTGTAAAAGTTATCAATTTCAAGGGCGAGATCATCGGCGAGGAGAACCTTTCCGATTCCGTCTTCGCGGCTCCCGTCCATGTCCCGGCCATGCACCAGGTGGTAGTGGCCCAGCAGGCCAACGCCAGGCAGGGCACTCACTCCACCAAGACCCGTGGTGAGGTTCGTGGCGGAGGCAAGAAGCCTTGGAGACAGAAACATACCGGAAGGGCCAGGCACGGTAGCAGAAGGTCCCCCATCTGGGTGGGCGGCGGGATAACCCATGGGCCACACCCCAGGGACTATCACCAGAAGGTCAACAGGAAGGTCAGGAGGCTTGCCCTGAAGAGCGCCCTTTCACTGAAAGTCAGCGAGGGCAGCCTTGTGCTGCTGGACCGCATCGACATCGAGAAGCCCAGCACCAAGGTTATGGCATCCTTTCTGTCGGAGATCGATGCGGGCAAGAAGGTCCTGATCATGGTGGGCGAGAGCAGCCCGGCTATCTACAAGTCGGCCTCGAACATCCCCGGGACGATGGTCCTCCACGTGGACAGCATCAACGTCTACGACATCCTGAACCACAACAGGATGGTCCTGACGATGGACGCTGCCAGGAAGATCGAGGAGGTGTACGGGGCATGAAGGCACTGCCGCAGGATATCATCCTGAGGCCGGTGATCACCGAAAAGAGCAGCCGGCTGATGGAGCAGAACAAGTATACTTTCGAAGTCCACCCCCGGGCCAACAAGATCGAGGTCAGGGACGCCGTGTCCTCTCTCTTCAAGGTCAAGGTGGTCAAGGTCAGCACTATCTACGTAAGGCCGAAACCGAAGAGGATGGGCGCCTTCCTGGGCAAGTCCAGGTCCTGGAAG
Source organism: Synergistales bacterium 58_81 (assembly GCA_001509095.1). Lineage (GTDB taxonomy): Bacteria > Synergistota > Synergistia > Synergistales > Thermovirgaceae > 58-81. The sequence continues at coordinate 15,432 of LGGV01000027.1, read as the reverse complement.
AAAGCCATCGTGACCGTCGCGGCCGGTGAGCGCATCGAGTTCTTCGAAGGCGCCAACGCGTAGGCTGGGAGGTATTAAGAAGATGGGTATCAAAAAATACAAGGCCTATACGCCGGGACGAAGGACCATGACGACCTCCTCATTCGAGGAGATCACCAGGACCGAGCCCGAGAGATCCCTCGTTGAAACCCTTAAGAAGACCGGCGGCCGCAACAACCTCGGAAGGGTCACCATGAGACATCGGGGAGGCGGTTCCAAACGGCTCTACAGGATCATCGACTTCAAACGCAACAAGATAGGGGTCCCCGGGAAGGTCGCATCGATCGAGTACGACCCCAACCGCTCGGCCAGGATCGCTCTGATCAATTACGCCGACGGCGAGAAGAGATATATTCTCGCACCCGTCGGTCTTGGGGTCGGAGATACCATCACGGCGGGACCGGATTCGGACATCCGCCCTGGGAATGCCCTCAAGCTGAGTGATATCCCTGTGGGAACCTTCATCCACAATATCGAGCTCGAACCGGGCCGCGGCGGTGTACTGGTCAGGTCTGCCGGAACCTCGGCACAGCTCATGGCCAAGGAGGGCAAGAAGGCCTTCATCAGGCTTCCCAGCGGAGAGCTCCGTCTGGCCCTGCTTGAGTGCATGGCAACTATCGGACAGATAGGCAACGAGGACCATGAGAACCTTACTCACGGCAAGGCGGGCAAGACCCGCTGGCTGGGGAGGCGGCCTCACGTCAGAGGCATGGTCATGAACCCCGTAGACCACCCCATGGGCGGTGGAGAGGGGCGGAGCAAGTCGCACAAGCACCCGGTATCTCCTTGGGGGACGCCCGCCAAGGGGTACAGAACCCGTAAACGCAAGCCGTCGGACAAGTTCATCGTACGGCGCCGTTACGAGAAGTAGTGGTAGGGAGGGACGGAAATGGCTCGTTCCACGAAGAAGGGACCCTTTGTCGAGCAGAAGCTTCTCCGCAAGGTAGAGGCCATGAACGAAGAAGGCAAGAAAAGAGTCATCAAGACGTGGTCCAGGCGTTCCACCATAGTTCCGGACATGATCGGGCACACCATCGCCGTTCACAACGGCAGGACCCATATCCCGATCTTCATAAGCGAGAACATGGTCGGTCACAAACTTGGGGAGTTCGCTCCCACGCGCAAGTTCGGCGGTCACGCCGGGCAGGAACGCTCCACCCGCGTCCGTTAGGAGGGGCTTTTTATGGAAGCTAAAGCCATTGCAAGGCAGGTGCGACTTTCGCCTACCAAATCGAGGCAGGTCCTCACGCTGATCAGGGGCAAGAAGGCCGGTCAGGCGCTCGATACGCTCCGGTTCACCCCGAAGAAGGCCGCCAGGGTCGTCGAGAAGGTTCTGAAGAGCGCGATCGCCAATGCCGAGCATAACTATGGAATGGATATGGATCGACTGGTTGTTGTAAAGGCCTACGCCGACCAGGGTCCATCTATGAAGCGCTGGCAGCCGGTCTCGATGGGCAGGGTGCATGCCTACAAGCATCGTACCAGCCATATCACCGTAGTGGTTGCAGAGCGCTAAGGAGGGTTGACCGTTGGGCCAGAAAGTACACCCTGTTGGGTATCGCCTTGGAATAGTGCGAGACTGGGAATCGAGATGGTACGCGGGCCGCAAGGACTACGCGGAGAAACTGCATGAGGACCTCAAGCTCAGGGAGTGGATCGTCAAAAGGTGGTCCCACGCAGGCATCTCGAAGATAGAGATCGAACGGATAGGAAAGGTCATCCGTTTTACGATCTGGACCGCACGGCCCGGTGTAGTCATCGGGAAGGGCGGCACGGAGATCCAGAAGGTCAGGGAAGAGATCCAGGAGTTGACGGGCAACAAGATCATGATCAATGTCCAGGAGATCAAGAACCCCGACAAGGAAGCCCAGGTCGTGGCTGAAGGGGTCGCTTCGGCCCTGGAGAGGCGGGTAAGCTTCCGCCGGGCCATGAAGCAGTCCATCTTCCGTGCCATGAAATCCGGTGCCGATGGTATCAAGATACAGTGCAGCGGAAGGCTTGGCGGCGCCGAGATCGCCAGAACAGAGTGGTACCTTGAGGGTCGTCTGCCCCTCTCCACTCTCAGGGTCGACATCGATTACGGCTTCGCCGAAGCCCGGACAATATACGGTGTGATAGGCATCAAGGTCTGGATCAACAGGGGTCAGGCCGTGAGACCTGCTCCTGCCGGAAGCCAGGAACCTGTCGAGAGGGGGTAGAAGGACATGCTTATGCCGAAAAGGGTGAAGTACCGCAAGCCTTTCCGACGCCCCTTGAGCGGTATGGCCAAGGGAGGCAAGACGGTTGCCTTCGGAGAGTACGGCCTTCAGGCCCTCACCCCTTCACCAAGAAGCCCCTTGAGACCCGTATGGGCAAGGGAAAGGGCAACCCGGAGTTCTGGGTGGCCCCCGTACGGAGAGGGAGGATCATGTTCGAAATAGCGGGAGTTCCAAGGGAAGTGGCCGAAAGGGCGTTTCTCACGGCATCTCACAAGCTGCCGATCAAGGTCCGCCTGGTAACCCGGGAAGGAATGGGTGGTGAATAAGGATGAATGCCAGGGAACTGCGCGAATTGTCCTTAGATGAACTGAACGACAAGCATAGACAGTTCAAGGAAGAACTTTTCAATCTCCGTTTCCAGCATGCCATTGGCCAGCTAGGGAACACCGGGCGCATCGGAGAGGTCAAGAGATCCATCGCCAGGGTTCTTACCGTTATGCGGGAGAAGGAGATCGGGCTGAAACGCCCGGTGTAGGGGGGAACTCGGGATGAATGAAAGAAACATCTCCAGAAAGACAAGAGTAGGTACCGTCGTCAGCGACCGCATGGCAAAGACGGTGGTCATCAAGGTCGACCGCATGGCCAAGCACTCCCTTTACGGCAAGCCCGTCTTGAGGAGCAAGAAGTTCATGGCCCATGACGAGGAAGAGACCTGCCGCATCGGGGACAAGATAAGGATCGAGGAGACTCGCCCCCTTAGCCGACGCAAGCGGTGGAAGGTTGTCGAGATAATCGAGAGGGCTCCGGTCCTCGGCGGCAGCCAGGATAAGGAGGCGTAGTAGATGATCCAGCTCCGGACGGTAATGAAGGTCGCCGACAACTCAGGCGCCAAGAAGATCATGTGCATCCAGGTCCTCGGGGGGAGCAGGAAACGTTACGCCTCAGTCGGTGACATCGTGGTGGCCTCCGTCAAGGAAGCCATACCCAACAGCAACGCCGGCAAGGGCGATGTAGTCAAGGCCGTTGTCGTCAGGACCAAAAAAGAGGTCCGAAGGAAAGACGGTTCCTACGTCAGGTTCGACGACAACGCGGCGGTGCTCATCGACAACAACGGCGACCCCAGGGGTACCAGGATCTTCGGCCCTGTGGCCCGCGAGCTCAGGGAGAAGCGGTTCATGAGGATCGTCTCCCTTGCTCCGGAAGTTGTTTAGGAGGAATTGGCGATGAGCAAGATCAGGATCAGAAAGGGAGACCGGGTACAGGTCATATCCGGCAAGGACAAGGGGAAAGAGGGGAAGGTCCTTCGCTGTTTCCCGGCCAGGGATCTTGTTCTGGTCGAGGGCGTTAACGTGGTCACCAAGCACGTCAAACCTTCGGCAAAGAACCCTCAGAGCGGGATAGTCAAGCAGGAGGCTCCCATTTACTCCAGCAAGGTCAAGCTCGTCTGTACGGCCTGCGGCGCCGCGACCAGGGTCGGAAGGGCCTTTCTTGAGGACGGACGGAAGGTCCGTGTCTGCAAGAAGTGCGGCGAGATAATCGATAAGGTGTAGTGGGGAGGCGACTTGACGATGCCGCGTCTGGCAGATCTTTACAAGAAGGAGATCACGGGGAAGCTCCAGAAGGAGTTCGGGTATTCCAACGTTATGGAGGTACCCCGGATCCAGAAGGTTGTCGTGAACATAGGGGTGGGAGAGGCTAAGGTGGACTACAAGTATATGGAGGCCTCCATTGCCGAACTCCGCACCATTACGGGGCAGCAGCCCATGATGAAGAGGGCCAGGAAGTCCGTTGCGGGCTTCAAGCTCCGTGAAGGGATGCCTGTGGGGTGTTCCGTTACGCTCCGGGGGGCAAGGATGTGGGAGTTCCTTGACAGGCTCATCTCCCTTGCGCTGCCCAGGATCAAGGACTTCCAGGGGCTGTCGTCCAAGGGTTTCGACGGCCACGGTAACTACAACCTTGGCCTGCCACGAGAGAACCCAAGTTCAAGGTCAGGTCCTACACCAGGTGCCCTCTCTGTGGTCGTGTCCATGCCTACATGAGGCAATTCAATATGTGCCGTTGTTGCTTCCGGAAGCTGGCCCGGGAAGGCAAGATCCCCGGTGTGGTCAAGTCCAGCTGGTAGCAAGGGATGCGGTCAAGGAGGCTATTGCAATGTATGTGAATGACCCTATAGGGGACATGCTCACGCGCATCCGGAACGCCAACATGGTCTACCATGAGACGGTCGACATGCCCCTCAGCAAGGTCAAGCTGGCTATTGCCAGGATCCTCAAGGAAGAGGGCTATAGAAGGATCAGCAAACCCGGACGCAGGATATATGTGCAGAAGGACGAGCTCCCAAGTGTCATGAAGGGGCTCGGGACCGCCATCATATCGACCTCCAAGGGCATGATGCCCGACGCCGAAGCCCGCAAGCTGGGCCTTGGCGGAGAAGTGGTCTGCTTCATCTGGTAGGAGGTGTCGTTAGTGTCGAGAATTGGAAGGAAACTGATAGACATACCCTCCGGTGTGAGCCTTTCGGTCGATGGCGGAAAGGTCAAAGTCAAGGGGCCCAAGGGGGAGCTGTCGGTGGACCTCGTCCCCGGAATAGATATATCCGTCGAGGACAGCGCCATCAAGGTTACCCGGCAGAGCGACGACAAGAAGACCAGAGCTTACCACGGAATGATGAGGGCACTGGTAAACAACCTTGTCCAGGGTGTCAGCAGCGGATTCGAGAGACAGCTCGAGATCGTCGGTGTCGGCTGGCGTGCCCAGATGCAGGGCAAGACACTGGTGATGAACCTGGGATTCTCCCACCCTGTTGAGTACACCCCCCCCGAGGGAGTGGAGATAACCACTGACGGGCCCACGAAGATCACCGTGAAGGGTATAGACAAGCAGGCCGTTGGGCACACTGCGGCGGTCATCAGGGGCTTCAGGCCGCCCGAGCCCTACAAGGGCAAGGGTATCAGGTATGTCGGCGAGCACATAATCCGTAAAGCCGGCAAGGCCGGAGCATAGCTAGTGAGGTGAAAGGGCAGGATGAAAAAGAGAACCAGGAACGATATGCGCTTGATCAGGCATCGCCGGCTTCGAAAGACCCTTTCGGGTACTGCGGAGCGCCCGCGCCTTGCTGTATTTCGCAGCCTTGACCATATGTATGCCCAGGTCATAGATGACACCAAGGGCCATACTCTGGCCGCCGCTTCGACTCTGGACAAGAGCGTAAGGTCCGGCCTGGAGGGCGCGGATGCCTTTGAGGCCGCACGGACCGTGGGAAGGGTCATTGCCGAAAGGGCCATGGAAAAGGGCATCACCCAGGTCCTTTTCGATCGTGGGGGGCATATGTACCACGGCAAGGTGAAGGCCCTGGCAGATGCGGCCCGTGAAGCCGGCCTGAAGTTCTAAGGAGGGTGCAGGATATGAGGGAACACAACGGCGGCCCCAAAGGGCAGGAAATGATGGAGAGAGTCGTCTCCATAAACCGCGTCAGCAAGGTCGTGAAGGGCGGCAAGAGATTCAAGTTCAGCGTCCTTGTGGTTGTCGGTGACGGCATCAATAAGGTGGGTATAGGGATCGGCAAGGCCAGGGAGATCTCCGAGGCCGTGAGGAAGGGGATCGAGAAGGCCAAGAAGAACCAGGTCGAACTGAAGAGGGTCGGCAGCAGCATTCCCCATGACATAGTGGGTCATTTCGGAGCTGCCGAGGTCCTCCTCAAGCCTGCTGCCCCCGGAACGGGAGTTATCGCCGGCGGAGCAGTCCGGGCCATCATGGAGCTTGGCGGTGTCAGCGATGTACTGACCAAGGTGATCGGAAGAACCTCGAACCCTATCAACGTGGCGTACGCCACCATGAAGGCGCTGAAGGGTCTCCGCACTCCGGCCGAGGTAATGAGGCTTCGGGGCAAGGAAGCACCCCGGGCACAGGCCCAGGAAGCGTAGGGAGCTGAACGACAATGGGCAAGCTTAGGATAACCCTTAAGAAGAGCACCATAGGCCGGCCTCCCCGCCAGGGTCAGACCGTCCGTGCATTGGGCCTGAGAAAGATCAGACAGTCGGTCATACATGAAGACAACCCCCAGATCCGAGGGATGGTCGCCGCGATAGAGCACCTGGTGGACTGGGAGATCGTAGAAGAATAGGGGGGAGAGGCTCGTGGGAATTCATGAACTCCGGCCTGCTCCTGGGTCGAAGAAAAAACCCAAAAGATTGGGACAGGGTGTCGGGACCGGCAAGGGCAAGACTGCCGGGAAGGGAAACAAGGGCCAGAAGGCCAGAAGCGGCGGAGGGGTCCGTCCCGGTTTCGAAGGCGGTCAGATGCCCCTTTCGAGGAGGACTCCCAAGAGAGGTTTCAGCAACGCAAGGTTCAAGAAGAGCTTCCAGATCGTCAACGTCGAGAGGCTGGAGGAGCTTTTCGAGAACGGCAGCGAGGTAGGCATTCCCGAGATGATGATGGCGGGTCTTGTCCGGAACGACAGGAAGCCCGTGAAGGTCCTCGGGGACGGTGAGGTTTCCAAGGCACTGACCGTGAAGGCCAACGCCTTCAGCGCCCAGGCAGTGGCCAAGATAGAGGCTGCAGGCGGGAAGACCGAGGTGATCTAGGTGCTGGATGCATTCAGGGATGCTTTCAGATTGCCCGATCTCAAGAGGAAGATCCTCTTCACCATGGGGGTCCTCTTCCTCTTCCGCCTTGGCACTCATATCCCAACGCCGGGCATTGACGCCAAGGCCATGGCCAGCCTGTTCGAACAGGGCGGAGTTCTCGGTTTCCTCGACCTCTTCGCCGGGGGGGCCCTCAGAAGATTCAGCGTCTTCGCCCTGGGCGTAGCTCCCTATATCAACGCCAGCATAGTCATGCAGCTGCTGGTAGTGGTGTTCCCTGCCCTCGAAAAGCTCCAGAAGGAAGGGGAACAGGGCAGGAAGAAGATAGTCCAGTACACCCGGCTCGGCACGGTGTTCTTCGCCGCCGTCCAGGCCATAGGGATGACCTTCTGGCTGAGGAACCTCGGTGTATTCTCGGGAGGATGGATGGGCTTCACCGCCGCGGTCTTCACCGTCACGGCGGGCTCCCTGATCGTGATGTGGCTCGGGGAGGAGATCTCCGACCATGGTATCGGCAACGGCATCTCTCTTATTATATTCGCTGGGATAGTGGCAAGGCTGCCCGAGGCCATTATCAGGACCTGGACGCTTCTGAGAATGGGTGAGATGAATCTCCTGGTGATAACCTTGGCCATCGTCCTGATGCTCGTGGTCATCGCCGGGTGTGTTCTCCTCCAGGAGGGGCAGAGAAGGCTTCCCGTGCAGTACGCCAAGAGGGTCGTCGGGAACAAGGTCTACGGAGGCCAGAGCACCTTCATCCCCCTCAAGGTCAACCAGGCAGGGGTCATACCGATCATATTCGCGTCGTCGGTGCTGCTCTTCCCCTATACCATAGTCCGTTTCTTCTCGGGGAACGTATCGATGATGATACAGCGATTTCTTTCGCCTGACAGCATTGTCTACATGACGCTCTACGTGCTGCTCATTATCTTCTTCTCCTACTTCTACACGGCCGTAGTGTTCGATCCGAACGACACGGCCAACAACATGAAGAAGTACGGGGGGTTCGTTCTCGGTATCAGGCCGGGAAAACCGACGGCAGAGTACATCGAGAAGATCATGTCGAGGATCACCCTCGGTGGAGCGGTCTTCCTCGCCGGCGTGGCACTGCTGCCGACGCTGATGACCCGGCTCATGGGGATAACCACCTTCTACTTTGGAGGGACAGCAGTCCTGATCGTGGTCGGTGTCGCCCTGGACACGGTCCACCAGATAGAGGCACAGCTACTGATGAGGCACTATGAGGGCATCCTGAAACGGTCCAAGGGAAAGACCGCCGGGCTCCTCAAGTTCTAGAGGGATGACAGGGCCATGAAAGTTATCTTCCTAGGATCACCCGGCGCAGGCAAGGGGACACAGGCAGCGGTACTAAGGGAGCGTTACGGTCTCGCCCATATATCCACGGGAGACATTCTCAGGGAGAACGTCAGGAACGGGACCACTCTCGGAAAGACCGCCAGGGAGTATATGGACTCGGGCAGGCTGGTCCCCGACGAAGTGATAATAGCCATGATGGAGGAGCGCCTCCAGAAGCCGGACTGCCAGAAGGGGTTCATCCTCGACGGATTCCCGAGGACGGTACCCCAGGCTGAAGCTCTGGACGCCCTTCTTGACAGGATGGGGATCTCCCTTGACGGGGTCATACTCTTCGAGGTGCCTGGCGACCTGGTACTCGACCGCCTGACTGGGAGAAGGGTCTGCGGGAAATGCGGCGAGATCTATAACGTCCATTTCAAGAAGACCAAAGTCCCCGGGGTCTGTGATCTCTGCGGCGGAGAACTGGTCCAGAGGGATGACGACAGGGAAGAGATCGTCATCAAGAGACTGGAGGTCTACGAAGAGCAGACGGCTCCCCTGATACGCTATTACGAGGACAAGGGACAGCTTGTCCGCGTTGACGCAGGCCAGGAAGGGGAACTCGTCGTCGCGGCCATTGAAAGGGCCGTAGGACAGTAGACCATGGTATCCATCAAGAACGAAAAGGACATCGAATGTCTCAGGAAGGCCGGGAAGATTGTCGTCGATGCCCTGAACCTTGTCAGAGACAATATTCGTCCGGGGGTGGACACCCTGACACTGGACATGAAGGCCGAGAAGCTGATAGCTGATTCCGGTGCCCGTCCGGCCTTCAAGGGTTACACCGTCCCCGGTGTTCCCAAGCCCTTCCCCGGGACGCTTTGCATATCGATCAACGATGAAGTCGTCCACGGAATACCCAGCGAGGATAGGGTCCTTGAGGAGGGTGACATTGTCAGCATAGACGTGGGGGTCCGTATCGACGGGTTCTACGGGGACGCAGCCTATACCTTCCCGGTGGGCAGGATCTCGCCGGAGAGGGAGGCCCTTCTCAAGGTCACAAGGGAGTGCCTGGAGAGGGCCATATCGGTAGCCCGCGAGGGTGCGACCCTGGGAGATGTCGGCCATGCCGTAGAATCCTGGGCGGCCCCCAGGGGTTACGGGATCGTGAGGAACTATGCAGGTCACGGGATCGGGCGGAACCTTCACGAGGCACCGCAGATCCCGAACTTCGGGGTCCCCGGCAGGGGCATAACCCTTAAGAAGGGAATGTCCCTTGCCATAGAGCCCATGATCATGACCGGCAAAGAGGAGGTCAGGACCCTGAAGGATAGATGGACCGTGGTAACGGCTGATGGCTCCGATGCCGCCCATTTCGAGAAGACCATCGTCATTACCGGGAATGACCCGGAGGTGATCACGCCTTGGGAGTAGGAAGCCTGGACGGCAGCTTGTTTGAAGCTGGAGCGGCTTTCGGGGCAGACGCCCGTCCGACGACTGCAGGATCCGAGGGGCCCGGGGCGATCGAAGCTGAGGGCCCCGGCATTGACCGGATCAAGACGACTCGCCAGGTGCGACAGGGAGGGTGAAGGAGCCGTATGCCAAAAGATGACATGATCGAAGTAAAGGGAAAAGTCATAGAACCTCTGCCCAACGCCATGTTCCGTATCGAACTGGAAAACGGTCACAGGATCCTGGGGCACGTGTCGGGGAAGATGCGGATGCATTTTATAAGGATCCTCCCGGGCGACAAGGTGCTGGTCCAGATATCGCCCTACGACTTGACACGAGGAAGGATCGTGTATAGATATAAATAATTTGGACTCTGAAAGATCACAGAAGTATACGATAATCGGTGAGCTATTCAGCTGCATTGAGGAGCGTGGAATCTAATGAAAGTGAAACCTTCGGTAAAACCCGTCTGCGAATATTGCAGGGTTATCAAGAGGAACGGGATCGTCAGGATAATTTGCAGCAAGAATCCGAGACACAAACAGAGACAGGGAGCAAGGAGGTAGTATCCCATGGCACGAATCGCAGGAGTCGATCTTCCTCGGGAAAAGCGTATCGAGGTCGCCCTGACCTATATCTACGGGATTGGTCTGCCGTCCTCCAAGAAGATCCTTGAGGCCACCTCAATAGACCCCGACACCAGGGTGAAGGATCTCACCGAAGAGGAGGCCCAGAAGCTCAGGGCCGAGATAGAGGAAGGTTACAGGGTCGAAGGCGACCTCAGACGAGAGGTCACCATGAACATCAAGCGTCTCATCGAGATAGGCTGCTACAGGGGAATGCGCCACAAGTTCGGCCTTCCCGTGAGGGGCCAGAAGACAAAGACCAACGCGAGGACCCGCAAGGGACCCCGCAGGGCAGTTGCGGGCAAGAAGAAGCCCGCGGCGAAGAAATAACCCCCTTAACAGGGTGTCCCGATAAGGCAAGGGAGGGAGTATTCGCGTGGCAAAGAGAGTACAGCGCAGAGGCAAGAGAAAGGAAAGAAAGAATATCAGCTATGGTGTTGCCCATATCTACTCTACCTTCAACAACACCATAATCAGTGTCACCGACAGACAGGGGAACCTTCTCTCATGGGCTTCCGGAGGCAACGTGGGTTTCAAGGGGGCAAGGAAATCAACTCCCTTCGCGGCCCAGATGGCTGCCCAGCAAGTTGCGAAGCAGGTCCAGGATCACGGTGTCCAGGAGATCGATGTCGTCGTGAAGGGTCCCGGTCCCGGCCGCGAATCGGCCATCCGCTCGCTCCAGGCTGCGGGGCTGCAGGTGAACGCCATCAAGGACGAGACCCCGATCCCCCATAACGGTTGCCGGCCTCCCAAGCGCCGGAGAGTCTAGCGGGCTGATCAAGGAGGACAATGGAAATGAGCAGATACACTGGTGCCGTCTGTCGTCTGTGCAGGACCGAGGGAACAAAGCTCTTCCTCAAGGGCGACAGGTGTTATACGGAAAAGTGCGCGATCAACAAGAGGAACTTCAAACCGGGCCAGCACGGACAGAACCGCAGGGCAAAGGTCAGCGAGTACGGTATCCGTCTCCGGGAGAAGCAGAAGTTGAGACGCTTCTACGGTATCAACGAGACCCAGTTCAGGCGTTTCTATGCTGCGGCCTCGAAGATGGCCGGCCAGACCGGTCACAACTTCCTTCAGCTTCTCGAGCGGCGTCTCGACAGCGTGGTCTACCGCTTCGGCATTGGCGTGAGCCGGAACCAGGCCAGGCAGTTCGTAAGACACGGACACATCACGGTGAACGGCCGAAAGGTCGATATACCCAGCTTCCTCGTGAAAGCCGGCGATGTGATCGGTGTCCACGAGGGTAGCCGGGACAAGGTCCTCATCAGGGAGAACATCGAAGTGGCAGCCTCCAGGTCCATCCCGGAGTGGCTCCAGTTCGATCCCGAGAAGCACGAAGGGCGCATACTGGCCCTCCCGAACCGTGAGCAGATCGAGGTCCCGGTCAAGGAACAGCTGGTCGTCGAGTTCTATGCCCGATAAGGAATGACTGGGGGGAGAATGATGGAACATATTAGACCCGAGATCCGAATAGAGGAAAGCACCCCCCTTAGCGGAAGGATCGTCGTCGGCCCTCTTGAAAAGGGTTATGGCGTTACCCTTGGGAACGCGATCAGGCGGGTCCTGCTCTCTTCGATAAGCGGGGCGGCCATTACGGCTGTAAGGATTGAGGGGATCCTTCACGAGTTCAGCACCATACCCGGCATGAGAGAGGACGTCATCGAGCTCCTCCTCAACATCAAGAACGTTGCCCTCAAGAGCTTCAGCGGGGGCACGAAGGTGCTGAGGCTCGAAGCGAAGGGACCCTGCGAGGTTACACCGGAGAACATAATTCCCGACAGCGACATCGAGTTCGTGGACCCTAAGGCCTACATATGCACTCTCGAGGACGGTGCCTCCTTAGAGATGGACCTCTTCGTGGAACAGGGGACAAGCTACGTGACCTCCGAAAGGGAGAGGCCCTCCGATCTGCCGCTGGATGCCCTTGTGGTGGATGCCGTATTCTCGCCGGTCCGCCGTGCCAGGTACGAGGTCCAGGACGCCAGGGTCGGACAGAGGACCGACTACGAGAGGCTCGTCCTTGAAGTATGGACCAACGGTTCCATCGCGCCCGAAAAGGCCGTCACAGAAGCCGCCTCCATCCTGCAGAGATCCTTCGGAATGGTGGCGCAGGGTCTCAGCAAGGATGAGCCGGAAGGGACGGACAATACCGACAGCGATGGATCCGCAGGTGACAAAAGTGATGCCGACGGGATCCTCATGAGGTCCATAAAGGACCTGGAACTTTCCATCAGGAGCGAGAACTGCCTGCTTCGCGGCGGGGTCCAGACCATAGGGGACCTGATGAGCCGGAGCCGGTCGGAACTCCTGAAGATAAGGAACCTGGGCAAGATATCCCTCAGAGAGATAGAAGAGAAGCTGGAACCGTTCGGGCTGGATATCTCCGGGGATGACCACTCGTCAGAGGAAAAGATGAAGGAGGATGAAGCCCGATGAGGCACCGCGTTGACAGACGCAGGCTGGGCCGCTACGGAAGCCATCGGCTGGCCATGCTTTCCAACCTCACGGCAAGCCTGTTCCTGGAGGAGCGTGTGGAGACCACCGTCACCAGGGCCAAAGAGGTGCGCCGTTTCGCCGAAAGAATGATAACCAAGGCCAAGATAGGCGATCTCCACAACCGGAGGATCGTCGCCTCAAGGATGGGTAATGTCGAAGCAGTCAAGAAACTCTTCAACGACATAGCCGGCCGTTTCAGCGAGAGGCAGGGGGGGTATACCCGCATAATCAAGACAGGGTACCGCAAGGGAGACGCCGCCCCCATGGCCGTAATAGAACTTGTAGAGAGGTCATGACGGGGAACTGTCTGGTACGGTTTTCCGGGGTTTCCTACACCTACCCGGGGGCTGCGGCCCCAGCTATCGCGGATATCGACCTCGAGATAGCCTCCGGAGAATGGATGGCCGTACTGGGTTGCAACGGATCGGGGAAATCGACCCTGGCCAAACACCTCAACGCCCTGCTTGTACCAGCGCAGGGCGATTGTTTTGTCGATGAACTCAATACACGGAGCGAAGATGGCAAGCGGTCCGCAAGGCGGGCCGTCTCCATGGTCTTCCAGAACCCCGAGAACCAGATCATAGCCGCCGTGGTAGAGGAGGACGTAGCCTTCGGCCCCGAGAACCTGGGCCTCCCCCCGGAGGAGATCCGTGAGAGGGTCAGGTGGGCCCTGGATGTATCGGGTCTGGGGGAAATGGCCCGGAAACCCGTCTATGCCCTCTCGGGGGGGCAGAAGCAGAGGCTGGCCGTTGCCGGGGCCATAGCCCAGAAGCCGCCATGCCTGGTATTGGACGAAGCTACCACCATGCTTGATCCCAGGGGGAGACAGGACCTGATGGAGGTTCTCTCCACCCTTCACTCCGACGGGATGACCCTGGTCTCCATTACCCACAGGCTTGAGGAGATCCTTCGATGTGACCGGTGCATTGTCCTCTCGAAGGGACGTATCTCCTGGAGCGGAACGCCCAGGGAGCTCTTTCTCCTTGGCGAGGAGCTGGACAGGTGGGGTCTGGAGATCCCGGGGATGGTAAAGGTCTGGCGGGAACTGGTGAAAAAGGGCCTGCTGAAAGCGGAGATACCGCCCCGGATGGGAGAAATGGTGGAGGCCCTATGTCGATAGATGTGAAAGGCCTTGTCCACGTCTATCACCCTGGTACCCCTCTCGAGACGAAGGCGCTTGACGGTGTCACCTTCAGGGCCGAAAGGGGGAGCTGGGTGGCCGTGGTAGGTCACACCGGGAGCGGGAAGTCGACTTTGGCACAGCACCTGAACGGACTTCTTCTCCCCACGGAAGGTTCGGTGACCGTGGACGGCATAGAGGTGCGCCGGGGGGAGGGTTCGCTACGCAAGGTCAGGCAGAAGGTGGGCCTGGTCTTCCAGTATCCCGAACAGCAGCTCTTCGAGGAGACCGTCTTCAAGGAGGTTTCCTTCGGTCCCAGGAATTGGGGGGTCCCCACAGATACTTTAAATGAGAGGGTCGAAGAGGCCCTTGGGCTTGTGGGGATCGGCAGTGACCTTTTCGAAGCCAGCCCCCTCAGGCTCTCGGGGGGGGAGAAGAGAAGGGTCGCCATCGCCTCGGTACTCTCCTCCGGTCCCGACTACCTTGTTCTTGACGAGCCGACGGCGGGTCTCGATTCACCGGGGAGACGGCAGCTCCTTGATCTGCTGTCAAACCTGAAGGCCCTGGGAAGGGGGATAATCCACATCACCCACGACATGGAGCTGGCCCTTGGTCTTGCCGATGTGATCCTCGTTCTCGATGAGGGTCGAAGCGCTCTCTGGGGCCGCCCTGACATCATCCTAGGGGAACTCCTCGAGCGTGACGTCCGGGGGCTGGTAATCCCGGACATGGTCCGTTTCGCTGGGCGTCTTCGCGAGCTGGGCTATGAGGTGCCTCTTACCTGGGAGCCCTCTGTGCTTGCAGAGGCAATAGACAGGAGTCACGAAAGATGAGATTCCTGAACAACATGACCCTCTTCTCGTGGGGCATAATAGAGATCACCCGCGAAGGCGCGGTCATGGCCGCGAGGATGGGGCTGCGACTGGTGCTGCTGGTCATGTACGCAGGCCTTCTGACGCTCACGACGAGCCCGACGGAGCTGGCCGACGGCCTTGAGAACCTCTTCTCTCCCATGCGGAGGTTCGGCTTCCCCGCCCATGAACTGGCAATGATGATGACCATTGCACTGAGGTTCATCCCCACCCTTCTCAACGAGACCGAAAGAATAATGAAAGCCCAGATAGCAAGGGGCGCCGAGCTTGAGAGGGGGGGTCCCTTAAAAAGGCTCAGGGCCTTTATACCGGTCCTGGTGCCGCTCTTCGTGATCGTCTTCCAGCGGGCCGATGACCTGGCCACGGCCATGGAGGCGAGGAACTATACCGGCGGTGAGGGGAGGTCCCGGATGTACCCCCTGAAATGGTCCGTCCGGGATTCGGCGGCCCTTGTCTTCTCTGTCATCTTCTCCTTCGCGGCGGTCCTGCTCGACGGCAGGGTGTTGCTCCCATGAGGTACGCCGCGATGATAGCCTATGACGGCTCCCGCTTCTCGGGGTGGCAGAGACAGCCGGGAGTGACAAGGGAGACCGTCCAGGAGTATATCGAGGCGGCCCTTGAGTTGCTCAACAAAAGCAGGACCTCCGTCGTTGCGGCGGGTAGGACCGACAGGGGAGTTCACGCCCTGGGGCAGGTGATATCCTTTGACGCTGCCGCCCCCTGGGACCCCAAAAAGCTGAGGAACGC
>LGGV01000110.1 GCA_001509095.1 Synergistales bacterium 58_81 | reverse complement strand
CCGAGGCCGATGGAGGCTATTGCGAAGTAGTCTCCCATCAGTTTGAGAGTGGGGACCCCGATCAGGTAGGCAATGACCATTGCCAGTGTTCCGGCGGCCAGTACCGCTACCAGCCAGGGAACATGATGTCGAACGGTGAGAATAGCCGCCGTGTAGGCGCCTATCGCCATGTAGCCAGCGTGCCCCAGGGTGAAAATGCCGGTGAACCCCGTGAGGAGGCTTACACCCATGGCGGCTATGGAGTTGATGCAGATAAGAATTATTATTCCTTCAAGATATCCTGACATGGCAAGCCTCCTAGACCTTCTCGGCAACGTGCTTGCCGAAAAGCCCGGTAGGTCTCCAGAGCAGTGTAAGTACCAGCATGCCGAAGACTACGATATCCCTCATCTGGCTGGAAATGAAACCTGCGGTGAGCATCTCTGCCAGACCCAGGATCAGACTGCCGACCACTGCGCCAGGCAGGCTCCCAAGCCCCCCGATGACGGCAGCAACGAAAGCCTTTATCGTGATAAGCCCCAGCTGCGGGTAAAGGGTGTAGCGTACGGAGAGGAAGATACCGCCAACTGCGGCAAGCAGACCGGCAACGAAAAAGACGATGGAGATAAGCTGGTTCACGTTGACCCCCATAAGGCCCGCGGTCCTGAGGTCGTAGGAGGCCGCCCTTATGGCCAGGCCCCACTTGGTCTTGGACAGGAAGAGCTGAAGGCCGGAGAGAAAAAAGATGGCCATCATCAGGGAGAGGATGTCGAAAGCGCTGGTAGTGGCAAGGCCGAACACGTTAACGGGATTCGTGGGAATGACGGGCGGAAGGGCCCGGAAGCGCCCTCCGACAGTTACAACGAAAATATTCTCGATGACAATGCTCATTCCCATGGAGGCAATGAGGAGGTAAAGGGTGACGTTCGTTCTTTCCCTGATCGGTTTGTAGGCTACCCTTTCTACTAAGACGGCCGATACGCCGGCACCCAGGAGTGCAAGAAGGCTTGCTATCCAGATGTTGTTGCCCACGGCCGCAAGGGTGTAGTAGCAGATATAACCTCCTATTACCAGGAAACCTCCGTGGGCGAAGTTGGAGAACAGGAGAATGGAGTATACCAGGGAGTAGCCGACGGCAATAAGGGCGTAGACCGACCCAAGGGAAAGCCCGTTGATAACCTGCTGCAGAAGAGTTTCCAAAACGGGTTCACCTTCCTTGTTCATTGCAAATCTGGGGCGGACGCGGAACCCGCGTCCGCCCCAGTTCGGTTTACTTCGAAAAGAGAGGTGATGCCTATTCCGGCTGGATCCTTGTGAAGAACTGCGCCCTTCCGTCCTTGGCCACGAGCACGACGCCCGTCTTGTTCATCGGGTTGTGGGTTGCGGGGTCGATGGACATCACAGCGTGGTGGAGCTGAACGTTCACAGTGTTCTCGAGAGCATCCTTGATGGCCGTGCTGTCTACCTTGCCGGCCCTTTCGATGGCGTCGGCAAGCCAGTAGATGGAGTCATAGGCCAGGATCCCGTTGACGAACTCCTTGCACTCGTCGTTGTAGGTCTTCTTGTAGTTGGCGAAGAAGTCTGCCATTGCAGGGTCCTCGGGGGCCACGTGGTTGATCCAGTAGCTGTTCTCCATGGCATCTCCGGCGATCTCCCACATGAACTCGCCGTAGCCGTCGCCGCCCACGAAGATGATGTCATTCATCCCGAGCTCGCGGGCCTGCTTCATGATAAGGGCCATCTCCTTGCCCATGTTGGGAAGTACGAGGACCTCGGCCTTGCTGTCACGGATCGTGGTCAGCTGTGCCCTGAAGTCGACATCGGTGCCGGCGCGGAAGCCCTGGTCGGCAACGATCTTTCCGCCGTAATCCTCGTAATACTTCATGAAGAACTCGCGAAGACCCTGGGCGTAGTCGCTGCCTACGTCATAGAGGACGGCGGCGGTGTTCTTCTTGAGCTCCTTGGCGGTGAAGGCGGCGATAAGCTGCCCCTGGTAAGGGTCGGTGAAGCATGTGCGGAACATGTAGGGGTTCAGCTCACCCTGGTCGTTGACGGTTACAAGGAGGTTGGTGGACACGGTCCCGATCTGGGGGATCTTGTACCTGTTGGCAAGGGGCGCGGTGGCTATGTTGATGCCGCTCCCGTTGGCCCCGACCACGGCCACGACCTTGTCGTTCTCGGCCATGCGCCTGAAGGCGTTCACCGCGTCCTCGGGACGGGTCCTGAAGTCATAGGGGAAGAGCTGGATCTGCTTGCCAAGGACCCCACCCTTGGCATTGATCTCGGCGACCGCCAGTTTTGCCGCATTAAGCTCAGTCTGGCCGTAGGCCGCCCAGTCGCCAGTAAGGGCTGCCAGGTATCCGACCTTGATCACGTCGTCTGCCATGGCGCCTGCTGCAAAACCGGTTACCGCAA
>LGGV01000026.1 GCA_001509095.1 Synergistales bacterium 58_81 | reverse complement strand
GGGCTGGGTCAACGATCAACGGGAGGGGCAAATGTTTGTCATTCCGAACCCGCCTCGCTGGTGGGTGAGGAATCTGGATCTGGATCTGGTTCCTTATGAACCCGGACCTTGCACCACAGAGGACACAGAGGACCACAGAGAAATGCAGACGTCAACAGTCAACGGTGAACGGTCAACGGTGAACGGAAGGGCAGGAGAACCCAGGGGCGTGAGACGTGAGACGGAAAAGCGAGGCTTGTCATTCCGAACCCGCCTCGCTGGCGGGGGAGGAATCTGGATCTGAACTTTCAGTTCACGATTCGCGAATTAAGATTCACGAAAATGACCAGATCCCTCATCCGCAAGAAGCCCGGATTCGGGATGACAGTAGAAGCAAATACAGATCTCAACCGGTAGGCGGATTCGGGATGACAGGGCAAGGCCGAAAGTGTTACGCGGAAAAGCGAGGCTTGTCATTCCGAACCCGCCTCGCTGGCGGGTGAGGAATCTGCATTTGAACTTTCAGTTCACGATTCGCGAATTACGATTCACGAAAAAGACCAGATCCCTCATCCGCAAGAAGCCCGGATTCGGGATGACAGACACTTCGATTCGCGACTCACGACTAACGGATCCTGCCCCTCTGCTATACTTTCCCCGAAGACTTTACGCAAGGGGACATGCAAACCATGCCAACAGCCTATTTTGACGGGGCCTCACGGGGAAACCCGGGCGAATCGGCCGCCGGGGCCTGCATCGTCGGCGACGACGGAAAGATGATCTGGGAGTTCTCCCGGGCTCTGGGCGTCGGCACCAACAACGAGGCAGAATACCATGCCCTTATAATGCTCCTTGAGGAGATCGCATCCAGGGGTCTCAAAAAAGTCACAGTCCGCGGCGACAGCAGACTGGTGGTCTCCCAGGTGACGGGCAAGTGGAAGGTCCGTGAGGAGCGTCTCCGACCTCTGGCGGAGAGGGCGAAGGATCTTGTCCGTGCCACAGGGGCGCTCCTTGAATGGGTCCCCCGGGAGAAGAACTTCATGGCCGACGCCCTCTCCAACAGGGCCTTCTCCTCGCCGGCCCGGGAGATGGCTTCTTTTCCTCCGGAGAACCTCGAGCGCGTCTGTAACACCATCTTCATCGCCCACGGGAGCGCCGACTACGCCGTGGATGTAAGGCACCGCTCCTGCAGCTGCCCCTCCTTCCGAAACGGGGGCGACTGCAAACACCTTCAGGCAGCCCTCTCTCTCATGAAAAAGGAGGATGGAAATTGTTCATCCTGCTGACGGGGGATTCCGCAGCCGGTACCGCAGAACCCGGCCGTTTCCCGCCCAAGGCCGAGGCCGACTTCATCTGGTGGGGGATCACCACCCCCGGGATGCGCTCAAGTCTTTGCCGCGGTCCCCTCACACACCCCGTCCTGATCCCCAGGGCGGCCCGTTTCCTTGCCGACTTCCCGACCCTGGTCGTCCGTTGTGGCTCCATCGATGCCCCGCTTTGCCCCTACATGGAGACCGGTGCCCAGCCGGGCGGGGACCCTGCAGCTGGAACAGCCCTTCACGGCGCCCAACTTCTCTGGGACAGCGGTTTCAGCCTGGGAAGACTCCTTGCCGGCCTCTGCGGGCGCCTGGTCATAGGAGAGTCCTGCCCCGGCAACGGGGTCACCTCCAGGCTCATCCTCAGGGCCCTTGGTTACAGGGCCGATGCCCTGGAAGATTTACCCTCCGGCGACGAAGGGCCTTCTCCGTGGGAGAGAGCTTCTTCGAGACTGGGGATCCGACCCGGAGATCTGATCGGACGCGGCTTCGAGGCGGCCATCGAGCTCGGTGATCCTGTCCTGGTGACCGCAGCGGCCATCACCGCTGGGGCCATGGGTGGGCCTGATATCCTTCTCTCTGGGGGACTCCCCATGCTTGCCGTATCGGCCATCCTCCGGGACCTGGGTGAGAAGGGGAGGATCAGCATATCAACTACGACCCGGACCGAAGAGGATCTAGGCGGTGCCTTCGGGGCCATTTCAAAGCTGCTCGACCTCCAGGTCCAGCTGGCAGATATCGGAGATGTCCCAGATGGCGCAGGTGCCTCGGGGGCCGTCCTGCTCTCTGGCAAGTACGACATAACCCCCGAGAGGGTCCTTCAGAGAGCCGAATACCTTCGCCATGAGATATCGGACCAGGGGTCCCGGTCAGGGGAAGGAGAGCAATGAAACCCAGGGCGAGGCTGCTCTTCCCCCTTATTGCCCTTTCCCTCCTGCTTGCCGTCTCCCTGCTTTGGGTCATATCCGTGGGCGAGGTCCCCATACCCAGGGGTGACGTCCTGGGGGTCATATCGGGCCACATCCCCTCATCGGACCCCAGGTCGGTTATAGTCCTCTCCATACGCCTGCCAAGGGCACTGGCGGCCGCCGCTGCCGGAGCTGTCCTGGCAGGCAGCGGCGTGATCTTTCAGGGCGTACTTCTCAACCCTCTGGCGGAACCCTATACCCTGGGCGTGGCCACCGGCGCCGCCCTGGGTGCCTCCATTGCGATCACGCTGGGCCTCCCCTTCGTCTCGGTCTTCGCCTTCATCGGGGGTATTGCCGCCCTCTGGCTCGTCTGGGTCCTCGGGCGCGGGACCCGGGAAACGGCCTCCCCGACCCGCCTGATCCTGGCCGGTGTCATAGTGGGCAGCATACTCGGCGCCGGCATAACCCTCATCAAGGCCCTGGCAGGCGACCAGGTGGGGATCATAGTCCTCTGGCTTCTTGGCAGTTTCTCACTCTCCTCGTGGGAACAGGTAGCCTGGGGCGCCGCCTCGGCCCTGATGGTCCTGGTTTTGGGGCTCTTCTGGGCCCGCGACCTGGACATCATGTCCTCCGGGGCCGATCCGAGGTCCCTTGGCGTGGACGACAGGAAGACCTCGGGCATTCTCCTCCTGGGCAGTTCCCTCGCCACGGCAGTTGTGGTGTCCATGAGCGGCGTCATCGGCTTCGTCGGCCTTGTGGTCCCTCACCTGGTGAGGATAGTGTCAGGCCCGGCACACTTCAGGCTCCTTCCGCTGAGCATTCTGGGGGGCGCTTTGCTCCTGCTGCTGGCTGACACGGCAGCCCGCTCGCTGGGGGAGCTGCCGGTGGGGGTAATAACTGCCCTCATCGGGGGACCGATCTTCTGCTTTCTGCTCTGGAGGGAGAGATAATGAGTCTTCTGTCCCTTAAGGGGGTCAGGGTCACCCTCGGCTCAAGGGAGGTTCTGAAGGGGATCGACCTCCAGGTAATGCCTGGGGAGGTCATTGCACTCCTCGGCCCCAACGGGAGCGGCAAGAGCACCCTCCTGGCGGCCACAGCGGGCGTAGGCAGAAGGGATGCCGGCCGGGTCCTTGTCAAGGGAGACGATCTGGACTCCCTTTCCAGGCGGGAGGTCGCCAGAAGGGTCGCCGTAGTGCCCCAGCAGACGGGGTTCATGATGCCCTTCACTGTCATGGAGACGGTTCTCATGGGGCGCTTCCCCCTGGCGGGGAGGTTTGCCAGACTGTCTGCCGGGGACCGCCTGGTGGCGACGCAAGCGCTGGAGGCAGTCGACCTGGGATCCTTCGGTGAGAGGCTGGTCACGGACCTGTCGGGTGGGGAGGCCCAGAGGGTGGCCATAGCAAGGGCCCTTGCCCAGCAGACGGATATTCTCCTTCTGGACGAACCCGTCAGCGCCCTCGACCCGCGGCACGCCATCGCCGTCTTTCGTCTTCTCGATGTGTTGCGGAAGGAGGGGAAGGGTATCCTTGTGGCCCTCCACGACATAAACTACGCTCTCAGGTTCGCCGACAGG
Source organism: Synergistales bacterium 58_81 (assembly GCA_001509095.1). Classification (GTDB taxonomy): domain Bacteria; phylum Synergistota; class Synergistia; order Synergistales; family Thermovirgaceae; genus 58-81. The sequence continues at coordinate 7,070 of LGGV01000026.1, read as the reverse complement.
GTCGTCTTCCTCAAAGACGGCCTCCTGGTGGAGCCGCCGTCGCCAAGGAAGGTGGATGAAGTGCTTCTTGCGGAGATCTTCGACACCCCCTGGAGTCTTGAAGAGCTTTCCGGGGGCTTCAGGGTCGCTTTCCCGCTGGCCTGAGCGGACCGCTAGGAGACAAGGGCGAAGAGGGCGTTAAGGATCCCTCCGGCGGTCAGTGCCGTCAGAAGCATTATTCCGACGGAACGAAGCATGTCCGCTAGTCCCAGTTCACGCAACAGTACGATGAAGGTAGCTATGCAGGGGAAGGTCATGGCCAGGGTTACCACGGCGACCACCATCTGGTTAGGCTGCAGCCCCATGGGAATGAGCATCCCCACGGCAATATCCTTTCTCAAAAACCCCAGCAGTATCGGTCCGGCCGTCTCGGGCGGGAGCCCCAGTATCCCCCTGAAGAGTGGGGAGAGGAAGGCCGATACACTGTCCATCAGGGCCGAGGTGGAGAGCAGGTTGGCCACGAAAACTCCGACAAGCACCATGGGGATGGCCTCGATAAGGAATCCCCTGATCCTGAACCAGAGCTTCATGGCGATCCCTTTGAATGCGGGCATCCTGTAGGGCGGTATCTCCACCACCAGTTCGGGGCTGTACCCGGGGAGAAGCCTGTGCAGGATCCTGCCCAGGATGACCCAGGAAGCAAAAAGAGTGGCATACACGGCCAGAACGTACCGCCCGCCCAGGTCGCCGAGGGCGCCTATGATCATTGCCTGGAGCCCAGCGCAGGGTATGGCCACGGAGATAAGCGTGGAAGCGATGAAGCGCTCCCTTGGCGAGTCCAGGATCCTGGTCGCCATGATCCCCGGTACGTTACAACCCAGGCCCAGAAGATTGGGGACTATGGCGAAACCGTGGAGGCCCACCCTGTGGAGAAGCGCGTCGAAGAGCACTGCGAAACGGGGGAGGTAGCCTACGTCCTCGAGGAAGCTGAGGACCGCATAGAAGGCCACTACGTAGGGGAGCACCATCACCAGCGGGACGTAGAGCCCCGTGGTCAGAAGGCCGAAGCTGAGTTCCGGGTCGATCTCCCCGTTGATGAGCATTCCGATAAGTGTCCTGAACAGGAATGAGCCCTCACCTCCGAGAAGGGGTCCCAGCCATTCGAAGACGGGCATGAACAGGCCGTTGAACATCGGGTCCAGCAGGTAGTCAATAAGGCCTTCACCTATAATTCGCACCGCCGCAAAGCTGCCCAGAACGGCAAAGACACCCAGAAGAGCACCCCACCCGGGATGGACCGAAAGGTCCTCGATGCGGTCCCTCACGGTGTGGTGTCTGTGCTCCATGGTCTGCACCGAGGCGGCGATCTCTCCGATACGGGCCCAGCGGTCAGCACCAGGCACGGCTATGCCGGGCCTGGCCTCGCCAAGACGTGATATCAGTTCGCTGATACCCTGTCCTGTCACGGCAACGGTGGCAACTACGGGCACACCAAGCTCTCTCTCCAGAGCGGCTATATCTATGTTGATCCCTTCGTGGCGCGCTTCGTCGACCATGTTCAGGGCCACGACAGAGGAGTATCCCATCTCGAGGACCTGCAAAGCCAGGTTCAGATTCCTCTCCAGGGCCGTGGCGTCGAGGGTTATCACCACTATGTCGGCGCCTTCCTCGATGATCCTTCTGGCTACCTCTTCGGCCTCGTTGGTGGGTTCCAGGGTGTAGGCGCCGGGGACATCGATCAGGCGGTACCTCACTCCCTCGAAACGAAGGTTGCCCTCGGTGAAACCCACAGTCGTGCCGGGGTAGTTCGAGGAGAAGGCATGAACTCCCGTCAGACGGGTGAAGAGGGCGCTCTTGCCCACATTGGGGTTGCCTACCAGGAGGACCTTCTTGTCCTCGGTGCTCCTGCCCTCAGGTGTGGAGCAGGGACACTTCCGCGGGCATCCGCCCGGGGGGCAGTTGGCGCAACCTTTGGGAAGCATTGTTATGGGGCTTTCCTTCCTGCAAGGGGTTCCACGGCGACCTTTCTGCAGATGCCGTGCCCTATGGCGATCTGCCTTCCGTCAAGTATTATAGTTATGGGACCGCAAAATGGCATCCCCGAGACTTTCGTAACAACCTTGCCCGGCCTCAGGCCCAGCGCTTCAAGCCTTCGCCCGCTCATCCCCTGGGGAAGTTCAACTATCTTCGCGGTCTGTCCGTCAGTTAAGGAACAAAGCATCGTCGCCATGGAGACCTCCTGGTGTTTTAATCTTCAAGAATGTTAGCATGCCCAAACTCTTTGTCAATAGTGGATATCAATAGTGGCAGAGAAAGGAAGAGCAAGATCCGTAAATCGTGAATCGTTATTCGTGAATCGAAAAAGCAAGGGCGGGGGTCTGTCATTCTTAGGACCGACGGGACGAAGCGGAACGTCCGCCACAGGCGGGAATCCGGGTCAGGTTGTGTTTTGAACTTTCACGATTGACGATTCACGATTCACGAAAAAAGATCCTTCGCTGCGCTCTGGATGACGGCAAAGACCGAAAGGCGTGAACGGTGAGTGGTGTGGATTGACTCGCTCCGGCCGCGGGTCTATAGTAATCCCTGCTAATGATAACTATTCTCATAATGGAGGTTCACAATGAAGATCGCTATAGCATCTGAAGGTCAGACCCTTGAAAGCCCCGTCGCTGAGCGTTTTGGAAGATGCCCCTTCTTCCTCATCGTCGAAGAGGAAGGCACTCTCCTGGAAGCCATTTCAAACGATGCCACAAAGGCATCCCACGGAGCTGGCGGGATGGCGGTACAAACCATAGCGGCACACGGGGTATCGGCTCTCATCGCCCCGAGGCTGGGGCCAAATGCTACAATGGCACTCAAGGCTTCCGGCATACGTGCCTTCGAGTCATCAGGACAGAGCTGTAAGGAAGCCCTTGAAGACTTCAAAAAAGGCTCTCTCAAGGAGATCCCCCTTAATTAGGAAGAGGTGGCACAAGTGAGCGAGAACAGATGCGGCAGTTGCCCCAGCGAGGGCTCCTGCAACCTGGATCCTGGAACGTGTTCCATGCCCGTTCCCACCAGGGGGTGTTTCAATCACATAATTGCCGTTGGCAGCGGCAAGGGTGGAGTGGGCAAAAGCAGCGTCTCGGCCCTCCTGGCGATCGGCCTTGCACGACTCGGCCACAGGACGGCCCTGCTTGACGCCGACATAACGGGCCCTTCCATCCCGTCCATGCTCGGCATATCAGGTATGCCCTACGGCACCCCCGAAGGAATTGTCCCTCCCGCAACACCTCGGCTGGGCATCAAGGTCATGTCCATGAACCTCTTCATGGAGGACACCTCAAAGCCCGTCGTATGGCGGGGCCCGCTCATCGGCAACGTCATCAGCCAGTTCTGGAACGACACTAACTGGGAGGACTCAGAGGTATTGGTCATCGACCTGCCGCCGGGTACCTCAGATGCACCTCTCACAGTCATGCAGACCATAGCCCTTGACGGGGTTGTCATGGTGACCACACCCCAGGACCTCTCGACCCGCATTGTCGAAAAGATGATGCACATGACGAAAATGATGAAGGTGCCCCTGGTCGGGATGGTCGAGAACATGAGCCATGCCCTCTGTCCCCACTGCGGCGAACGATGGGACCTCTTTGGCCCCAGTCATATAGAGCAGGTCTGCTCAAGGTGGGATATCCCGGTCCTTGGCAGCCTCCCCATAGACAAACAGATAACAATGCTGGGCGACTCGGGTAAACTGGAGGAGTACGACGGCTCAGGCCGGGCAGAGGAAATGGCCCGAAGCGTGATCTCCGCCGTGGCCTCCCTGGTCACATCCCCTGCAGATAGCGCCAGATAGGTTCCAGGTGGGTTGTCAGTTCCTTTGAGGGTATCCTTGCCTGCGAAACGGCGTGGACCACGTCCAGGATAAAAGGAATAGAAGCTAGAAAAGGCAGGCCGTTTTCCCGGCATGCCTCTTCTATTTTCCGGGAACCCTCGCTGCTCAGGTCAGCCTTGTTAAGAACCACTGCGGCAGATGTACCGAACCTGCGGCACAGGTCCGCGATCCTCAGCATGTCATGCCTGCCCGACATGGTGGGCTCCGTTACTATCAGGGCTGCATCGGCTCCGGTGATCGCGGATATGGCGGGACAGGCTATTCCCGGTGGGCCGTCGGTAAGGATCATCCCCGCTCCTGAGCTTTCAGCTATCTCTTTTGCTACCTTACGGACCAGCTGAACGAGCATCCCGGAATTCTCCCCCCCGGGGTTGAGCCTTGCGTGGACCATTGGGCCATGTTCAGTCATGCCCCTGAACCACGTCCCCTGCCTGGTATCTTCCATGGCTATGCACTTCACGGGGCAAACAAGCGCACAAGCGGAGCACCCCTCGCAGAAGTTCTTGTCAACCCGGGCTTTCCCACCGGTAACCTTGATGGCGCCGAAACGGCAGACATCTTCGCACTTGCCGCAGCCTGTGCACCTGTCAGTGTCCACCCCCGCCGTCAGCATCCCCATGAAAGGGAACTCCCCTTCCGGTTCAGGGTGGAGCAGTATCTCCAGGTCCGGCGCGTCCACATCGGCGTCGCAAAGGACGATGCCCAGGGGAGAAAGCGCAGCCAGGGCCGCGGTTATTGATGTCTTGCCGGTACCCCCCTTGCCGCTGACGATGGTCACTTCTTTTGTCTTCATCGGCCTGCCGCCTTCTTTGCTGTCTCCCATATCGCGATCATCGCCTCTTTCCATTGGTAGTCAACCGAAGCCGGCGGTTTCCCCCGGGCGTAGGATTCGGCCACAGCTCTGGAAAAGGGGAGCCTGACCTCCACCCTGGTGCCGTACTTTCCGGCCAGGGCGTCGATGTCCGAGTCTCCCAGGTCAGCCCTGTTTACCACGATCACAGAAGGTTTTTTCAGGTCAGTGACAACCTGCAGCGCAAGGTCGAGGTCTGCGATCCCGAAAGGTGTCGGTTCCGTGACTAGCACCACCATGTCCGCTTCCCTGACAGCTGCCACCATAGGGCACGATGTGCCGGGAGGGCAATCGATCACCATGTCCCTTCCCTCGGCAAGGGCGGCATCCAGTGTCGCTTTAATAACTGGTATAGGGTTGGGCATTCCAACGTTAAGGCGCCCTTCAAAAAGGGTCATCCCTCCGGCCCGGCAGAGGCGTATCTCCCCCACGGGCCTTCCTGTCTCGCTGATGGCATCCCCGGGACAGACCATGGAGCAGACCCCGCAGCCGTGGCAGAGGTCGTTGGGCGTTGGAAAAGCTTTTCCGAACATGTAGAGGGCCCCGAAACGGCACGCCCTTACGCACTCGCCGCACCGGTCGCACTTATCGCTGTCGATAACGGGCCAGAGGGTCTCGACCAGGGACGAAGCGTAAGGTTCGGCTCCCAGGAGGATTGAGAGGTTAGGTTCCTCCACGTCGGCGTCGACGGCCATAAGTCCCGGTACCGAGACCATAAGCGATGCGGCGACGCAACTCTTGCCGGTTCCGCCCTTGCCGCTGGCTATGGCGACGGTCAGTGGCTTTATGGGCATCAGTGGCAGTGGTGTTCCTCGTGCCCTTCGCCCGTGACATGGCCGCAGGCGCTTTTCCCGCACTCCAGGCTGCCCTCGAGGAAAGCCGCTACGGCAGCTTCGGCGGGACCCTGCACGCCGATAACGGGTTTGATCCCGGCAGCAACGAAAAGATCCTCGGCGCGGGGGCCCATTCCGCCCGCTATTATCACGTCAACCTTCATTTCCGAGAGCCACTTGGGGAGTGCGCCGGGAACGTGGCCTGGGTTGGGAAGGTCCTGGTGGCCTGTTATTTTCTTGTCATCGGTTTCGAATATCCTGAAGGTCGGTGCGTGTCCGAAGTGGGGGCAAACATTACCGTTCTCTGTCGCTACTGCTATCTTCATGGTGGCATCCCTCCAAAAAAATAAGGTGGACCCGGTTCGATGGAACCGGGTCCGGGAGAAAAGGAACTGACAGGACCGGATCAGGCACCTTTTTCCATGCTGTCGAGCCGGTCTTTTATGGCCTTCATTTCTGCTTCAAGGGCGCTGAGCTCTTCCTGAAGAGCCTGCTTTTCATCCGCGGGGTCCATGGCAGGGTACGAACCGGCAAAGGGAGCTGCATTCCAGACCCAGCCTCTCCCGAATCCGAAGCCTCTTCCAAAACCGGCTCCACGGCGGGAACCACGCCAGCCGCGGTATCCGGCGCCACATGGGCCCATTCCCCAGCCCGCACCGGGTCCGCCTCCGAACCAGGGACCTCTTCCATCATAACCGGGCATGACTATCATCTCCTTTAATGATATTGGTTATCAATAGAATAGCACTTTTAATGCCCAAGTCAAGACTGACTGAGAGGAAGGATCAACTGCGCAAGATGTGAGACGGAAGTACATAAAAGCCAGGCAACAGGCGTCAGGCTGCAGGAAAACCAGTAACCAGTAACCAGTAACCAGTAACCAGTAACCCGTAAACTGTAAGTCGTAAATCGTGAATCGCATGGAATGGCCCCAGCAGGGTCAAAGGCGTGAACGGTGAACGGATCCTGCCTTTTCTGCCTCCTGGTTTTTTCGCCCCGTAGGCCGAAGGCCGAAGTCCCCTCGGCCGGAAGGCGGACGTTCCGCGCTCCCCGCCTACCGGCGGAGACCTGTGTTTGCTTCCGCTGTCATCCCGAATCCGCGCTTCTTGCGGATGAGGGATCTCGGTCTTTTTCGTGAATCGTAATTCGCGAATCGTGAACTGAAAGTTCAAATGCAGATTCCTCACCCGCCTGCCGGCGCGGGTTCGGAATGACAAGCGCTGCTTTTCCGAGTCACGAGTCTGCCCTTGTAACTAAACCATATATTTTGCTTTTCTCTCTTGCATTTCTCTGTGTCCTCTGTGTCCTACCCTGTCGCTTCTCTCAGGGTACTTCGTCTGTGGTGCAAGATCCGGGTTCATAAGGAACCAGATCCAGATTCCTCGTCGCTTCGCGCTCCTCGGAATGACAAGCAACGGCCCCGAGTCGTCCTTTCGCCCTTGCCCTGTCATCCCGAATCCGCGCTTCTTGCGGATGAGGGATCTGGTCTTTTTCGTGAATCGTGAATCGTAATTCGCGAATCGTGAAC
>LGGV01000109.1 GCA_001509095.1 Synergistales bacterium 58_81 | reverse complement strand
ACCTTGCCTCCAAGAGGCTCAATATTGAACCCATCGAGGTCTTCAACAAGGCCATGGAGAATGTCCGTCCCGTGGTCGAGGTTCGCCCCAGAAGGGTCGGTGGTGCCACCTATCAGGTCCCCGTGGAGGTCCAGCCCAGGAGGGCCCAGGCTCTTGCAACCAGGTGGATCCTCCAGTACGCCCGGGGGAGGAAGGGCATCCCCATGATGGAGAGGCTGGCCAGAGAGTTTGCCGATGCATGCAAGGGCGAAGGCAGTTCCGTCAAGAAACGCGAAGATACCCACAGGATGGCCGAGGCCAACAGGGCCTTTGCGCATTACCGCTGGTAGAACGCTTTAGGCCCTTTCTGCGGAATGCGGGTCAACCACACCGGCAGCGGGCCGGGTATGGAGAAGACTGAATGAGCTCTATTGATTTGAGGAAGATCAGGAACATCGGTATTGCGGCGCACATTGACGCCGGCAAGACCACCACAACGGAGAGGATCCTGTTCTATACGGGCCGGAAGCACAAGCTCGGAGAGGTCCATGAAGGCGCTGCCACGATGGACTGGATGGAGCAGGAGAGGGAGCGGGGGATAACTATTACCTCCGCTGCTACGACGTGCCATTGGAAGGGTTATAGCGTCAATATTATTGATACGCCCGGCCACGTGGATTTTACCGTAGAGGTTGAAAGGTCCATGAGGGTCCTCGACGGAGCTGTGGCTGTCTTCTGTGCCGTCGGGGGGGTCGAGCCCCAGTCCGAGACAGTGTGGAGGCAGGCCGACAGGTACAGGGTGCCCAGGGTCGCCTTCGTGAACAAGATGGACAGGGTCGGTGCGGATTTTCACCTGGTGGTCTCCCAGATGAAGGAACGCCTGGGGGCAAACGCTGTCCCCGTGCAGATCCCCATAGGCTCCGAGGACGGTTTCAGCGGTGTCGTCGACCTGGTAAGGGAGAAAGCGATCATCTACCACGAGGAGCTGGGTGTCGACCCGAAGGTTGTGGATATCCCCGCCGAACTGGCCGAGGACGCGGCCATGGGGCGGGATGCCCTCGTGGAGGCGATGGCGGACCTTGACGAAGATGTAATGACCCACTACCTGGAGGGCAAGCCCGTACCAGAGGATATCCTCAGGAAGGCCATCAGGAAGGCCACGATCGAACTGGCCGTATTCCCCGTCCTCTGCGGGTCGGCCTTCAAGAACAAGGGGGTCCAGGCGCTGCTCGACTCGGTTGTGGACTATCTTCCCAGCCCGGTGGACCTCCCCCCGATCAAGGGCGTACACCCCTCGACGGGGCATACCGAGGAGAGGCACCCCGACCCCGATGGGCCACTCTCGGCGCTGGCCTTCAAGATAGTGGTCGACCCCTTCGTCGGACGTCTTGTCTACTGCAGGATCTATTCGGGTAGGATCAGGAGTGGTTCCAGTATCCTGAACACCTCCACGGGGAGCCGCGAGAGGGTGGGCAGGATTCTCAGGATGCACGCCAACAAGAGGGAGGACATCGAGGAGGCTTCCGCGGGCGAGATCATTGCCCTTCCGGGCCTGAAGGCCACCAGGACAGGGGATACCCTGACCGACGAGAAGAAACCCGTTGTCCTTGAGTCGGTGGAGTTTCCGGAGCCGGTGGTCCACCTCTCGGTGGAGCCCATGAGCAAGGCCGATCAGGTCAAGCTCGGCAAGGGGCTTTCGGGGCTTTCCGAAGAGGACCCCACCTTCAGGGTCTCCACCAACGAGGAGACGGCTCAGACCATCATCTCCGGGATGGGGGAGCTGCACCTCGAGATCATCGTGGACCGGCTCAAGAGGGAGTACGGCGTGGACGTCAGGGTCGGAAGGCCCCAGGTGGCCTACCGCGAGACGATCAGGAACCCGTCCTCCGGCGAGGGCAAGTTCATCAAGCAGACCGGCGGCAGGGGGCAGTATGGACACGTGGTTCTCGAGATCGAACCGCTCCCAGAGGAGAAGAGCTTCGTGTTCGAGGACAGGATCGTGGGCGGGGCCATCCCCAGGGAGTTCATCCCCGCCGTTCAGAGGGGCATAAACGAGACGATCTCCAACGGCGTTCTGGGTGGGTTCCCGGTGATCGGGGTGAAGATCTCTCTCGTGGACGGGAGTTTCCACGAGGTGGACAGCTCCGAGATGGCTTTCAGGATCGCCGCTTCCATGGCCTTCAAGGAGGCCATGAGATCCGCTAACCCGGTCCTGATGGAGCCGATCATGGAGGTAGAGGTAGTGACCCCCGACGAATACGTGGGGGACGTGATGGGAGACCTCTCCGCGCGTCGAGGTCACGTTGAGGGGATGGAGATGAGGGGCAACGCCAGGATCGTCAAGTCCTTCGCTCCTCTCTCTGAGATGTTCGGGTACGCTACGGACCTGAGGAGCAAGACCTCGGGGAGGGCATCCTACTCCATGCAGTTCTCGCACTACGAGGAAGTACCCAGGGAGATCATGGAAAAGCTTCTCAAGCAC
>LGGV01000025.1 GCA_001509095.1 Synergistales bacterium 58_81 | reverse complement strand
CGCTTCTGCGCTATTTCTTTCCCCGCGGCTTTCCCCCGGAGCCTTCCTTGTTCTTCCTGTTCAGATCCGATAATTTCTGATCGCTCGCCTTCAGGAATGAAGCCAGTTTCTTCTCGAAATCGTCTCCCGCCGACGCTGGTGCGCCTCGCGGCTGTCGCGGCCTCTCTACGCGGGCCTGGAGCTGTTTCAGCGAGAGGTCTATACGGCCCCTTTCGTCGATCTTGATGACCTTGGCCTCTACCTCCTGCTGCAGCTGCAGGATATCCTCGACTTTCTTGACGTACTCGTAGGCAAGCTCCGAGATATGGATCATTGCCTTCTGCCCCGTCGGAAGCCTGACGAAGGCTCCGTACGGCAGGATCTGTTCCACAGTACCCTTTACGATGTCTCCGACCTTAACCTCCGTCGTTTGGGAGCCCTTCTCCTGGACCATCAACCAGTTTTCCCCTCCGTATAGATTTGAGAGATGATCTATGAAAACACCGGCTCGTACAGATCCGGTTCACGCCGACAAGTATATCATTATGTCAACGACAGGGGGCAAATCCTGCCATCTTCCGTAACGGCGGAACAAGGATCAGTGTCCGATAACTCCAAGGTCCTCCAGGAAGAGGGGGCTCAGGACCTTTATGAAGGTGCCCTTCATGCCCAGGCTTCGGCTCTCGATTATACCGGCGCTCTCGAGCTTTCTCAGGGCGTTCACGATGACGCTCCGGGTCACTCCCACCCTGTCCGCGACACGGCTGGCAACGACTATCCCTTCCGATCCTCCCAGCTCCCTGATCATGTGCCTGACGGACTCCACCTCCGAGTAGGACAGGGCCCTCATGGCCATCTGGACGATCAGGCGCTCCCTGGCCCTGTCCTCTATGCTCTTGGCCCTGGAGTGGAGTATCTCCAGGCCTACCACCGTGGCCAGATACTCACCCAGCACAAGGTCCCGGTTATCGAAGGGGTGACCGAACCGGGCCAGGATGAGCGTACCCAGGCGTTCCCCCGCACCGTGGATAGGAACATATACGACGTGCTTGTTGGAATAGGTGCAGGGCTCGTCGGAGTAGGCGCAGAGTCCGTGGTCGGTGTGGTTCAGCTCCGATTCGTGGTACTGGTTCACCTTCTCGGTGTACCCTTCGGGCATTGTTCCCTTCTCGAGGAGATCCGACATGATGGGGCAGTTGTACTCACTGACCCAGGAGTAGCCCAGGATCCCCCCTTCTCGGTCGATCATGTAGACGTTGGCCGCCGACAGTTCGCAGAGAAGTCTGGCGAGCCTCTGGTAGTCCGGTGTACCCGGATCCCTGCGGCTCTGCAGGACCCTGTTGACGGCACGGGTCTTCTCAAGGAGGTCCTGCATCGCCGAAGGATCGGCTATTCTGGCCCTTGATTCGATCAGTTCTTTCGGAGTGTTCATCGTCACAGTGATCCCCCCCGGTGGCCTCTAGGGGCGCTGTTCGGACAGCGCCCGGCTATAACAGGTACTTCCTTACATCCGTATCGGCTACCAGTCTCTCAAGCCTCTCCCTGACGAGTCCATCATCGATCTTTACGTTCTGCCCGGAGAGGTCCGGGGCCTCGAACTGGATCTCCTCCAGGAGATTCTCCATCATGGTGTGAAGCCTGCGGGCTCCGATGTCCTCGGTCTCGCGGTTCATCCTTGCGGCCAGCGAGGCGATCTCCTTCAGCGCTCCCTCCGAAAAGGAAAGGGTGACCTGCTCCGTCGAAAGCAGCGCCTTGTACTGGTCCACCAGGCTGTGCTCAGGTTCCACGAGTATCCTTGCCAGGTCCTCCTCGGTGAGAGGGTTGAGCTCGACCCGGAGAGGGAGCCTCCCCTGGAGTTCAGGGACAAGATCCGACGGTTTCATCTTGTGGAAGGCACCGGCGGCTATGAAGAGTATGTGGTCGGTCCTCACCGGTCCGTACTTCGTGTTGACCGTACACCCCTCGACGATGGGGAGAAGGTCTCTCTGGACCCCCTCCCGGCTCACGTCGGGCCCTGAGTGACCGCCGCCTGCCGAAGCGACCTTGTCGAGTTCGTCTATGAAGACTATACCCTCCTCCTGGGCCTTCTTAAGACCCTCCTGGGCCGCCGCTTCGTGATCTACGAGCTTCTCCGCCTCCTCGGCCTCCAGAATGCTCCTGGCTGTTTCGACGGTAACGGTCCGCCTCTTTTTCTTCTTCGGGAATATTCCGCTTAGCATCTCCCCGATGTTCATGCCCATCTCTTCCATGCCCGGGCCGCCCATGACGGGGATGCCGAACTGGGCGCTCTCGCTGACCTCGATCTCTATCTCGCGACCCTCGAGCTTGCCCTCGTCCAGCATGCGCCCCAACCTCTCCCTGGTGGAGAGACGCTGCCTCTCGGCTCTCTCCTCCTCTTCGGTGGGGATCCTCTCCTCTTTCTGGGGCTGCCCGGAGAAGATGTGCATGAAGTCGGAGACCTTTTCCTGGACCTTTCTCGGCGGGATAAGGGCGTCAAGTATCCTCTCCCTCGTCCTGACAGAAGCCTCCTCACGGACCTCTTCTATCTTCCGCTGCTTCACCATCTGGACAGACCTCTCCACCAGGTCCCGGATCATGGACTCAACGTCCCTGCCGACGTAGCCCACTTCGGTGAACTTTGTGGCCTCCACCTTGATGAAGGGTGCGCTCACCAGCTGGGAGAGCCTCCTGGCGATCTCGGTCTTCCCGACCCCCGTAGGGCCGACCATGAGGATGTTCTTCGGAGCTATCTCACGGGCTATCTCCTCGGGAAGCTCAAGTCGACGGATCCTGTTCCTGAGGGCGATAGCGACGGCTCTCTTGGCCCTGCCCTGACCCACGATGTAACGGTCAAGGTAGGCAACTATTGCCTTGGGGGTAAGTGCCTCGTTTCTTCCTTCCCTCAATCCTCAAGCACCTCCAGAGTAATTGAATCGTTGGTGTAGATGCAGATCCTGGAAGCAATGACGAGCGATCTTCTGGCGATCTCGTCAGCCCTGGCATCAGAGGACTCCAGGAGGGCCCTCGCTGCGGCCAGGGCATATCCTGCACCTGAACCGATGGAGCAGGCCTCACCCTCCGGTTCCAGGATATCTCCGGACCCGCTCAGAAGGAGGGTAGATCCGCTGTCGGCCACCAGCATCATTGCTTCGAGTCTTCTGAGGACTTTGTCGGTCCGCCAGTCCTTGACCAGTTCGGTGGCGGCCCTTACCAGGTTGCCCCCGTGCTCGGCCAGTCTCTTCTCGAAGCGCTCCAGCAAGGTCATCGCATCGGCCGTACCTCCCGCGAACCCCGTGAGAACACGACCATCGTAAAGGCGCCTGACCTTCCTGGCACCTTCCTTTATCACCTGGTCCCCCAGCGTGACCTGGCCGTCACCGGCCATGGCCACAACATTATTCCTCCTGACGCATAGTACCGTTGTCCCCTTCATCATCCGCACCACCGCTTCCGGCCCTGGGGTGGGCCATGGTATAGCTTTTCCTCAGCTGTTCCACCGTTACCTTCAGATACTTCTGGGTCGTCACAAGGCTTTCGTGCCCAAGCAGCTCCTGGAGGACCCTCAGGTTGGCTCCCCCTTCCAGCATATGGGTCGCGAAGCTGTGCCTCAGCACATGGGGTGTCACCCCGGAGAGGCCAGCCCTGGCCGCAGCCTTCAGAACCGTCCTGTGGAGGGTCCTCACCGTTATATGCTCACCCCTGCTGCCGGGAAATACGTACTCCGAGACGACCGGACAGGAATCTCGCCACTCACGGAGGGCCTTGACCGAGTATCTGCTCATCGGGACCAGCCGCTCCTTCTCGCCCTTGCCCATTACCCTGATCCATCTTTCTTCAAGGTCCAACTGGTCCCAGCGAAGGGAGGCCGTCTCTGCGACCCGCAGCCCGGAGCCGTACATGAGCTCCATTGCCGCCAGGTCCCTGCGGGCCTCCTGGCCGGAAGGGCCCGTCTCCAGAAGCTTTTCCATATCCTCCCTGGAGATCGCCCTTGGTAGCCTGCCAGGAAGCCTGGGTCCCCGTATCCCCTCAGCCGGATTGGACGGGATCTCACGACGCTCCCGGAGGAACCGAAGCCAGCTCCTTATGGCAGAGAGCTTTCTGGCTGCCGAGGAGCGGGCGTACCCGAAGCCCACCACGTCCCTGAGGAAGCCCCTTATGTGCAGGCTCTGAACCTCTCCGGGGGCGGTGACCCCCAGGCCCTCCAGGTAGTCGGCGAACTGGGAGAGGTCCACGGCGTAGTTGAGGGTCGTGTGCCCCGAACCTCCCCTGCCGGACCTCATCTCTTCAAGGAAAAGATCGATAGATTCGGAAATAGCGTCCCCGGGCATGTCGGTAATTGTAACACTTTGGAGAGGATTAGTCATAATTTTCTGAAGATATCTGTATGGTCGGAATTTTTCTCAAAAGAGGTGGTAATTCTTCGATGAACTTCTTCATGGACTCCGATGACCTGGAAGCATACTTCCCGCATCGTTCAGGCCTCTTTTTTATCCTCTCAGCCAAGGGAGGGAATATCCCCAGGTTGGTGTTCATGGGCTGGAAGGACCTGGGCTGGCGATCCGAGAGATGAGCGAGCAGGGAGCCGACGGCGGTCTCCCTTGGCCAGACGGAAAACTCCAGCCCCGAGACCATGGCTGCTGCGTTCAGGGCAGCCACAAGCCCCATGGCGGTGCTCTCCACGTAGCCCTCAACGCCGGTGATCTGACCGGCGAGGAAGATGTCGTTTCGAGCCTTGAGCCTGAGGAAAGGATCCAGGACCCTGGGGGCATCCACGTAGATGTTCCGGTGCATCACGCCGAGCCTGACGAATTCGGCCCCCGAAAGGGCCGGGATCATCCTGAAGACCCTCTCCTGTTCAGGCCACCGGAGGTTGGTCTGGAAACCGACGAGGTTGTAGAGGGTACCCGCGGTGTTCTCCTGGCGGAGCTGGACCACAGCCCATGGCTCCTCGCCGGAGACGGGGTCCTTGAGCCCTACAGGCCTCAGGGGGCCGAAGCGCAGCGTGTCCACACCCCTGGAGGCTATCACTTCCACGGGGAGACACCCTTCGAAGTAACGGTCGTCCTTTTCGAAGTCGTGCCTGGGGGCCCTCTCGGCGGAGACGAGGGCGGCGTGGAATGCCTCGTACTCCTCCCTGGTCATGGGGCAGTTTATGTAATCGTCACCAGGGCCCCACCGGCTGCCCCGGAAAGCCCTGGTCATGTCTATGGATTCGGCGGTGACCACTGGAGAGACAGCATCGAAGAAGGACAGGAAGTTCTCGCCTACCGTCCGCGAAAGGGATCTTGCCAGGGGATCGCTGGTGAGGGGGCCCGTCGCGATAATTGCCGGACCTTCGGGGATCTCTTGGATCTCCTTTCTTTCTACCGTCACCAGGGGGTCTGAAGCGAGAGCGCCGGTGATGCATTCAGAGAAGCTGTCCCGGTCCACCGCCAGCGCCTTCCCGGCGGGTACCCGGGACCTCCTGGCGCAGTAGAGGATGAGGCTGCCCATCATGTCAAGTTCGGCCTTGAGGATCCCCCCGGGGCTTGTGATCTCATCGGCTCCCAGGGAGTTGCTGCAAACCAGCTCCGCGAAGCCCCCTGTCCTGTGGGCAGGCGTCGTTCTTTGGGGCCGCATCTCGATAAGGGTCACGGGAATACCCCTTTTGCACAGCTGCCAGGCGGCCTCTGAACCTGCAAGGCCGGCCCCGACGACGGTTATCCTTCTAATCCCGGGATCCTTCTTCATCGGCCGGACCCTCCACGGAACCACAGGAGGAGCAGACCTTCCCCCCGGACCTGCCCTTGATAACCAAGGGACCTCCGCAGGAGGAACACTTCCCGCCGGTGGGCTGGTACCACGAGACGAAGTCGCACTCGGGGTAGCGGGAGCACCCGTAGAAGGGCTTTCCTCCCTTGCCCCGCCTCTTGACGACCTCACCCTCACCGCACTTGGGGCAGGCTACGCCGGTGGTCTTGAGTATGGGGCGGGTGTAACGGCACTTCTTTTCCGGGTCGGAGTAGCCGGCACAACCTATGAAATCCCCGAACCTTCCCGTCTTTATCACCAGCGGCGAACCGCATAGGGGGCACTCCTCCCCGATCGGTTCCGGGGGCGGAGGCGGGACCTTCTGAGCCTCGGCCTCGGCTTTTTCAAGGGAGGCGGAGAAGTCCTTCCAGAATTCGCGGACCACGTCCCTCCACTGCTTTCCATCCTCTTCGATCTCGTCCAGTTCGCTCTCCATCCCGGCCGTGAAGGCAAGGTCCACGATGCCTGGAAAGTGAGCCTCAAGGAAAGTGTCCACAATAAGTCCAAGAGGAGTGGGGGCGAGGCGTTTTTCGTCGTTCCTGACTACGTACTTCCTGTCGTAGAGGGTCTGGACGATCGTCGCGTAGGTGGAGGGGCGCCCGATGCCTTCGTCCTCAAGGGCCTTGATCAGCCCGGCATCGGTGAATCTCGACGGAGGCCTGGTGAAGCGCTGCTCCCTTGCTATGTCCTTGACTTCCAGGGGCTCGCCTTCGATCGCCGGCTCTATGATCTCGTCCTTCATCTCCAGGGGCCAGAGGACTCCCCAGCCATCGAAGATCACACTGGCACCGGACTGTCTCATCCCCACCCTGCCGCTGGCGGCCTCCACGGTGCTCCTGGCAATTCTCGCAGGGCTCATCTGGCTGGACACGAAACGGCGCCATACCAGGTCGTACAGCCTGAACTGGTCCGGCGTCAGGTACTCTTTCACCGAGTCGGGGGTAAGAAACACATCGGTCGGTCTGATGGCCTCGTGAGCGTCCTGGGAGCGACCCTTGCTCTCGTAGACCTGGACCGACGAGGGCAGATATTCCTTGCCGAAGTTGGCCTTGATGTAGCTTTTGGACGAATCTAAGGCTTCGGGGGATATCCTCAGGCTGTCGGTCCTCATGTAGGTGATCAGGCCCGTGGCCCCGCGGCCGGGGATATTCACGCCCTCGTAGAGCCCCTGGGCGGCGGACATGGTCCTCCTGGGAGCGAAGGACAGCCTCCTGGCCGCCTCCTGCTGCAAGGTACTGGTCTTGAAGGGAGCCAGGGGTTTGCGGACACCCTCCTTCTGGGTAAAGGAGACCACCTTCAAGGGGTTGGAGCGGATCTCTTTCTCGATCTCTACGGAGGACGCCTCGTCCTTTATCAGGAGGGTCCGGCCATCCTTTATCAGCGACTTGCCGTCGAGCCTGTCGACCCTCAGCGAGTAGTTCCTGCTCCCCCCGGCTTCGGCGGCCACCGTTACCTGCCAGTACTCCTGGGGGACGAAGGACTCGATCTCCCTCTCCCTGTCGCAGATTATCTTCAAAGCCGCCGACTGGACCCTCCCGGCGGAGAGCCCTCTCTTGATCTTGTTCCACAGCAGCGGGCTCAGTTTGTAGCCAACGAGCCTGTCCAGGATCCGCCTCGCCTGCTGGGCGTCGACCTTTTTCATGTCCACGGAGGAGACCTTTTCGAAGGCCTCCCTTACGCCTTTCTGGGTGATCTCGTACATCCTCACCCTGCAGGGGGAGGTGGGGTCGATCCCGAGGATCCCCGAGAGGTGCCATGCAATGGCCTCTCCCTCCCTGTCAGGGTCGGAAGCGATGAGCACCCGGCCGCTCACCGAGGCCCTTTCCCTGAGGTTGCGGGCTATATCACCCTTGCCCCTTACAAGAATGTATTCCGGTTCGAAGCCGTTCTCTATATCGATGGCAAGCCTGCTCTTTGGAAGGTCGCGGATATGCCCCACACTTGACTGGATATCGTATTCCCTGCCAAGGATCTTGCTCAGCGTCCTGGCCTTGGATGGCGACTCGACTATAACCAGGGTCCTGCCGGCTTTTATACCGGACCGGGAGGCCTTTTCCCCAGGCTTCGACCTGGTTCTGGCCTTTGTGGTCTTCCTAGAGGGTGCGGTCCCTGCCTTCTTTGCCATCAGCTCTCCACCCTTCAGCACAGAGGAAGATCCTTCGGTCCTGCTTTCTGTCTTTCGCAGATGGACTGCAGGAGGACCTCGAAAAGGTCAGCGTTGACCGGGCAGTCGCCTATAAGGCTCAGGCGGACCGCCTCCGTCAGGGCGCCCTCTATTACCTCTCTCGAGAGGGTTTCATCGGCACAGACCCGGTAGACAAGGGCCAGGGCATCACGGGTGAGGAAACGGCTCTCGCCCTCGGGGATGAATCTTACGGACATTCTCTCTCCTCCTGTTCCCATCGGTGGCCCGTCAGCCCCTTCCCTGGGTCCTCGTGCTCCACCTGCCGGGGCCGCCGGGGGCGACTAGGCCGTATGCCGAGAGCACCCCAAGGGCCCTTAGCACGACAGCGGCGCTCATTTTACCTTCCGCCGCGATGTTGTCAACCGTCATTTCACAGTGATCGGCCAGGATCCGAAGAACCTCAGCCTCCTCCGGAGTGAGGGCGGGACCTCCCGTATCCTCCCGACGCCCACCTGTGGGGAAGAGCTCCCCCTGTCTTCCCGAGACCAGTGCCGCGAAGACACGGATATCAACCAGAGGCATAGCCCCGTCCGATATGAGGGCGTTCGACCCCCTGCAGACCCCGTCGGTGATACGACCCGGCACAGCCCATACCTCCCTGCCTGCTTCGAGTGCAAGCCTGGCGGTCAGGACCGCGCCGCTCTTCTCAGGGGCTTCGACGACCACGCACCTGGAGCACAGGCCGGCGATCAGCCTGTTGCGCCTGGGAAAGTTCCATGGTCTTGGAGGGGTCCCGAGGGGGAACTCCGTCAGAAGTGTGCCCTCTTCGGATATCTCCCGGAAAAGTGCCGAGTGGGAGGCAGGATAGGAGATGTCCGCCCCTGTTCCTGTCACGGCGACGGTCCTGCCGCCGGAAGACATGCACCCCCTGTGTGCAGCGGTATCGATCCCCCTGGCGCCCCCGCTGACGACGGCGACACCGGCATCGGCGAGGACGGAAGCCAGATCCGATGCGCAGTTCGAGCCGTAGGAGGTGCACCTCCTGGTGCCCACGACCGCCACTCTTTCCCCTTTGGGCAGCCCCTTTCCGCTTTCGTATAGCACCAGCGGCGGATCGATGATGTCAGCCAGCATGGACGGGTAGCCGGGATCCCCGGAAAAGATCAGCCTGACACCCATCCTTTCGCAGCTCTCGACCTCCCTGTCGCACCACCCCGACGATAGCAGGCCCAGGAACTCCTTCCGGGCAGCTTCCTTCATCCCGAGCCTGTCCATAGCCGTGTCGGCCCCGGCGGCAAGATCCTCCCAGGAGATCCTCCTGCTCTCGATGATCCTCAAGATCCTTGCATCGAAACCCCCGCAGGCGTTCAGCAGGAGCATCGCCCTCTTTACCGGTCCCAGGGCAGGTCGCCTCCTTCCCTGAAGGCCAGGGCCTCGGCCAGGTGGACCGTTGAAAGGCTTTCTTCGCAGGCCAGGTCGGCTATCGTCCTGGCCACCTTGAGGACCCTGCTGATCCCCCTTCCGGAGAGGCGGATCCTTCCCGCCACATCCTTCAGAAAACGCCTCCCGTCGGGGTCAAGCCTTACCTGTTTCCTGAGAGCCTTTTCAGGCAGCTCGGCGTTGCACTGGTATCCCAGGTTCTTCCACCGATCCCACTGGACCTCCCTCGCTCGCAGGACCCTCTCCCTTACCCGAATGCTGCTCTCTCCCCCCTGCCCCTCGGCCTGTACAAGCTCGTCGGGCGTAAGCCTCGGAACGGTTACGTAGAGATCGATCCTGTCAAGTATGGGTCCTGACATCTTGCGACGGTAACGGTCCGCGGCAGAGGGAGAACACCGGCACGGCTCGACGGGATCTCCCAGGAAGCCGCAAGGGCAGGGGTTGCATGCAGCCACAAGCAGCACCCTGGCGGGATAGGTCACACTACCGCTGGCCCTGCTCACGGAGATGAAGCCGTCCTCCAGGGGCTGCCTCAGGGACTCGAGCAGGTCTCTCCTGAACTCGGTGAACTCGTCCAGGAACAGGACTCCCCTGTGAGCCAGGCTTATCTCCCCCGGTCGAAGGTTCGTCCCCCCTCCGCAGACCGAAATGGTACTGGAGGTGTGGTGAATGGCCCTGAAGGGGCGGCGACGGGAGCTGTCGAGGGGAAGACCGACGGTACTCCTCACCAGGAGCACTTCCATCATCTCCTCGTCGGAGAGCGGGGGGAGTATGTCCTTAAGGGCCCTTGCAAGAAGGGTCTTGCCTGAGCCCGGGGAGCCCGTCAGGAGAACGTTATGGTGGCCTGCCGCGGCTATCTCCAGAGCCCTCTTGGCAGCAGCCTGACCCTTGATGTCAGAAAAGTCGGGGTCCGGCTCGGGGTCGTCTGTGGCCTCCTCGGCCTGCTCAATGACCTTGAGCTGGCTTTGCCCCCTGAGGTGAGCGAAGAGTTCACGGATATGTCCGACTTGCCAGGCTCTGACCCCCTTTACCAGGGAGACCTCCCTGGCGTTGCCCTCGGGGACGAGCCAGGTTGACGGCCACCCTCCCCTTAACTGATACCCCCAGGGATCTCAGCGCGGCCCGCACCCTCTCGCGAGCCTCTTTGACGGAGGCATCAGGGAGCCCCACCACCGCGATCGCGAAGAGTCCCCCCGTGATCTCCACTTCAACTTCGACCTTCAGGGCCTGTATGCCCTGGAGGGTAACGCCGTGAACGACGTTCATGGCTCAATGATCCCCACGGTGATATCCCGGAAGACCTCCAGCCTCGGACTTCCATCGGCCCCCACGGTTATGGCGGCTATGTCGATCCTCCACGGGCCTTCCCATCCGACGGAGTCCATGTAGGCTCTCCCGGTCCTGACCAGTTTCCGGATCTTCGAAGGGCCGACGGTAGCTTCAGGGGGAACCATCCTGCCCAGGGTCCTTGTCCGGACCTCCACCACGACCATCTCTCCGCCCTCTTCGGCCACAATGTCCAGTTCTCCCATCTTCATACGGACGTTGGCATCGATCAGCCTGTAGCCAAGCTTCGACAGCTCCCTGGCCGCCAGGGCCTCCCCGGCGGCTCCAAGATCGATATGTTTTGCCATTTCCTTCTCCCTTTCGGTTTCCGGATATTCCCGTTCCAGGTGAACGGAGGGATGAATGAAACCCTTTAATCTGCTAGGTCCAGCCCCTGACCTGGAAGCTGGTCCTGTGTATCCTGCTGGGACCCTCCCGGCGGAGGGCCTCTACGTGCTCCCGGGAGGCGTAGCCCTTGTGGCGGCGGAACCCGTAGCATGGGAAAAGGCTGTCCATGGAACACATGACCCTGTCCCTCAGCACCTTTGCCACCACCGAAGCTGCGGCCACTGCCGGCACCATGCCGTCGGCGCCGGGGAGTGCCCTCTGCGGGACACCAAGCCCCGGAATGGGAGCGCTCCCGTCCACCACCACCAGGCCCGGCTCTCTCGGAAGCATTGTTACGCTTCTGTTCATCGCCCACAGCGTAGCCTGCAGTATGTTGTCCCTGTCTATCCTTCCTGGCGAGGCCGCCTGGGCTCGCCAGGTGACACCCATCCTCTGCATCTCTTTGAAGATCGCCTCCCTGGAGGAGGCGGAAAGCTTCTTGGAATCCTTCAGGCCCATGGAGAGGAGGCGGGCCGCTTCGCCCCTGTCAAGGATCACGGCAGCCGCCACGACGGGGCCTGCAAGGGGGCCTCTCCCTGCTTCATCGACCCCGGCCACTATCAAGGTTCATCCTCCCAGGGGCGACTGTCGCCGGGCTCTTCCAGGGTGAACCTTCCGATCCTTCCCGTGGAGAAGGCCTCGATCAGCCTCTTCCCGGCCAGGTCCATGTTCACCTCGCCCCCCTTTACAAGGCATCCCAGTCTTACCCCTATCCTCCGGAGAGTATCTGAAGGGGTTTCGTCCAGTCTTTCCATCCCCCACGAGGATAGGGCCCTCTCAAGCATGGACGACCCGCCCAGGAAACGGACCAGCCCCTCGGCAAGGTCCTCGTAGCCTCCTATCACATCGCTTTTGCTGCTGCCGAGCCAGGCCAGCCTGCGGTGTACCTCCCTGTGGGACCTCGGGTCCACTATCCCTGGAGAGTCGACCACCAGGAATCCCTTCCCCTTGTACCATGAGACTCCCCTGGTGATCCCCGGGATACCCCCTACCGGTGCTGTGCTCTTGCCGATTATGCCGTTAAGCAGCTGGGACTTGCCAACGTTGGGGATGCCTATTACAGCCAGGCGGAGCTCCCTGTGAGAGGGCCTGAGCCGGGCCGCCGCCCTGAGCAGGGGCTCCAGGTTCCCCTTCCTCAGATCCAGGGCCCAGGCCCTTACCCCCTGACCTCGAAAAAAGGAAAGCCACCTCTCGGTGGCTTCTTCAACGGCCAGGTCCGTTTTCGAAAGAACGATCCAGACCGGCCTGAACCTGGCCACCTGTTCGCTGAAGGGGGACCCGGTAAGGGCGGGAGCCCTGGCATCACGGACCTCTACCAGCAGATCCAGTTTCTCAGAGAGCTCCCGCAGCTTCCTGAGTCCCCGGGCCATGTGACCCGGGTACCATACGGTCCTCGTCATTCCTTGTAGAGCCCTCCAACCCTGGAAATGGGCCAGTAGCGTATAAAGGCAGGGCCCTTGATATTGGCCTCCGGCACGAAACCCCAGAAACGGCTGTCCTGGGAGTTGGGCCTGTTGTCCCCCAGCATGAAGTATTGCCCCTCGGGGACCTCAAAGGGTCCGAAGCTAAGGCTGTCACGGTTCTTCACATAGGGCTCCCGAAGAGGTTCGCCGTCTATCATCACCGTACCTTCAACGATCTCAACCGTCTCCCCCGGAAGGCCTATGAGCCTCTTGATGAAATCTCTCTTGGGGTCCAGCGGGTACTTGAATACGATAATCTGACCCCGCTTGGGCTCGGCGAAGGAATACCAGAACTTGGCCACCAGCACCCTGTCACGGGGAAGAAGGGTCGGTATCATCGAGCCGCTTGGGATCCAGAAAGCCTGTATGACCAGGGCTCTCAGCACCAGCGCAAGTACCAGCGCCCACAGAACGGTCTCTATTGTCTCTCTCCACCACGGTTTTACCGCCAATATCAAGCCCTCCAAACGATGAGATCCTCGCCGGTCTTCAGGGGAACTCCGTAAGCCCGACCGAGCAGTAGCCCGATACGGCTATCTCCGCGATCTTCTTTTTCGATTTGCCCGGAGTGTAGACATAAAGCGTGAAGGCCGGTGTCATTGTATGCCACGCTGGAGTATAGCACCTATCCTGTGTGGAGGTCGACTTGAAGTAAACAAGACACCTCCCGTTGGTCTGGTACCTCTCGTACTCGGACGGGTTGAACCAGAGTATAAGCAGCTCCTGCCGGAAACCCGAAAGATATTTGACGTTGAAAGCCCTGCGGTGCAGGCAGGCCTTCTGTAGGGTCCTCTCGATCCATCTTGCCATTTTCCTTGCTTCGGCCCTGGCGGCAAGTTCACTCCCCGCCCTCTGTGATATCAAGCCCGTCACTATCGGGGAGAGGGTGAAGGAGACCGCAATAACGATGGCGAGAACAACTGCGGTTTCGATCAGGGTGTAGGCTCTTCTCGCCCTCGGAGCCCGGAAAGCGGGGAGCCCATTATGGGCTCCCCGCTTCGATGCCGTTATTCCGTCATCTACTGGCTCCCGCATAACCCAGATCCACCGCTTTTACGTTATCTTCGACGAATTTCGCGGGCGCCAGAACCTTGACTGCCTCGCGCACCTCTTCAATGGTCACGTTACCCACGCCTGCGCCGCACATGGCCCCGAGGATCAGGACGTTCAGGAAGAGGAAACGGCCTCCCATCTCCCTTTTCAGGATGTCGTACCCCATCACCGTGTGAACAGTGACGCCATGATCGGACATCCACTTCCTGAGCGAAGGGTTCTCGATGAAGGCGGGGTCGTGAGTGTTGATTATGGCGTGCCCGCCCTGCTTCAGGAAGTGCAGGTTCCTGACGGCCTCGTTCTGGTCGAAGGCAAGGAGCACGTCGGCATCCTTGGCCTTGACCATGGGGCTGCTGTAATCCCCAACCTTGAAGTGACTGATGACCGACCCTCCACGCTGGGCCATGCCGTGGACCTCGCTCCCGACGACCCTTTCACCCCTGGAGAGGGCAATATGACCAAGGACACGGCTGGTAAAGAGTATCCCCTGTCCTCCGATCCCTACTATCACGTACTGCATGGCTAGGCTTCCTCCCCTTCTGTCGCGAGGATGGCCCCGTGGGGGCAGACATTAATGCAGACTCCGCATTTCACGCAGAACCTTTCATCAATGTATGCCTTTTTGGACTTTTCGTCGAAGACAAGTCCGGGGCAGTTGAAAAAGTTGATGCAGAACTTGCATCCTATGCACTTCTCGGGATCGACCGTCACGGGTATCACGGCCTGCTTCTGCCTGAGGAGCATGCAGGGGTGTCTGAAGATAACCACCGCCGGCTCCTCGTGGGCCTTGGCGTGCTCCCAGGCCTCCTTGACAAGGGTCCGGGATGTGGAGATGTCGTAGGCTTCGGTGGTCTTGACCCAGTTGACGCCGCAGCCCTTCACGGCACCCTCCAGGTCGACCCTTCTGCCGGTCTCGCCCTTCCTGAGTTTGTCGCCGATACCGGGGTGTGACTGTCCCCCCGTCATGGCGGTAAGGCTGTTGTCCAGTATGACCAGGACAAAGATGTGCTTGTTGTAGACGGCGCTGGCAAGGCCGGGAAGGCCCATGTGGAAGAAGGTGGAGTCACCGATGGTGGCGACTATGGGCTGTTCCTTGCCGTCGGCCTTGTAGGCCATAAAGAGCCCCGAGGCCAGTGTTATAGAAGCGCCCATGTCGACAACGGCATCGACCATGCCCTGGTTGACTCCGAGGGTATAGCAGCCTATGTCGGAGGGGTAAATCGCCTTGGGCAGGGTCTGCCTGATGGAGAAGAAGCTGGCCCTGTGAGGGCATCCGGGGCAGAGCATCGGGGGCCGTGGCGTGATATTGAGATCCTCGGCGGCTTTCTTGAGCTCCGCCGAAGCCCCCTCGGGGACCTCTTTGCCCAGTACCCTGCAGAGGATCTCCTCTATGAGCTCCGGAAGCAGTTCCCCTGCTCCGGGGACCCAGCCGTTCCATCTTCCCTTGATCTTGGTCCTGTCGTTGAGCTGCATCTCGATCACGGGGTAGGTCTCCTCGAGGACCACCACGTTATCGTGTCTTGATATGAAATCCTCCACCATTTTGAGGGGGAGGGGGTGCGGGGTGCCTATCTTAAGGACGGAGATATCATCGGCCCCCCAGGCCTTGAGGATATCCATGACTATCGAAAAGGAGACCCCTCCGGCAATGACCCCGAGCCTGGCCTTTTTCTTCGCAGGCACTTCGTAGTTGTATCGTGAGAATCTGGTCTCGAACTCCTCGCGGATGGCTTCCCGCTTGGCGTTCAGCTGGGGGTGGTTGACCCTTACGCTGGCCGGCAGGCAGACCCAGCGCCTGGGGTCCTTCTCGAAGGAGGCCGGCCTGGAGATCTCGATCACGTCCTTCAGCTCCACATCCTGGCGGCAGTGGTCGACCCTTACGCCGGGCCTCAGCATCGTTACTATCTTGTGCCTTTCGGAGAGGTCATAGGCATCGAAGACCATCTCCTTTGCCTCCACAGCCGTTGCCGGATCGAAACAGGGTATCTTTGCGAACATGGCGAAAAAGCGGCTGTCCTGTTCGGTCTGGGAGCTGTGGGGGCCTGGATCGTCGGCGGCGACCAGCAGGAAACCGCCCTTGATATCGAAGTGTGAGACGCTCATGAAGGGGTCTGCGGCCACGTTGAGACCTACCTGTTTCATGACCGCACAGGACCGCTTCCCTGCGAAAGATGCCGCGGCGGCCATCTCGAAGGCGACCTTTTCGTTGGCGCCCCACTCGACTATGGTTCTCGTCCCGAGATCGTCGGCCCACTTTGCTATTGAGGGCAGGATCTCCGACGACGGTGTGCCCGGATAGGCGGCCGCCACCTCGCAACCGGCCTCGACAATACCCCGGGCGATAGCCTCGTTACCCAGGAGGATCGCTTTATTGCTCACGCTCTACCACCTCTTCCAATGAGGATCTGGATATTTCCTTCAACCAGCTGTGGAACGGTTCAGGCTCTCTAAGGAGTCGGCCATCGGGCCCGCAGAATGCGTGCCTGGTCCACCCCTCCGCCGCAAGGCGGCTACGCTCCTCTGGCATCACCCTGTAATCGAAGGTGATGCTGTGAGAAGTCACCTCCCGGATGCTCGTCTTGATAAGGACCCTTTCGTCATATCTCAGTGGGTTCTTGTAGCGGACGTAGGCCTCCACAGCGGGCAGGAAGACCCCCTGCTTCTCCCACTCGCGATAGGGGGATGAAAGGGATCTGCAGAACTCGGTCCTCCCTATCTCGAACCATGAAAGGTAGTTGCCGTAGTAGGCGACCCCCATCTGGTCCGTCTCGCCGTACCTGACCCTTATGATCGTAGTGATGGCCGGTCCCACGGGCAAGACCTCCCTGCCGATCTCGTCTTTCCGGGAAAAGTATATGACATCGGCCGGAAAAAACAAAAGGGCCCGCTGAAGGGCCCCTGGAATTCCTGAGTATCATCCACATTTACCGGCGGCTCTCAGGATCTTTCAACTTTATCGCCCGTGGCGACCCTTCCTCCTTCAATGACCCTGAAGAAGAGACCCTTCCTGGGCATTATGCAATCGCCTGCACTGTGGTACACGGCACAACGGGTATGGCACTCCTTGCCTATCTGGCTGAGCTCGAGCAGCGCCTCGCCCACCCTGACACGGTCGCCGATCGAAAGGGACGAAAGGTCGAAACCCTCTACGGTTATGTTCTCGGCGAAACTTCCCGGGGCCAGGTCCGGCAGCCTCTCCTTCATCATCTCTATGTCCTCCACTGCCAGCATGCTGATCTGCCGGTGCGCAAAACCGGCATGGGCGTCCCCTTCAATTCCGACATCGGTCAGAAGGTAACCCTCGCCCACGTCGGTCTTGGGTGTGCCCTTGCTCTCGGATACACAGACGGCAACTACCTTTCCCTTCACGGCTTGGCCTCCACTCCGGCCTTCCGTTTGGCCCGGTAGTCCTCTATGGCGGCCTGGATGCCCTCCTCGGCCAGAAGCGAACAGTGGATCTTCTGCGGCGGCAGGCCTCCCAGAGCGTTAACAACGTCCTTGTTTGATATGGCGAGTGCCTCGTCCAGGGTGAGCCCCTTGACCATCTCCGTTACCATCGAGCTCGAAGCGATGGCCGAAGCGCAACCGAAGGTCTCGAAGGATATGTCAACGATCCTGTCGTCCTTCACCTTGATGTAGATCTTCATGATGTCCCCGCAACGGGGGTTCCCGACTTCGCCCACGCCGTCGGGATCTTCCATACGCCCCGCGTTCTTGGGGTTCATGAAGAGTTCCATTACTTTTTCTGTGTACATGACATTTACCCCCTGTTCTCCCAGAGCGGAGAGAGGGCCCTGAGATCGGCGACGATCTTCTTCAGCTTCTCCGCCACATAGACGATGTCTTCCCGGGCAGTATCCTTGCCGAGGGAGAAACGGAGCGAGCCGTGGGCCAGCTCATGGGTTATGCCCATGGCCAGGAGGACGTAGCTCGGCTCAAGGCTGCCCGAGGTGCAGGCCGACCCGCTGGAGGCCCCTATTCCAGCCGCGTCAAGACGAAGGAGCATGGATTCGCCCTCCAGGGAACCTATGCAGAAACTTGCATGGAAGGGCAGTCTCTCCGTGCGGTGACCGGTCAGGTATGCATCCTCGATGGAGGATGTCACGCTGTCTATAAGCAGGTCCCGCAGGCGGACCTCCTCCTCGATGGAGCCGTCCCCAAGACGCCTCAATGCCAGATCCGCCGCAGCCCCGAAGCCCACGATACCGGCCGTGTTCTCGGTGCCGGACCTAAGGCCCCTCTCCTGGCCTCCGCCGTGGACGATGGGCTCGATCTTTACGCCATTGCGGATGTAAAGGCCGCCCACGCCCTTCGGGCCGTACATCTTGTGGGCCGACATGGTCAGCATATCTATCCCCATATCCCTCACATTGAAGGGCATATGGCCCGCGGCCTGGACCCCGTCCACGTGGAAGAGTATCCCCCGTTCATTGCATATTTTTGCGGCTTCTGCCACGGGCTGGACGGTACCGACCTCGTTGTTGGCGAACATCATTGACACCAGTATCGTGTCGGGCCTTATCGCGCTCTCGAGATCGGAGATCCTGACCATGGCCTTCTCGTCCACCGGGAGGATAGTGACCTCGAAGCCCTGGTCCTCAAGCCAGTGGAAGGCATCTATCACCGCATGGTGCTCGATGGCGGTGGTTATTACGTGACGCCCCTTGTCCCTGCGGGTAAAGGCCGCTCCTTTTATCGCCAGGTTGTCGGCCTCGCTCCCCCCGCCGGTGAAGATGATCTCGGCGGCGTCGGCACCGACCAGTGCGGCGACCTTCTCCCTGGCCTCGTTAACGGCTTTCCTGGCCTTTCTCCCCCACATATGCAGACTGTTGGGATTGCCGAACTCCTCTGAAAAATATGGGAGCATCGCCTCGAGGACAGATCGGTCTACGGCCGTTGTGGCCGAGTGATCCATATAGACGTAACGTTCGGTCATTGGGATCGCCTCAAATCTTTTTATTTATTAGGTTAGCCTAACTTGCGATCAAAGGATACATCCCTTTCCCCTTGAGGTCAATACCCCCCCTGCTTTTTTCGTGCAGATCCGGTCTCAATCGCCGCAATAGACCTGGTGGGTCATCATCAGGCAGGCGCCCTTCACCACCTCGTAACCCTTTTCCTTCAGCTCCTTCTCTGCCGTATCGTTCTCTGCTCCCGGCTGCATCCATACCACTGGCTTGTGGTCCAGCTTCTCCAGATCGTCCAGCACCGGCCTCTGCCTGTCGGGGGATATAAATAGAGCCAGAATGTCGAACTTATCC
>LGGV01000108.1 GCA_001509095.1 Synergistales bacterium 58_81 | reverse complement strand
GGCCCGCAGAACGGTCCAGGAGAAGTTCCTCATGTCCCGTTACCTTGAGGACTACCTCGATCTCTTCAAATCCTTCGAGGCGAGCTACACCCTCAGGGAGCCACTCTGGAACAAAAGGTCCAGGCCCGGTACAAGGAGCCGTCGATGAAGGGTGGACCAGACATGGAGGACAAGGGAAGGCTGGTCATTGTTTCAAACAGGCTACCTGTAAGGATAGAGGGTCACCCTGGCAGGTGGAAGGTAACCCACTCATCGGGGGGTCTCGTATCGGCGCTGACCCCGGTCCTCCGCGACCGTGGGGCTGTCACGGGAAGATGTGGATTCCTTCTACTACGGATTCTCCAACGAGGTTGTCTGGCCCCTCTTCCATGATCTTCAGACCCGTTGCCGTTTCGAACCGGAGTACTGGAAGTCCTACAGGAGGGTCAACGGTCTTTTTGCCAGGGCTGTCTCAAGGTATACCAGGGCCGAGGACTTTGTCTGGGTCCACGACTACCAGATGATCCCCGTTGCCAGTATGCTGAGATCTTCGGGGGTAAAGAGGAACTGCGTCTTTTTCCTCCACATCCCCTTCCCACCACCGGATATCTTCCTGAAACTCCCCTGGAGGGAAGAGCTGCTGAAGGACTTCCTCGAGTACGACTTCGTGGGGTTCCAGACCATGAGGGACAGGAGGAACTTCACCGACTGCCTCAGGGCTCTCATCCCCGACTGGAGGGTTTCCGGCCGTGGTCCCGTTGCCACGGTCTCCTCCGGTGGCCGGCGGATCAGGGTGGCGGCAATGCCCATTAGCATCGACTACAGGTCCTTCAGGGACATGGCCAAGTCGGCCAGGGTCTCAAGGATCCTCAAGGATCTGAAGAGGCAGCTTCCGCGGGAGAAGATCGCCATAGGGGTTGACCGGCTGGACTACACCAAGGGGATCCCCCAGAGGATCAGGGCTTTCGGCGAGGCCCTCAGGTCTTTCCCGGAATTGCGGGAGAGGATCACCTTCATACAGATCGTGGTCCCGAGCCGCGAGGATGTACCGGCCTACCATGAACTGAAAGAGGAGATCGAGAGGCTGGTAAGCTCCGTTAACGGAGAGTTCTCCACTCCTGGGTGGGTGCCGGTCCACTACATGTACAAGTCGATCCCCAGGGAAGAGCTGGTGGCCTACTACAGGCTCGCAGACATAGCGCTCGTGACACCCCTCAAGGACGGGATGAACCTGGTGGCCAAGGAGTACTGCGCCTGCCAGGTCGATGATGACGGGGTGCTGATCCTCGGCGAGTTCGCGGGGGCGGCCGCTCAGATGCACAGAGGGGCTATCCTGGTTAACTCCTACGACATCCAGGGGATGGCGAAGGCTATCAATGAAGCGGTGAACATGCCCGTTGAAAAGAGAAAGGGGCGGATGCGCCGCCTGAGGGCGGGCATCCGCAGACAGAACGTATTCTGGTGGGTGGACAACTACCTGAGGGCTTCTACCGGCAAGGCCCTGGTGGATTTCCCCGAGACCGACATGGCACCTGTTTTTCACGCCCTGATCAGGCGCTCACCGGAGTCACAGGAAGGCTGATCGGCAGCCCCTTATCTGTCCTTGAAGGGGTTCTCGAAGACGGCCCTCCCCTCCAGTTCGGCCTCTATCTCCAGGAGCCTGTTGTACTTGGCGATGCGCTCGCTTCGGCAGGCGGAACCGGTCTTTATCTGCCCGCCTCCCATGGCTACGGCGAAATCGGCGATGAAGGTGTCCTCCGTCTCCCCGCTCCTGTGGGAGATGACGTAACCCCAACCGGCATTCCGGCACATTGTTATCGTCTCGATCGTCTCAGAGACGGTGCCTATCTGGTTCAGCTTTATGAGGACGGCGTTGGCCGCTCTCTCGCGGATACCCCTTTCGACAAACCGGGAGTTGGTCACAAAGAGGTCATCCCCCACTATCTGTACTCTATCCCCCAGCTCTGCCGTCTGCTCCCGGAAACCCTCCCAGTCGTTCTCGTGGAGCCCGTCCTCTATCGAGACGACGTGGTACTTTTCCACCCACTCCCGATAGAGAGCGGTCATCTGGCGGCTGGTCAGGCTGCCCTGCCCCGACTTTGAAAGAACGTAGGACCCGTTCTGGAAGAAGGAGCTCGCGGCAGGGTCCAGCGCTATCGCAACGTCCCTGCCCGGGGAATAACCGGCAGCCTCGATGGCCTCGACAATAACCTCGCAGGCCTCGTCGTTGCTCTTAAGGTCCGGAGCGAACCCCCCCTCGTCGCCGACGCTGGTGGCATACCCCCTGTCCGAGAGGATCTTCTTCAACGCATGGAAGGTCTCGGTCCCGTAGCGCAGGGCTTCGGCAAAAGTGGGCGCCCCGATGGGCATTACCATGAACTCCTGGAGGTCCACGCTGTTGTCGGCGTGCTTGCCTCCGTTAAGGATGTTCATCATGGGGACAGGCAGTCTTGCCGCTTCTGGACCGCCGATGTACTCGTAGAGCGGCAGGCCCAGGGCCTCCGAGGCGGCTCTCGCAATTGCCATGGACACCCCCAGGATCGCGTTGGCTCCCAACTTCCCCTTGTTCGGGGTCCCGTCCAGATCGATCATGAGCCTGTCTATCTCCTCCTGGCGGGTCGGATCCATCCCGACAAGGCGCGGGGCGATGATACCGTTCACAGGCCGAAACCTCTACGCCGTTGGCGAGCCTGCACCAGGTCCGGACAGTCGGGTTGCCCCTGGAATCCAGGATCTCCATTGCCCTTACTGCCGTGATGGCCTTCTTCATTAGGGTCTCTCCCTTTCCTTTGGTTTCAGAACTACCAGGCCAGACCGCGCCCGCATTCCAACTATAGCAGAATTAACGTTTCTTCCGGCAGGCCCTTAGCCCTGTGATCTGTCCCGGAGACGAAGATAATACGCATTATACACGGCAGTACCAAGCGCCTTCCCCTTACAGCGGTGGTATAATCCAGTAATGAATCGATCTCGGAGGTAAGGTCTCTGCCCGATAACGGCTCTGCCCCTTCGACGGAAAGACTCAACGATGCTATCCTCAGAACCCTTCTGGAGAGGTCCTCTGAAGGGCTTGTCTTTTGTGATACTTCAAGCAGGATATGCCAGGTGAACGATGAATTCTGCCGGATCTTCGGCTACGAGAGGGAGGAGATCCTCGGCAGGGACCTTGACGAAGTGGTCTTTCGGGACCCCCTGCTTATAGAGGAGGGAAGGGGTCTCTTCAGTGAGTTCACCAGCAGGGGATCCGTCTCCGTCGAGACCGAGAGGCA
>LGGV01000107.1 GCA_001509095.1 Synergistales bacterium 58_81 | reverse complement strand
TCCACCGTTCTTTTACAGGCGTCTTCGGCGACCTGTTTCATCTCCTTCATTATCTCCGCCGGCGTCTTTGCCAGGGTCATGTAGTTGAAGAAGACCGCCGCCCTGTCGGGGATCGTGACGGAATAGCCGTTACGGATATCCCTGATCGAGAGGCATGCCGGGGGAGGTGCCGTTTCGTTCCCGGCCCTGTCGGCCATCAGGGGGTTGCCCTCGACGAGAAGGGAGATATGGGATGCAAGAAGGGAGGCGCTCAGGCCTTCGAAGTACTGCCCTACGTGAGACCCTATGCCGGCACAGTAGAAGAACGGCATTACCTTTCCCACCGCACCCAGGAAGACCACTTCGCCTTCGGCATCGGGTGCGCCCGCGTTGCCGGGCTCTGTAAGTATGGCCCCGAGATAGTCGAGACCCCTATCCTCTTTGATCTTCGACAGGGCGGGGAGGGCCGCCCTCATTCCCGCGGAACCCACTTCTTCGTCGGGGACGGCCAGGAAGAGAAGGTTGACCCCGAGGCTCGACTGGTCCCGCGCCGCCTCGGAGAGCAGCGCCATTTCAACGGCAAGGCCGCACTTCATGTCCATGACGCCTCGCCCGAAGAGGTAGTCGCCCGATTTGAGATCCTTCCCGGCATCCCCGTCGAGCCCTCTCTCTTTCAGAGCGGAAGTGTATTCCAGGGGGGAGAAGGCAAGCTCCTCCAGGGATCCGAAGTCGTCGGTGCCGACCACGTCGTAGTGCCCGGTGAGGATCACCGTACCCTTGACGGTCGGGTCTGCCTCCACGAAGGCCATGACCACCTCCCTTCCGAAGGGGTCTCCCGGGACGGGAAGAAGCTGAAGGTTCCCGGGGTTGTCACGAAAGTAGGGAAGTTCGCCGAGCCTGGAGTGGATGAACCTGCCCGCCTGGGCCTCGGCCGGTGTACAGGAGACGCTGGGTATCCCGACCAGTTCCACGAGAAGATCAAGTATGTCCTGCCTTGGGTTCTCCATTGTCAAACCTCGCTCCCATCGAATAGGAAAAAGTCGGTCCAATAATACCACCCTGAAGGAAGGCCATATGCATGTATGCAGTGATACAATTGGGTCCGTCAGTGATACTCCTGAAAGGAAGTCCCGATCATGCAAATACGCCTGAAGCGCCCCTCGTTCAACATCAAGCTTCTTATACTGTCCTTCACCCATTTTCTAAACGATGTCCACGGGACGTTCCTGGCCACCTTCATCCCCATAATAGTCAGCCGCCTGGGGATCTCCTATGCCCAGGCAGGGTTTCTGAAATCCCTTTCGGGGATCATCCACATGATCGTGCAGCCCATGGCGGGTTACGTTTCCGACCTCTTCTCCCGCCCCTACGCGATAATCGTAGGACCACTGATGACCGCCCTTGGAGCCGCCCTCCTGCCACTGGGACCGACCTACGGGATCACTTTCATCATTGTCGGGCTCTGGGCCTTCGGGAGCGCCGTATACCACCCCCTGGGTCATGGCAGCGTAGGCTACGTCGGGGATCCCGGGAAGCTGGCATTTTACCTTGCGGTATTCTCCGTGGGAGGTATCCTTGGATCGACCCTCAGCCCACTTTACGCGATCTTTTTGGCAAAGACTTTCGGGTTCGGACCACTGATGCCGGTGGCCGCCCTAGTCCCGGTCTCGGTAGGCTCATGGCTTGTGATCCGATACATTCCGACCCTCAAGGCCGAAGGCTCCGCGGGTATCCCATCTCCCATGGGGTTCTTTCGATCCTTCGGCAAAACCTTCAGGATCATATTCCCCGTCTGGATGGTGTGTGTCTGCAGGGACACGGCCGTCGAGGGAATACGGTTCTTTCTCCCCCTCTTCATCGCCTCCAGGGGGGGGAGCATCGTCAATATCGGCACTATCCTTTTCCTGATCAGCACCGTCGGTACCATATCCCCCATGCTGGGGGGCCCCATAGCCGACAGATTCGGCCGGAGAAGGGTCATAGAGGTCACCATGGCCCTCTCGCCTTTCTTCCTGGTTCCGGCAGCCCTTACCAGCGGGATCCTGTCGATATCCCTCTACATGGTAGGGAATGCCCTTCTCCAGGGGATCCTCCCCGTCACTGGAGCCGCTGCCCAGGAGATGGCCCCGGGGGCGAGGAGTACTGCCGCATCTATGGTCACGGGACTCTCCTTCGGACTGGCCGGCCTTCTTCTTGCTCCGATCGGGGCGTTGGCCGACCGGACCAGCCTCACCTTTGTCCTGATCATGATCGGTGCCCTCCCCATTCTCCCTATGCCGGTATTCTGGATGGCATGGAGAAAGGAAAGTCGCAACATATAAAACCAGGCGACAGGAGGCAGGCCTCAGGCAACAGGAAAATCAAAAGCGTAACCTGGGAACCTGAGGAAGAGCGTAAACGGTCAACGGTGAAAGGAAAGACAACAAAACCAGGACAAACCCCGATCTTGCACCGCAAGATCGGGGTTCTTAAGGGACCAGACCGAGATTCCTCGTCGCTTCGC
>LGGV01000106.1 GCA_001509095.1 Synergistales bacterium 58_81 | reverse complement strand
CTGGCAGTCGGAGCGGCGTTATTCCTGATCGTCGAGGCTGAAAAGGTCCTGACCCGAAAGACTGTCCTTTCGGGTCTCTAGGACGGCGAATCTCTTCGCTCTTCCTCCTCCCGCAAGGGTCAGTTGTTGACCTCTTCCCTCTCTGAGCGGTTCGTTAAGAGCCTGCAGCCCCGGAAGGACGGTCTTTTTCTTGTGTTTTCCCAATCCCGCAAGAAAGCTGTCCGGGACCGTCAATGAGGGGACCAGTGAATAGTGGGTGACCGTCTGGGATATACTTATGGCTTACTGTGAGAAGGGCACCGCAGGGTTGGCGTTGTCAAACCTGTGTGATATAGTATCCGGGCTGGTTTTTCCCCGGTGTTCCCAAGCGATAGTCAGAGGAGGTGTAACAATTGAAACAGACCTTCCAGCCGCATAATAGAAAGAGAAAGAGAAAGCTCGGCTTCCTACAGCGCTCGAGCAGCCCGAGCGGCAGGCGCATCCTCCAGAACAGGAGGAACAAGGGCCGGAAGCGCCTGGCGGTCTAGTTGCGGGCTTCCTTTGTTTTCCCATCCCAGGACAGGCTTAAAAAGGGCTGGCAGTTCGATCAGGTGTTCCGCACCGGCCGCCGGGAAAGTGGCGCGTTGGTGCGGTTGCTGTTTATGGCTTCCCCCGACGGGACGACCCGTTACGGAGTTGCCGTGGGCAAGCAGCAGGGGTGTTCGCCCTTGCGCTCCCGCGGGAAGAGGATGCTGCGGGAGTCCCTGAGGAGGCTCCGCCCCTGGGTCAAGGACGGTTTCTGGATAGTCTGCACTATAAAGACTCCAGCCCTTGGGAAGAACGCAAGAGAGGTATACTTGGACATGGCAAGGGTGTTCCAGAGGGCCGGTCTCCTGGGGCCTGAATGGCCCGGGCCGGACTGGTATATCGACAGGGGGCGCAGCCAGGGATGAAGGGTCTTCCTACAAGAGCGGCAGTAAAGGTCATTCGTTTCTACCAGAGGTTCATTTCCCCCCTGCTTGGTGACCGGTGCAGGTTCTACCCCTCGTGCTCAAGTTATGCGATCCAGGGGATAGAGAGGTTTGGACTGGCCAGGGGAACAGTACTTGCTTTTTTACGTATAATAAAATGCGGTCCCTGGCACGGCGGCGGCTACGATCCTGTTCCGGACGAATTCCCGTCGTTATTTGACAGGGTTCTCCATCAAAGAGAATATTCTCCCAAGGGAAGGTGAATCCTTTGAGCGCACTCTGGAAAGCGGCGGGCGATTTCCTGCTTTTCGTGCTGAACAGCCTTTACACGTTCACGCATTCATACGGGATAGCCATAATCGTTCTGACGATCCTGATCAGGATCCTGCTGCACCCCCTATCGCACAAGCAGCTGGTAAGCATGCAGAAGATGCAGAAGCTTCAACCCCGCATCAAGATACTGCAGGAAAAGTATGCCAACGACAAAGATACCCTGAACAAGGAGATAATGAAGCTCTACAAGGAGAACAACGTCAACCCGGCGGCGGGTTGTCTCCCACTCCTGGTACAGCTCCCCATTCTGATCCTCCTCTTCAGGGTATTGATGAACCTGGACCTTGGCGGGGCCACCTTCCTGGGGATCAGTCTTGAGGGATCTGTCCTCTCCACCCTCGGAGAGGCCGTGGGCCTCGTGGCAGAGACCCACGGCATAGGACAGGTCATGTCGGCCATAGCCGCCAATCCGGCGGGTCTTGCCAATGTGGGAGTTTACGCAGCCAACCTTGTCCTCCTGCTAGCAGTAGGTTTCCTTACGTGGTTCCAGCAGAAACTCAGCGGTAGTTCCAATCCGCAGATGCAGTTCATGAACTGGTTCATGCCGGTCTTCCTCACATTCATCTGTCTCAGCCTGCCCGGTGGTGTGCTCCTTTACTGGGGTGTCTCATCGCTCATCGGCGTGGGGCAGCAGTGGCACATCAAGAGAAAGACCCAGGTGGAGATGCAGGAGAAGCCCGTTCTTCTAAAGGAAAAGCCCCAGAAGAAGGAAGGCAGGCAGTAATTCCCTGCAGGAATGAAAGGGGTCAATGCCGTGGAAGAGCTTGAGTCTTTTGTAGTTGAAGTGAATTCCTTGGAGGAGGCCCGGCATATAGGGTCCCTCCGTTGGTCCGTGGACCCTTCGGATGTTGAGATCGAGGTTGTTGACGTTACCCGTCAGGACCGATCCCGTTTTTGGAGGAGCTTCTCCGCAAGATGGACCTCTCCGTTGAGCCCGTGATGACAGATGGGGATAATATCGACCTTGCCGGGGAGGACGCTGGAATAGTGATAGGGAGGTACGGCGAGACTCTCAAGGCCGTCGAATTCCTCACCAATCTGGTCTTCCGGGAGAAGGACCCGGGGCGGAGGATAAGGATCGACAGCGGCGGGTACAGGGTGCGCAGGCAGGAGAGCATCGAGAAGATCGCCCTGGCCGCCGCCAGGGAAGCCCAGAGAAAGGGGCGTCCTATACGGCTTGAACCGATGACCAGCTGGGAGAGAAGGGTCGTCCACATGTCCCTCAAGGAACGGGACGACGTGTCTACCTGCTCAGTCGGTTCCGAGCCCATGAGAAGAGTCGTAGTGTCTCCAGCCCGGAAGGGTTCCCAAGGGAAGGCCTGAAGAGGATTACCGACCTCTTGGGCAGGTCCTCCTTCGTGGTCCGGCCCCGCCGGGTGCGTTGCCTTACCCTGCCCGGAGATGCTGATGGTATATTTATCGGGGGTGTTCGGATATGACAGGGGAATTCAGATGCGTCACCTTTCTCTCCGACTTCGGACTGTCCGATGAGACCGTGGCCTGCTGCAAGGGGCTCCTTCTTCGAAGAGGGGTGACCCTGCCGGTTATTGACATCAGCCACGAGGTGCCCCCCTTCGACGTAATTTCGGGTGGATGGATGCTCGCCGGTGCGGTCCTGTACATGCCCGTGGGAGTCCACCTGGCCATAGTGGACCCCGGGGTGGGGACCGACAGAAAGATACTGGTGATCCGTTCCGTCCGGGGAGACCTCTTCGTAGGCCCCGACAACGGTCTCCTCATACCTGCGGCTGAGAGGACCGGCGGCATCAGCTGCAGCTGGTCCATCGAGCGTCCGCCCGCAGATATGGGGCAGGTCTCTCCCACCTTCCATGCAAGGGACATTATGGCCCCTGTTGTGGCCGATCTTGTCGGCGGGAACCCACCCGAGAAGTGCGGCATCGAGATCCCCAGGGGCGAGCTGAACCGCTTCCCCCTCCCGGCACCGCAGGCCTCACCGGGCAAGATCTCCGGCCACGTTACTCTTGTTGACGCCTTCGGCACCATCAGGACCGACATCCCGTGGAACCTCCTTGGAAAACTGGGAGATTCGGAGATAAAGGTAAGCTGCGGCTGGCTTTTCAGTATCCCCGTGGGGCGTACCTTCTCGGACGTAAGTTCCGGAGACATGGTAGCCCTTGAGGACAGCTGGGGGTTCGTCTCCATCGCAGTCAACAGGGGCAGGGCCTCAGACATGCTCGGTTTCAAACCGGGAGACCCCATTTCCGTAGAATTGACGATTCCAGGCAGACCTTGAGGGAGGATAATTGCTGCAAAGCATACAGGAGGTGGCTCGGATGAAAAGATCCACAGGGTCCAGGTTCTTTTTGGCGGCGCTTGTGTTCCTCCTTTCCGCAGCCGTAGTCTTCACCCTTTTATCAGGAACGGCAGCGGCACAGGATGTCTTCACCGGCAACCCCATCGTAAAGATAGTTAAGGAAGCTTCGCCGGCAGTGGTCAACATAGATACGGAGGCGATAGTCCAGAGGTCCTTCTCGCCATTCCCTAACGATCCCTTCTTCAGGGAGTTCTTCGGTGACCGGTTCGACCGCTTCACACAAGAGGTGCCCATGAGGGGCAAAGGTTCCGGTTTCATAGTCACCGTTGACGGTTATATCCTGACCAACAACCACGTGGTTGACGGTCCCGACAACATGACCATAGAGGTGACCCTATCCGACGGCAGGGTTTTCCAGGCCAGGGTTGTCGGAAAGGATCCTTCCTACGACCTGGCTGTGATAAAGATCGAAGCTTCCGACCTGCCGACGGTACCTATGGGTGACTCCGACAAGATAGAGGTAGGGGAGTGGGTCATAGCCATAGGGAACCCCTACGGTTTCGAGAGCAGCGTTACCGTGGGCGTCGTCTCCGCGAAGAACAGGTCAGTCAGGGCCAGGAATCTCAACTTCGACGGGTTCATCCAGACCGACGCAGCAATCAACCCGGGCAACAGCGGCGGACCCCTGCTCGGTCTTGACGGAAAGGTGATCGGGATCAATACGGCGATCGTCCCCTACGCCCAGGGGATAGGCTTCGCTGTACCTGTGAACATGGCAAAGCAGATAATGGACGACCTTATACAGTACGGCAAGGTCAACAGGGGTTGGCTCGGAGTGTACC
This sequence comes from Synergistales bacterium 58_81, assembly GCA_001509095.1. Lineage (GTDB taxonomy): Bacteria > Synergistota > Synergistia > Synergistales > Thermovirgaceae > 58-81. The sequence goes on along the minus strand of LGGV01000106.1, from coordinate 237 downwards.
TCCAGCCTCTGACCAGGGAGTTCGCCAGCGCCTACGGGGTAAAAGCGGGCGAGGGAGCCCTTGTCAGCGATGTCGTGAAGGGGGCTCCGGCGGAGAAGGCCGGGATCCAGAGAGGTGACGTGATCATCGCCATCGACGGACGCAAGGTGAAGGATCACGGCGACCTTATCGTAGCCATCAGGCAACACCTTGCCGGAGACAAGGTAGAGCTTACGGTCCTCCGCAAGGGGGTCCAGA
>LGGV01000105.1 GCA_001509095.1 Synergistales bacterium 58_81 | reverse complement strand
CGGTCCCGATCCTGTCCACGCTCATGTTGAAGCACTATATCCCCAACAGCCAGATCCATATCGGGAGTGAGAAGACCGAAAGGGCCGTACTCAGGGCCACGATCTTCCCGGCGTATTCATGGTCCATCCCCATGCTGTGGGCCATCACGAAACTGTTGACAGCGGCAGGCATTGCCGAGGTCAGGACAACAGCGTTACGCAGCACGGGATCAACAGGCCAGACCAGGAAGGCACACCAGACAAGCGCCGGGTTGAGGAAAAGCTTGAAGAAACTGTCTCTCCATGTAGATCTCAGGGCTTCCCCGAGATCATCAAAACGGATGGAGGCCCCCAGGGCTATAAGGGCAATGCCGCTCCCGGTGTCTCCCACCATTTTGACCGCGGCATCAAGCCAGAAGGGGAGCTTGCTGAAACCGGCAGAAGCTCCCGCCACTCCCAAAATGCAAGCCACAATAAGAGGGTTCTTCAACAGCTGAAGAAGCGTCCCCAGGAGAGACCTCGCTGTCAGCTTCCCCGAAAGGACCAGCTGCGCCCATGTGATCGATATGAAATTGTATCCCAGTAAAGAGACTGCAAGGTACAGGGAAAGGGCCATAAGGCCTTCCTGTCCCATTGCGATAGTAACCGCCGGGATCCCCATGAAAACGTTGTTCGATCTTATCGAGGTCAGCACCGATACCGCAAGCCTTCTCCTGTCACTGGTGGAGGCCCTTGCAAGGCTCAGGGCTATCGCGGGTACGATCAGGAATGTCGAATGGACAGCCCAGAAGAGGTTTGGTTCAGAGAGTATGCCTGGACCTACCCCAAGGATCGACCTGAAGAGGAGGGCCGGAAGGGCGGCCCAGTACAGGATCGAATTCAGACGGGAGACAGTTCTCTCATCCAGGAGACCTATGCGCCGGAAAAGGACCCCGAGCCCCACGACCAGAGCCAGGGGCAGGACCATCAGGAAAGAAGCCAAAACAACCTCCCCATATCAGAAAAGAAAAGGCACGAAATAGCCGTCGCGCCCCTGGTCAGGGCGCGACGGCCTTCAGTACCGGCAACCGGGAATGCTAGAAGCGGCGCTCCTTTATCCTTGCGGCCTTTCCGCTTAGCTTCCTGAGGTAGTAGAGTTTTGCCCTGCGGACCCTTCCGTGGCGTACCACTTCGATGCGGTCGACGCTTGGGCAGTGGAGCGGGAAGACCCTCTCCACACCGACCCCTCCCGATACTTTTCGGACGGTAAAGGTCTCTCGCATGCCCCCGTGCTTCCTGGCGATAACGACCCCTTCAAAGACCTGGATCCTCTCCCTGTTCCCCTCGGTTACCTTCACGTGCACCTTGACGGTATCGCCCGGTCGGAACTCGGGAGTCTCCTTTCTAAGGTATCTGCTCTCTATCAGAGCTATCTTTGAGTCCATTGTCATTCCCTCCCTGTTGAATACTGCCTCTAGATGCTAACGCCGGCCGAAAAACCTGTCCAGGATGACGGCCAATGTATCTCGGGGGGCAGAAAGGGTTCTGTCATCCTTACCGCCCCTGACCGGACCCAGGAACACATGTTCCACTGGATCGGTTGTGACTCTTTCGGCCCCTTCGCCTGCCAGGAAAACGATGGGTCTCCCCGATGCGAGCCCAAGCCTCTTTGCTTCAAGCCAATGGATAGATCCCCTGTCAGTACTTCCGCAGACGATAACGAAGGGATCTTCTTTCTCACGGTTCCTGATCCAGGCAATGGCTCTTCCCGGCGATCGAAGGACTTTTCCTTTCCCTCCAAGACTCTCCTTGAGTTCTTTGTGAAAAGCTTCATCGGTGCTGATAAATATTGCCCTCTCGCACCCGAAGGAGGCACCAAGGTCCGCAATGGCCTCCGCTTCTTCCAGGGTTACCTCCCGCCTGGCGGGGACAAGTATGACATAAACGCCCTTGTCAAGGTAGGGTCCAATATTCGCCCTTGCGATCATGTCCGGCCTTCTTCCGAGTGTCCTCGCCACCGACTGCCGGCGCCTCCAGGAACTTGTCTTTACGTGGTCACCTCCGGTGAGGACTCCGGGGACCTCGCTCCCCCTCCACGAAGAAGGCCTAGTGTAATGAGGTGTGTCAAGCATACCCCTGAAGAACGAATCCTCCTCGACGGCGGCTTCCTGCCCCACCACACCCGGAATGAGACGGGCTACGGCGTCGATGATCACCATGGCAGGCAGTTCTCCCCCCGTCAGGACATAATCCCCTATGGAGACCTCCAGGTCCACGTACTTGTCAACGAACCGTTCGTCCACTCCTTCGTACCGGCCGCATACGATAACGAGGTGCTCCTTCGACGCAAGGGATTCCACAAGATGCTGCCCCAGGACCACGCCCTGGGGGCCCGGATGCACCACAAAGGCCTGCCCTCCGGCTTTTGCTTCATCAACCGCCCTGGCAAGGGGTTCAGCCATCAACACCATCCCCCCGCCGCCGTAGGCGTAATCATCGATCTGGCCGTAATGTCCATCAGTATGGTCGCGAGGGTTGATGAAACGGATGCTGATAAG
>LGGV01000104.1 GCA_001509095.1 Synergistales bacterium 58_81 | reverse complement strand
TTTTGACCATTTCCCTGTCATCGGCAGCTTCAGCAGGAGGAGTGGTCCTTGTCCTCTCCGGAGGGGGGACGAGGGGTCTCGCCCACATCGGTGTTCTTAAGGTGCTCGAGGAACGGAACATTCCCGTCGACGGCATCGTTGGAACAAGTATCGGGTCCATCGTGGGAGGCCTCGCAGCCTGCGGTTACTCCTCCTCCGAACTTGAAGATATGATAGCGACCCTCGATCTCGCCTCCCTCCTCTACGACAGAAAGGGTGAATCCACTGTCCCTCCGGGAGAGGATGCTTCCGCCTACATCCAGTCCATCCTCCGGCTTGAGTTCAACGAGAGGGGGCACATCACCGGACCCCTGGGGGGGCTGAGCGGGAAGAGGCTCCTGGAGAAACTTCAGCAGTGGAGTGCACGGTGCCCCGTTCTCGATTTCTTTCAACTACCCATACCCTTTGCGGCAGTAGCAACGGACATAGTGACCGGCGAGGCGGTTGTCCTCAGGAGGGGTAACCTTGCATCGGCCATGCGAGCCTCCATGGCGGTCCCGGGGCTCTTCTCTCCCTGGGCCATTGAGGGAAGGCTCCTCGTTGACGGCGGGCTTGTTTCCAACGCCCCGGTGCTGGTCGCCCGGAAACTCTTTCCTGGACGCCCCCTTGTCCTGGTCGATGTGACAGCAAGAGGGAAGGACAGGGAGGACATCAGGACCGTGGTGGACATCGTGGACCAGATGATCACCATAATGACCCAACGCAACGTACAGGAGGAGATCGGGTTCGCGGACCTGGTTATCACACCTGACGTTGGTGACCTGCCCATGCTCGACCGGGCAGGACGGGACCGCAGTAGTGGTCCTGAACGTAGAGAAGGAACCCGTATGGGAGGTTGCGGCAAGGGGTTATGCCAGCAACCTTAATCCCTACTCCTCCCTCTACCTGGACATTACCCGCCGCGATCTCTTTTCCGATGGGGATTCCCTCCGCACTCACCTTGGTCTGGGCGAGCAGTGGCGCTTCGATTCGAGATATCTTTCACCGGTGAGGGAGGGTTACAGGAGGTGGGAGATCAACGCAAAGGCCGGCAGCAGAAGACTGACCCCAGAAGGTTCGGAACCCCTTGAATGGGACCGTTACTCCCTTGCCTGGTCGGGCATCTACTCCCGAGGGCTATTCAGGGCTTCCCTGGGGTATGCTGGTGAATTCATCCAGTTTGACGGTGAAGACAGTACTCACCACGGTCCCTTGTTGGTCCTTGCATGGGACGGCCTTGACGACCCCTTTGATCCCGCCGAAGGCTTCTCGGCGTCGCTGTCTGCCTGGTGGATGGACAGCTCCTCCCTTTTGGCCAGGATGGACCTTCTCTGGGTTACCCCCCTGGGTGAGCGCTGGAGGCTTCTTGTCAAGGGTGGGGCAACGGCGGGGGACGCTTCGCGCCCATACCATTCGGTTTACCTGGGGACAAGGGAGGAGCTCCTTTCCCTGGCCTCTCGCCCTCTCGCCGGGGAGAACGCAGCATGGGGAGGCGTGGCCTTCAGGAGGGTTTTCCAGAGAAGCTTGTGGGGTACGGTCAACCTTGATATCCTCGCCAACGTGGGGCAGTCCTACGGCCCTTCGTGGGAGCGTCTTGAGAGCGCCTGGGAGGCGGGGCTGGCCCTATCCCTTCCAGGAGGGTTCCTCAACGGCAGGCTGCTCGCCATTTACGACGACAGGTCCGAGTGGACCTTCGGTTTCACCATCGGCAGGCCCTTATGGGATACCGACCCGATGCCCTGACCCATAGATGCGCGGAGGGGGCGCAGCCCCTGCCCTGTTGCCCCTAACCCCTTTTATGCCTACAATACGCGGTATATTTGGAATTACGTCAGGAAGACGCGACAGGATGAGGAGGAAATGGATATGGCACGGAATATCGTTTCAAGGGAGAAGGACTATTCCCAGTGGTACCTCGATGTGATCAAGGCAGCCGAGCTGGCCGACTACGCCCCTGTAAGGGGCTGCATGATCATCCGCCCGGAAGGCTACGCGCTCTGGGAGTCGATCCAGAGGCACTTCGACGAGGCCTTCAAGGATACGGGCCATGTCAACGCCTATTTCCCGCTTCTCATCCCGATGTCCTTCCTGGAAAAGGAAGCCGAGCATGTAGAGGGCTTTGCCCCGGAGTGTGCCGTGGTGACCCACGCCGGAGGCGAAAAGCTGGAAGAGCCTCTTGTTGTCCGCCCTACCTCCGAGACGGTGATCGGTCACATGTACAGCAAGTGGGTCCAGTCCTGGAGGGACCTGCCGATCCTGATCAACCAGTGGTGCAACGTCATGAGGTGGGAGAAAAGATCCAGGCTCTTCTTGAGGACCTCCGAATTTCTCTGGCAGGAGGGGCACACAGCCCACGCCACCAGGGAGGAGGCCGTGGAGGAGACCCTCAAGATGCTGGGAGTATACCGGGACATCATGGAGAACGTCCTGGCACTCCCCGTTCTTGTAGGCGAGAAGTCCGAAGGGGAGAGATTCCCGGGGGCAGACAACACCTACTCCTGCGAGGCCATGATGAGCGACAGGAAGGCCCTGCAGGCGGGGACAAGCCACTTCCTGGGGCAGAACTTCGCCAGGGCCTTCGACATCTCCTTCCAGAACAGTGACGGCGAGCTGGATTTCGCCTGGACTACCAGCTGGGGCGTCTCGACCAGGCTGATAGGTGCCATAGTGATGACCCACTCCGACGACGACGGTTTGGTGATACCTCCAAGAGTAGCTCCGGTAAAGACCGTGATCATACCCATCAGCCCCGATGAGCCTTTTCTGGAAAGCGATCTTCTCCCAAGGGCCAGGGATGCGCAGGAGAAGCTCAATGCCGTTCTTGGCAAGAGGTCCGTCAAAATCGATACCGCTTTCCACATGAGGCCAGGGGACCGCTTCTTCGCGAACATCCAGAAGGGGATACCCCTTCGCCTGGAGCTGGGGGAGAAGGAGTTTGAGAGAGGGGTTTTCCAGGCTGTTCGGAGGGATAGTGGAGAACGCTTCGACATCCCCTGGGAGGAAGTTGAAGAAAGGGTGCCCAGGGTCCTGGATGATATCCAGAACGATCTCTACTTCAAGGCCCTTGAGTTCCGGAAGAAGAACACCTTCAGGGTCGGCGACTTTGAAGGCTTCAAAGAGGTATTCGCTGCCAGGGGAGGATTCGTGGAAGCTTTCTTCGCCGGAGGCCGGGAAGAGGAGAAGATCATCAAGGAGGAGACGGGAGCTACGGTTCGCTGCTTACCCATGGAAGGGCTCCTTTGTCATATACTAGTAAGGAAAGGGAATTCCGTTACCCCGTCTGCTGATCGATGGAGAGGGGGACGGACCGGGAGGAGAGAACATGGTATCCGAGCGAACCGTCGGCCGAACGGTCATCCGGCTCCGCAAGGGGGATATCACTGCTTTTGAGGGAGAAGCGATAGTCAATGCCGCAAACTCCAGCCTCTGGATGGGCTCAGGAGTGGCTGGTGCCATCAAGAGACTCGGCGGCGAATCCATCGAAAGAGAGGCAATGGGCAAAGCGCCCATTGAGCCGGGGGAAGCCGTCGTCACAGATGCCGGGGCACTGAAAGCCAGGTACGTGATACACGCCGCGGTATGCCATGATAGACGAGGTGTTTCTCTATCTCCAGGAGGAGACCGACACATCCTTGCGCGAGATCGTCTTCTACCTCTTCGGAGAGGAGACCTACCAGTCATTCAGCAGGGCGCTGGAGAAGGTAAGGGGCGTGATGCGAAACTCGTGAATCGCGAATCGTAAGTCGTGAACCGTGAACGGTAAACGGTGAACGGTGAACGGTGAACGGTGAACGGAAGATACGATAAATCGGGAATCGTAAATAGTGAATCGTGAACGGTAATCAGTGAACAGTGAACGGTGAACGGTTAGTTCAAAAACCAGTTCAAAACCTGAAACCAGCCTATGGCATCACAACAAAAAAGGGCCGGAAGCTTTTACGCTTCCGGCCCTTATATTTTTTCATGGTTTTTGTAATTCCATGGTCGTTCTGGTTCATATATTGTGCCTTGCCTGGTTTTACCGTTCACCGTTTACCGTTCACTGTTCACGCCTCTGGATTTTTGCCATTTACGACTCGCAAGGTGCCAGGATCCGCCGGCCGGCGGATGAAGGGTACGATTCACGATTCACGGGCTGAAAACAAGTCCTTGACTTACGTCCTGAGGGCGGTTATTATACCCCTTGCGCGCCGTGGAAGGCGAAGCCTAAAGCGGCGTTTTTCATGCACCTTGACAGAGTTATATAGGCAGGAGAGTAAGCGGGAGAAGCA
>LGGV01000002.1 GCA_001509095.1 Synergistales bacterium 58_81 | reverse complement strand
AAGCCATGGATGTCCTCGATACCGCCCTTGGTGAAGCGAGAAGACAGGGCTGGATAATTGTAGTGGACCCATGGACACCAGACGTGGTAAGGGAAAGGCTCGAGGAGAACTCCAGATCCATAGAGCTTCCCGCTCCAAGGATGGAGGGGGACTTCATCCTCTTTCTTTATGACCAGTACCTTAGGATCTGGGACTTTCTAAGGAGGCATCCCTGAGAGTTCAGTCAAAGGATCTGAGGTGTTTCACGTCTGCGGAGGTGAAGGAACGGGTCCCGTTACCGGTCCTGACAATGATCTCGCCCTTTTCCCCAACGGCGACCGCCTCGCCGTTTATCTCCCCTCCGTCAAAGACGACACGGACCTTTCTACCCAGGGTGTCACACCTTGAGGAATATTCGGCCAGTGCCTTCCCGACCCCCTTGTCCGACTCCAGTTCCCTTACGGCCCTGTTCAGGGCCCGGATGACGCCGGCGACGATCTCTCCCCTGTGAACTCTCCTGCCGATAATGGAGGAGAGGGATATGGCTTCAGCCCCGTCCCCGAGAGGCATTTCACTGGAGTTGGCGTTGATCCCGATCCCTGTGACCGCGAAATGGACCAGACCCGGTTCACTGGATACTTCGGTAAGGATCCCGCAAAGCTTTGCTCCATCCCAGAGGATGTCGTTAGGCCATTTAAGCTGACACTTCACTCCACAGATGTTCAGTATCGCATCCTGGACCGACATGGCCGACACAAGGCTCAGGACCTGGATGGACTCGGGGGGCAGTGCCGGGCGGATAACAACGGAGAAATAGATCCCGCCCTCTGATGCCGAGACCCACTTTCTGCCAAGTCTTCCCCTCCCGGAGGCCTGGTAATCGGTAGTTACGACAAGTCCTTCCCTGGCTCCCTTCCGTGCAAGGTCTTTTGCCTGCGTCTGGGTAGAGTCCAGGCTCTTCCAGTAGAGTACAGGGTGCCCCCATGGGCAGTCGAAGAGAGCAGCCTCTATCCAGGAGGGTTCCAGGTCGTTGGCCGGTGAAGATACGAACCTGTAACCCTTTACCGGGACGGAACTGATGGCGTATCCATCTTCCCGGAGGGCCTTGACGGCCTTCCACACAGACTGCCGGGAAAGGCCCAGGGATCGGCATATAGCTCCACCCGAGACTGTCTGTCCTCCGGCATCGATCAGCTCTTTCAGAACCGACACCTTAGTGTTAAGAACGGGATCCATAGGCTTGAGTCTTGCCCCCTCGTTGAGGTTCACGTGATGATATAATGAAATGCCTGTAACTATAGATGATAACACTTCCGGGCGATGATGACATTTGGAGGGGATCGACATGGCTCAGATGTCCATGAACACGGTAATGGAGGGACTTCACTCGCTTGCTTCCGAGTTGAAGGACAGCCTTTGACCCGGCCGAACTGTCAGCCGGGATCGAAAGATTGACGGAGGTCACATCCGATCCTGACTTCTGGACCGGTGAGGATCCCCAGTCCGTAACGAAGGAGCTGGCTCGTCTGCAGTCAAAGCTGGATTCCTGGAGATATATCTCTATGGAGGTGGATGAACTTCAGACCATGGTCGACCTCCTCAATGCCGGGGAAGATCCTGAGCTCGAAAGAGAGTTCCACGAACGAGCATCTCTTTTGGAGAAGAGGATCCACGACCTTCAGCTTCTTTTCCTCTTCGACGAGGAGTACGATGAATCCAACGCGATCCTGAGCATTCACCCCGGTGCAGGAGGCCACGATTCACAGGACTGGGCCGAGATGCTCCTCAGGATGTACCTTCGATGGGCCGAGAAGAAGGGTTTCAGAACGCGGATCCTGGAGATGATAGAGGACGAGGAGGCGGGGATCAAGTCGGCAACGATCCATGTGGCAGGGGAATATGCTTACGGTTATCTGAAGACCGAAAGGGGGGTCCACAGGCTGGTAAGGATATCCCCCTTCGACACGGCCAAGAGGAGGCATACAAGCTTCGCCTCTCTTAATGTTTCACCGGAGCTGCCAGATGACGTGGAGATCGAGATCGACCCTGAGGATCTCAAGATCGATACCTACCGGTCGGGGGGGGCCGGGGGACAGCATGTGAACATGACCGATTCGGCGGTAAGGATCACCCATCTGCCAACAGGTATCGTCGTAAGCTGCCAGAACGAGCGCTCACAGCATATGAACCGCCACAGCGCCATGCAGGTACTCAGGGGACGCCTTTACGAAAGAATGCTGCAGGAGAGACAGGAGCAGATCAATGCCATTCAGGGAGAGAAGAAGGAGATCGGCTGGGGCAGCCAGATAAGGTCCTATGTCCTACACCCATACACATTGGTGAAGGATCACCGCACAAACCTGGAAAAAGGCAGTGTTCAGGCAGTTCTTGACGGCGACATCGATGAATTCATCCTTGCCTTTCTCCGGTTCAGGAAGCACGGAAAGTAATCAATTCTCGGAGGTATGTCGATGTCAAGGAAGACGCTCATCCTGCTTGTGCTGGTTTTTAACCTCTTTTTCGCAGGCTCCGCCTGCCCTTCGGGCTTTTCCGTTCCTGGGGGCACCCTTCCTCCAGGATCCCTCAAGGAGGGGGCGAAAGGAGTTGCCTACACTGTCGTCAAGGGTAACGAGGTAGTTTCTTTCCCTGTTACGGTGCTCAGTGTCCTGCCCTCCGCCAGGAGCCCCCGCAACCTGATCCTGGTCAGGGCTTCAGGTCCCGTGATAGAACATACCGGTGGCATAGCTGCAGGAATGAGCGGCAGCCCCGTCTTCATCGAAGGCAAGCTGATAGGGGCTATCGGCTACGGGTGGAGTTTCAGCGAACACCAGATGGGGCTGGTGACCCCCATAGAGGATATGGTAGAGATCTGGAGCTGGCCGGACAGGGTCCCATCCTTGAACCCTCCGGAGCTGAAGCTCGAAGATCCTTCCTCTGGGGACGTGAGGCTATCTGCGACGGTTTCAGTCCACCAGCCTGGAACTGAGACGGGAAAGGAAGCGAAAGAACTTTCAGCTCCACTGATCGGCAGCGGTTACAGCCCCAGGAGTGCTAAAAGGATCGAGGAGATGATGGGACACCCTGTGATCCTCCTTCCAGGAGGAGGTGGAGACCTGTCCCTTCCCGTCGAGTATGAGCCTGTCCTCAGGCCTGGTGAGGCGGTAAGTGTCCTTGTTGCCTGGGGGGATGTCTCCCTTGCTGCTACGGGTACCCTTACGGCGATATCGAAGGATGGCCGCTTCCTCGCCTTCGCACACCCCTTCGCCAACCGGGGGGCTGTGGCCTTCCCCCTGGCCAGGGCCTGGATACACCAGGTTGTGCCAAGCCTGGATACGCCCTTCAAGCTCGGAACGCCGACCTCCATAGTGGGGATAGTGACCCAGGATCGTCCCCAGGCCATAGGTGGATTCACAGGACGATTCGCACCGGTCATGGACATCTCCCTCAATTTCCGGGACGTAGATTCCGGTAAGGAGACCTTCAAGAGGTTCAAGACCGCTAGTGATCCCTTCATGATGACCAAGGTCATCCCTGAAATGGTAACGGGCCTTGTGGATAACGTCTGGGGCAGGATAGGTGAGGGGAGCGCCAAGATAAGCCTGAAGATCGAGGGGGGGGGGCTTGTCGAAGGATGGCAGAGGACAAATATGTTCTTCTCCACCACGGACCTGGCAAAGTCAATGATCTCGGAGTTCACCGACCTGGTCAACGCTGTCTCCCTAAACCCGTTCTTCGAGATAACTCCCTTCGGAGTGCATATCGATATTGAGGCAACGGCCGATCCCAGGGTGGTCCTTATTGAAGACGTTTCTCTCTCTCGCAATATGGTTCCTCCCGGGGGCAGCTTCGACGTGGATATCACCCTTCGCCCCTACAGAAAGGAGCCGGTGGTCCACAAGATGACCCTCAATGCGCCAGGGGATGCCCAGGGTATATGTGAAGTGGTCGTCCGTGGGGGGGGTATCGAGGAACCGGATCAGGGATCGATCCTCATGGGCTGGAGGACCATCAGGAGTCTCGATGAACTGCTGAAGGAATTCTCGGCCATGGAGACCAACGATGAAGTCGTGGCCGAAGTAAGGAGTTTCGGGCCGCTTAGGGAGGATCCTTCCTCTCTGGAGGCTGAGGAGGAGTCCCAGAGAAAACTCCGCAGCCAGATAAAGGAGGAAAAGATCAGGGAAGGATCGTTCAAGAGCTACCGTTCCAATTATTATGTTGACGGTCTTCTTCGGAGGATGATCAGGGTGGTCCCTGAATAGGGGGGTAAGTTTGAACTTTCTCTCTTGGATCGGGAGGCAGGCCATAGAGCTTTTCTCCACCTTGGGTTTCTTTTCCATTGTGGGCCTGAGGGCATTTTCTGGTGTGTTCACAGGGACCTGGAGCAAAGAGGACCTTTTCGAGCAACTCGAAAGGGTGGGCGTGGGATCGGTGCTGGTGGTTTCGATAACAAGCGCGTTCACCGGGATGGTCCTTGCCGTCCAGACCCTGGACCAGTTCGTTCGCTTCGGTGCCACCGGCTATATCGGAGGAGTGATCGCCCTGAGCATGGTGAGGGAGATGTCTCCGGTCCTTACTGGGTTGGTGGTAAGTGGCAGGATCGGAGCGGCCATGGCGGCCGAGATCGGATCAATGAAGGTGACGGAGCAGATCGACGCCCTCAGGACCTTCGGTCTCGACCCCCACGTTTTCGTCGGGGTTCCGAGACTTCTGGCAGGGCTCGTCATGTTGCCCATCCTTACGCTCTTCTCCTTTGTCATCGGGATCGGCGGGGGTTTCCTCTACGTTACAGCTCATGGGGTGAACGCCCACCTTTTCAGGCGTTCCGTGGAGGCTCTTCTCGCTCCCTCCGATGTCTACGGCGGGCTCCTTAAAGCCGCCGTTTTCGGTGTACTGATAACCCTCTCCTCCTGCGGACAAGGGTTCATGGCTGGTCAGGGAGCAAGAGGCGTCGGAACAGCGACGACGAAGGCGGTAGTTTGGGGTAATATGCTAATACTGGTCTTCAATTACATCCTCTCCACCATTCTCTTTGGCGGCATCAAGGGGTGAGATCATGGACCCGGTGATGAAGATGCAGGGGGTGTCGGTTTCATTTGACGGAAGGGAAGTCATAAGCGACGTGGGAATGACCCTTTTGGCCCGTGAGATCACCTGCCTTATGGGGCCCTCGGGGTGCGGCAAGACAACTACGCTGAAGGTGGCTTCGGGTCTCCTGAGACCGGCGAAAGGCAGTATTGAACTCCTCGGCAAGACGGTCGGACCGGAGACCGACGAGACAGACCTCATAGGCATTCGAAAGGAGTTGGGAGTTGTCTTTCAGGGTGGGGCGCTCTTCGATTCCATGTCGGTGGGTCAGAATATCGCTTTCCCCCTCAGGTACTGCAGGGGCATAGAAGACCCGGACTCGATCTCAGAGATGGTTCTGGACATGCTTGAACACGTTGAACTGGGGGATGTGAGGGAGAAGTACCCTTCGGAGCTTTCAGGGGGGATGAGAAAGAGGGTCGCCATCGCAAGGTCCCTGGTCCACAGCCCCTCACTACTTCTCCTTGACGAACCTACTACAGGCCTCGACCCCACTACGGCCCGTCATATTGACCAGCTGGTAGTAGAGCTCTGCAGGAAGTTCGGGTTCAGCGTGCTTGTAGTTACACACGATATTACCTCCGCTCTCGGTATCGGGGACAGCCTTTTGCTGATGCACGAAGGCAGGATCACCTGGAGGGGTAGCCCCGATGAGTGGGGGAGGACCGACCATCCCGTGGTTAAAAAGTTCGCCGAAGGGATGGTATCCGTAAGGAGGACGGGAGTCAGAAAGCTGTGAGCAGAGAGATGAGAGTCGGTCTTGTGGTCTTCTTGGCCATTGTCTTTCTCGGTGCCCTGGTCTTCGTCAGCGGAGGGGCGCGTTTCCGCCAGTACGGATACTCCTTCGGCATTGTCTTCCCCGATGCCATGGGCCTCGATACAGGAGCGCCCGTCCTCGTCTCAGGGGTCGAATCTGGAAAGGTGGACGGTATTGAGTTGTTGAAGGAGGGAGTCCTGGTAAAGGTTACTGTAAGAGACCATGTTGTCGTTCCCTCCGACAGCCGTTTTATCATAGACACCGGAGGGCTCCTGGGTGAACCAAGGGTCAAGGTGGACCGGGGCGCTTCTCTTGAGAACATTTCCGAAGGGGATGTCGTATCGGGTACGACCCCGCCTGCTCTCGACGAGATCATGACCGATATCAAGACCAGTCTTGGCGGCGTTCAGGCTACCTTTTCCAACATAAACTCCTTCCTGGCAAAACTTTCCGATGCCGCAGGGGATTTCCAGGATTTTTCCAGGGAGGCCAGGGACCAGGTGAAGAGGGCAGGCGATTCCCTGGCGGGCCTTACCGATAGCATCGATTCCGTTGTCCAGGAGAACAAAAGAGCCCTCTCGGAATCGCTGGATAATCTCTCTTTGATCCTTGAGAATCTGAAAGCCGTGGTCGACCAGTTCGACGAGGGAGGAACCTCGGGAAAGGACCTTCGGCAGATGGTGGTCAATATCAAGGAAGCGGCCAGCAGTGTTGAGGAGTTGTCAAGGAAGGTCGAGGAAGCCCTTTTCGACCGGAGCGGAGAATCTCCCTCCCGGATCCGCGAAGTAAGGGAAATGGTGGGAAAGGCCGACCGGATCATCTCCGATATTGAAGATCTGACTTTCGAGGGAAGGATCGGCCTCCATGGAGGTCTTTCAGGAAAATTCGAAAACGACCCTTTGGGGGATATCTCGCTCTGGATAGGAAGACGCTCCAGAAGAATGGGTTTTCTCTTGGGGGCCGAGGATATTGGCGGCGATCATGGTCTGACGGCCGCCCTGGGTCTTTCGGGAGAGACCTGGAGGTTCTGGGGTGGAGCCGTGCGTGGTTACCCAGGGGCAGGCCTGGTTTTCCACCCTGCCGGGGTTCAAAGCCCCCTGTCAATTGCCGCCCAGTGGTGGAACGAAGATAGGGGAAGCTGGTCTCTGGAGGGAAGGTACGGTTTCAATGAAAGGTGGGGGGTCTTCTATCGATACCTCGAAAGGAACGACGACAGTGCCGGATCGGTCGGTATCTTCTACCGGTTCTGATAGCGTTACAGCACCCCGGGGCCTTTTTATCACCTTCGAGGGTATAGACGGGTCAGGGAAGAGCACCCAGGCAGAATCTTCCTTTCGCTGTCTGATCGAAGAGCTGGGAGAGGGCCGGCTGGTCAGGACTTTCGAGCCAGGCGGCTGGGCCGGCGGAGAGACAATAAGGTCCACCATTCTCAGGGGGGACCTTAAAAGCGTCTTTACAGAGACGCTACTGTTCCTTGCTGACAGGGCCGAGCACGTGGAAAGGGTCATAGGGCCTGGTCTGACGTCGGGGAAGCTGGTCCTTTGCGAGAGGTTCTCAGACTCGACCCTTGCCTACCAGGTGTTCGGCAAGGGCTTCCCCCGGGAGATCCTGGAGGAGATCAATGCACGGGCTGGTTTCCCGAGGCCTGATATCACGTTCTGGTTCGATGTTCCGGTCGCTGAAGCTATCGGACGCATAGTCGCAAGGAAGGGTGTTCCTGACAGGTTCGAAAAGGACGGTGCCCTTCTTGAACGGATCAGGCTTGGCTACGAGACCATATGCAGCGAGGAGCCGGAAAGATTCATAAGGCTTGATGGTACCGCAAAGCTCGATCATCTCAACAGGACTGTGGTCACAAAGATCCTGGGCATGCTGAAGGAGAGTAGAGGGATATCGTGAGGGATATCAAAGGACAAGGGGAGGGCCCTGGAGAGATCGAAGCAGGACTTCCAATGAAGGAGGCTGTTCAGGCCTTTATCGGGAGGGTCTCCTCAACGGCCGGTTCTGACGGAGCGCGCATTCCTGTAGCGGGGGTCATGCCCCTTTCTATGCATGACGACTTCGCCCTGGCCTGCGCAAGGAATATCATGTGCTTCTCCGGCACCGGGTGCGGGGTCTGCCAGGCCTGCAGCGGATGGTCGGGAAAGGGACATCCCGACATGCTCTTTTTCGGGAAACCCGAAAACCCTCCGGGGATAGAGGATTGCAGGAGGCTCTGGGAGGAACTCTCACTGAAACCCTTCTGCTCCAGAAAGAGGGTTGCGGTCATACACTCCGCACACAGGCTCTCTCTCCCCGCTGCGAACAGTCTCCTGAAGATCGCAGAGGAAACCCCTACGACGGGAGCCCTCCTTCTGTTGCTGGAGGAGAACGTGATGATACCCACCCTCAGAAGCAGGGTGCGAATCTTTCAGTATCGGGAGTGTGGGTCTTCAACAGAGACGGGGCAGCCTGTCCCCTCAGGAACAATTGAATTTGTGAAATGGGTCGGTAAGACTAGGAAGGCAGAGCCGAAGGCCCTTGCAGTCGAGATAAATGGCTGGGTAGAATATTTCCTTTCAAAGGGAGATCATCCAAGGGCCTCTGACCTGGATAATGTCCGTATCCTGGCGGAGAAGGGGAAGCTGACAACTCCGATGATACAGGACCTGGCCTTGGCATGTCTTGAAGGAGAGGTGCAATTTGAAAAGCTGCTTGGTGATATTTGGTAAACCGCGCTACCTCGGGCTGATCCGCGATGACGGGGCAGATCTGGCAAAGGGCATGGAGATAATAGTATCTTCGGCGAGAGGCGATGAGATTGGTGCCGTTGCAGGGCCCATAACCGACGAGCAGGCTGAATCCTATCGGACAGACCTCTCCATGAACGGGGCGGATGGTGCACCCAGGGGAGGGGAACCTGCGTTCCAGGATGTAAAGTTCGTTCGGGTGCTGACTCCCGAGGATAGACAGGAAAGGATCTTACAGGAGGAAGAGGAGATCCGCGTTCTGGTGAAGGGGAGGGAGCTTCTGAAGGCTCACGATCTGGAGATGAAGCTGGTCGATGTCGAGTACCTTCTGGACCGGAAAAAGCTCTTTTTCTATTTCACGGCGGAACAGAGAGTGGATTTCAGGGCCTATGTCCGGGACCTGGCAAAGGAGTTCAAGACCAGGATAGAACTCCGCCAGATCGGGGTAAGGGATGAATCAAAGGTAGTGAAGGGCATGTCGCCTTGTGGGATGCCATGCTGTTGCAGCTATTGGCTTAACCGTTTTGCGCCGATTTGCATAAGGATGGTCAAGGAACAGAACCTGGCCCTTAACCCGACCAAGATATCTGGAATATGCGGACGTTTAATGTGCTGCATGGGGTATGAGCACGACACCTACCGCGAGATCTGGAAGAACCTTCCCAGTCCCGGTTCAAAGATAAAGTCCCCCTCTGTCAACTACGTGGTCTCGGGGATCGATGTGGTAGCAAGAAGGGTCAGGGTCACATCGCCCGGGAGCGGGGAGATGCTTATAGATGTCGATGATTTCCAGGAATTCCGGGAAAAGGTGACAAGAGGCGAGATCTGGGAAGAGAAGGCGGACCTGGCGTCGCCTCTTACCGAGAACCTCTTCGAGGCTGGCATCCCCGACAGTGTCCCTGAAGAGTGTGACGATAAGGCCGGTGATGGAACGGTACAGCCAGTTGATGTTCAAAGGGAGGGTCGACAAGGGGAAAGGCCTTCGGTTCCTGAAGCAGTAAAGGCCCCTCACCGCAGGAGGAGAAAGAAGAAAAGCCCAGATGGTGGGAATGGTGGGAAGAAGAATGATCAGGAGGTTCAGTCCAAAGACGCTGGAAAGCAAGGGGCCGAGGACAAGAAGGGACCTTCTTCCCAGCCTGCCACGAGTAACGACAGGAGACGGAGCAGGCGTCGCAGACCGAGGCCCCCCAAGGCCGGAGATAGCGGAAGCGGTAAATGACAGGCCTGATCGCGGGAGGTGGCACGGTTTTGTTGAACAGACTGAGCGAACGTATCGATTCGGTGAAGAAGAGATGGGGTATTTCATCCCTCTTCTCCAGAGGTTCCATAGATGAATCCCTGTGGGAATCCCTTGAAGAAGTGCTTATTACCGGTGACGTAGGGGTTGACATGACGGAGAGGATCATCGGATCCCTTCGCTCCCGGGTCTCCAGAGGAAGCTCGGACAGAGATATCCTTCAAATGCTCTCCTCTGTTCTATGCGAAATGGTCTTGGAGGTGGAGGGAACAGGTCAGCCCATCCGTTTTTCATCCTCTCCGACAGTAGTCCTGCTTGTCGGGGTCAATGGAAGCGGAAAAACGACCACAGCGGCAAAACTTTCCTGGAAGATAGGGCAGGAGGGCAGGAAAGCGATCCTGGCCGCCGCCGACACCTTCCGCGCCGGGGCTGTGGAACAGCTCAGGATCTGGGGCGATAGAGCAGGTGTGCGGGTGGTTGCCCATGCCCCAGGAGGAGACCCCGGGGCTGTGGTGTTCGACGCCATAAAGGCCGTGGAGGCAGGAGGGTACGACTGCCTGATCGTAGACACTGCAGGAAGGCTTCATAACCGCAGCAACCTGATGGAGGAGATGTCCAAGATAGACCGGATCATTGAAAAGAATTGTGAAGGGTGGCAGAGGGAAACTCTCCTGGTAATAGACGCCGTCTCGGGACAGAACGGTCTGAGGCAGGTCGAGGCTTTCGGAAAGGCTGTCCCGATCTCCGGCTTGATAGTGACGAAATACGACCATACCGCAAAGGGAGGAGTGATCCTCTCAGCCGGTCATCAGCTTGGGGTCCCTGTCCGCTACGTCGGTATTGGAGAGGCGATGGAAGACATGGTCCTCTTCAGGCCGGAGGAGTTCGTAGGCGCTCTCCTGGAGAGCAGCGAGAGGGAGGTCTGAGAGGATGCAACCTGCCGTAGTCAGGATCACAGGAGTACTGCATCCTGACCTTGGCTGGCTTGACTGGACAACAGACGTCCTTTCAAGGGAATGGGGTCCCGTCGTAAGGCGCAGCGAGACCCTTCCCTTCGACCATACCGATTATTACAAGAGTATTTCGCCGGTCCTGTTCAGGACCTTTCTGTCCTTTCATGGTCTTTCAGGGGCCGGCGATATTCCGGACTGGAAACTTTTCGCCTGCTCCGTCGAAAGGATGAGCGGAAGTGATCGCAGGGTGAATATTGATCCCGGTTACGTTAACGGTTCGCGCCTTGTCCTTGCTTCAACAAAAGACCACGCTCACAGGATATATCTCCGGGACGGGATCTTTGCGGAGGTAACGATGCGTTATATGAGAAAGAGATGGGTCCCTTTCGACTGCACCTTCCCTGATTTCTCCAGTGGGGTGTACGATAGGTTCCTGGATGAAGCAAGGACCGACTGGCTCAGCTGGACATCTTCTCTCGGGGGGAGTTGGATTCCTTGATCGAAAGGTACTGCACCGACGAAATGGAGAATCTCTGGTCACAGGAGAACCGGTTCAGGACCTGGCTTGAAGTCGAATTGGCCGCATGCAGGGCCTGGGCGGAGGAGGGCGTGATCCCCGAGGGAGCGCTCAGGAACATCCTCGACAGGGCCGATATCGACATGGAGAGGATAAGGGTGATCGAGGACACCGTCCATCACGACATGATAGCATTTGTCTCCTCCGTGGCGGAGAAGGTCGGCTCCGACGGAAGGTATATCCACCTCGGACTGACCAGCAGTGACGTGATAGACACTTCCACCTCGCTTCTTTTGGTCAGGTCGATCAGGTTGATCCTGAATGAACTGGAGATGCTCTCCGGGGAGATCCTTTCAATGGCTGCCAGATACAGGCTCACGCCCTGCATCGGAAGGACCCACGGGGTCCACGCGGAGCCCATTTCTTTCGGGTTCAAGCTTCTTAACTGGTACGAAGAACTTTGCAGAGACCGGGACCGCCTTTTTGCTGCAATGGAAGTGGCAGGGGTGGGGAAGATCTCGGGAGCCGTCGGGACCTATGCGCACTGTCCCCCGATGATCGAGGAGAGGGTATGCGATCTCCTGGGGTTGACCCGGGCAAGGGTGTCAACCCAGATCCTTCAGCGGGACCGCCACGCCCAGGTCGTATGCGCCGTCGCCATCCTGGGGTCAGGGCTCGAAAGGATCGCCCAGGAGATACGGCACCTCCAGAGGACAGAGGTCCTTGAAGTCCTTGAGCCGTTCTCAAGTGGACAGAAGGGTTCATCTGCCATGCCTCACAAAAAGAACCCCGTGGTGTGTGAGAGGATCTGTGGAATGGCGAGACTGCTCAGGAGCTACTCCCTTGCATCCCTTGAGAACATCCCTCTCTGGCATGAGAGGGATATCAGCCACTCCTCCGTTGAAAGGGTCATATGGCCGGACGCGTTCAACCTGTGCCATTACATGCTGAAGAAGACCCGGGAGGTAGTGGAGGGGATGACCGTCCTGGATGAAGTGATGAAAAGGAATCTTGACCTCTCGAAAGGGCTTGTTTTCAGCCAGCGGGTTCTTTTGGGGCTGGTGGAGAAGGGCTTCTCCAGGGAGGATGCCTATGCTATTGTTCAGGGAGCGGCCATGCAGTGCTGGGACGAGGACAGACCTTTTCTGGAAGTGCTGGAGGATGACCCACGCATCGCGGATGCCTTCCAGGAGGAGGAGTTGCGTTCCCTCTTTGACATAGAATACTATCTCCGGTTCATCGACGGGATCTTCGAGAGGTTCCCTGTGAAGAACCTTCCCTGCACGAAGGAAAAAGCGACGAGAAAGGAGAGGTATGAATGAACAAGCCAGAAAGAAATATGGCCCTTGAACTGGTCAGAGCGACAGAAGCAGCAGCAATGGCTGCCGGGCGCTGGATGGGAAGGGGCGACCGCAATGCCTCGGATAAAGCTGCTGTCAACGGCATGCGATACATGCTAAACACCATAGAGATGGACGGCACGATCATTATCGGGGAAGGAGAAAAGGACAAGGCTCCCATGCTCTTTAACGGAGAGAAGCTTGGAACCGGGAATACCCCCGAGGTGGATATCGCTGTCGATCCCATCGACGGTACCAGGCTGCTCTCTCTCGGGAGGCCCAATGCTTTGAGCGTTGTCGCCCTTTCTGAACGGAACACCATGTTCGACCCCAAGCACATCTTCTATATGAACAAGATAGCGGTAGGCCCTTCCGCAGCAGGTGTGATAGACATCGAGGCCCCTGTCTACGAAAACCTCTCCAGGGTGGCCAAGGCTCTGGGCAAGGCGGTGGAGGACGTGACAGTGGTCGTTCTGGACAGACCCAGGCATGAACAGCTGATCTCCGAGATCAGAGAAGCAGGGTCAAGAATTCGGCTAATATCGGATGGTGATATCGCCGGAGCGCTAATGACCTGCAAGAGTGGAAGCGGCATTGATCTCCTGATGGGCATCGGCGGGTCGCCCGAGGCCGTCATCAGCGCCTGCGCCCTGAAGTGCATCGGGGGCACCATGCAGTGCAAGCTGTGGCCAAGGAACAGCGAGGAGGCTGCCAGGTGCAGGGAACTGGGCATGGACCTCAACGCCGTTCTGTCCCTTGACGACCTGGTCTCCTCTGACAACGTCTTCTTCGCCGCTACCGGCGTGACCGACGGGGAGATGCTCAAGGGGGTAAGGTACGAGGGAGACAGGATCGTGACCAACTCGATAGTCATGCGCTCCAAGAGCGGGACCATAAGGTACATTGATGCGATCCACAGCCTCAGGAAACTCGATCTGATCAGCAGCATAGATTACGGGCCGAGATTCGAATAGGGGTGATCCATCGATCGGCAGAACGCGCAGGATCCTTTAGCGGGCCCTGTACCTGAACTGACTATTTGGTGGTCCGGCCGTCCCAGTGGACGGAAGCCACCGCCGCCTGTCCAACGGAGATGCATTCGTCGTTGGGTGACAGGGTATGATGGATGAGGGGCCTTAGTCCCCTCCTTTTAAGAAGGGGGATCGCCAGGCCGAGCAGCCTTCTGTTCTGCCAAACCCCACCGGAAAGGACTGTTTCCCTGACCCCCGTTCTTCTGGAGATCTCAAGGGCGATATCTGAGATAGCCTCTGCAAGGCCGAAGTGAAAAGCCGATGATGTCCTGGCGGCGCCCAGATGGAGGCCTTCCAGCAGGATCCATCGGATAGCAGGTTCCCAATCGAGGACCATCTTTCCGTCCTGTTCACTTATCCCGAAGGGGGCTGGCCGGGATCCCCCCCTGGCCGAAGACTCGAGCTCCATGGCAGCCTGACCCTCGTAAGAGATAACATCCCTTATCCCCAGTACGGCCGAGACCGCATCGAACAGCCGTCCGCAGGAGGATGTGACCGGAGCCTGGTCCAGGGTTGAAAGTATGTCGCCGAAAAGGTGGCTGTGGGTGGGCCATAGCTCTCTTGCGAGCCTTTCCGCATCACCTGGACCCAGGGCTTTCTCCATAAGGGCCAGGGCAAAACGCCACGGTTCGAGGACCGCCCTGTCACCGCCTGGGAGGGGTGCCTCCCTGAAGTGACCCACCCGAGTGAATGAGCCCATGTCGCCGAGGAGGAACTCCCCCCCCCAGATATTCCTGTCACTCCCCAGTCCAGTCCCGTCGAGGATGATACCCAGAGCCGTTCCTTCGTGACCGTTCTCGACAAGACATGCCGCCATGTGAGCGTGATGATGCTGGACAAGGAGAGTGTCCTCCGGTCTCCCCATCACTTTTATGGCGATGTTGGTACATGCATAGGAGGGGTGCAGGTCCGCGGCCAGAAGGTTGGGTCTCAGCCCGAAAAGCCTGATAAAATGTCTCAGGGCCTTCTCGTAGTAGACGGCAGTATCGAGCTGCTTCAAGTCCCCGATGTACTGACCCGGGAATATTATCCTCCCCCTGCCGAGAGAAAAGGTGGATCTCATCTCCGCTCCGGCCGCCAGGACCCTGGGCATATCCCTTTGGGTCATTATCGGGTGGGGAACGTACCCGCGCCCTCGACGGACCAGGATGGTCCGCTTCCCGGAGGGCGCGATCACCGTATCGTCTATCTTCATGGTAATTCGCCTGTCGTGAACGAGGAAGAGGTCGGCAACACCCTTCAGCTTCTCCATGACCTCTCCGTTTTCCGAGATAAGGGGCTCGTCGCTCAGATTGGCGCTGGTCATTACCAGAAGAGGGATCTCCTCCATAATAAGGTGGTGGAGTGGAGTATAGGGAAGCATGATCCCGAGGGAGTCCTGGTAAGGTGCCACGTGGTCCGATACCCCCGAAAGCGATCTGCGGGGGCAGATGACGATGGGCCGCCTGGGGGAGTTGAGGATCTGCCTGGAGAAGTTGGAGAGTTTCACGATACCTTCTGCTGCCTTCTCATCCCTTACCATCAGAGCAAAGGGTTTGGCCGGTCTCTTCTTCCTCTTTCTAAGTTCAAGGATCGGAAGATCTTGGGGGAGGCACGCAACGTGAAAGCCCCCGAGCCCCTTTAGTGCGACGATGCCTCCCGATGCTAGGGACCTTATCGCTTCAAGAAGCGCTTCTTCTCCTTGTGCCAACAGGGAGCCCTCACGGGAGACGAGGGAGAGACAGGGGCCGCATTTTTCACAAGCAACGGGCTGGGCGTGGAAGCGGCGATCGTCCGGGTCGGAGTATTCAAGGCTACACTCTCCGCAGAGAGGGAAACCGGACATGGAAGTGAGAGGCCTGTCATAGGGGAGGCCCTCGATGATCGTGAATCTGGGGCCACAGTTTGTACAGTTAATAAAGGGATAACGGAATCTCCTGTTCGTAGGGTCCCGCAACTCCGCAAGACAGTCGCTGCAGGTGGCTATGTCCGGAGGTATGAGGGTATGTTCCCCTCCCGAACCGTGACTGTCGAGGATCTCAAAGGGCCTTTCGCGGGTGTCGTCGATCCTTTCGTCGAGAACGATTGTGATTGACTGAATGTGGCCCAGAGTGGGACAATCCGTCTGCAGGCGTTCTATGTAGGAATCGATCCCTTCGGGGTCTCCGTACAGGTCAATTACGACACCGGCCGTCGTGTTCCTTACGGAACCCCCAAGGCCGATCTCGTCTGAAAGCCTGCTGCAGAAGGGGCGGAACCCGATCCCCTGGACCACTCCGGTTACTTGAAGCCTGACATGTCTTATCAATTCTTACCTCCGGTCTCCGGGAATTGTAATGCCCAGCCGACGGAGACTCAAGCCCTGTTGCGGTGAAGGTGCCGTAAGGGCTATCGGCAACGAACAGGAAAGGAGTATTGAACCGTATGGACCTGACCAAAGCCCATGCTCTGGATGCCAAGGAGATCCTTGCAGTTCTTGATGTCGACCCTGAAAAAGGTCTTGACGACCTGAGAGTGGAAGAGCTTATAGATCGGTACGGCCCTAACCAGATCAACCCTGAAGAACCTGATCCATGGTGGAAGAACCTGCTTCGGCAGTTCATGACCCCCATGATCTATCTATTGGCAGGAGCTTCACTGATAAGCCTAGTCATGAGGGAGACCCTCGATGCTTTTGCAATCCTTGTGGTCATTCTGATCAACGGAGGTATCGGTTTCGTAACCGAGTTCAGAGCTGAAAAGGCTCTTATGGCTCTCAAGGCGATGATCTCCCCCACGGCTGTAGTTCTTCGGGGGGGGGTGATCAGGACCGTAAGTGCCGCAAGTCTTGTTCCGGGTGATATCATCCTCCTTGAGGCGGGGGACGTTGTGCCAGCAGATGCCCGTGTTTTTGAACAGTACAACCTGGGAGTCGATGAAGCCGCCCTGACAGGAGAATCCCTCCCCGTCGACAAGACAGTGGAGATCTTGCCTGTGGATGCGGAACTAGCAGACAGGAGGAACTGTCTCTTCTCGGGAACCGCAGTGGTGAGGGGGTCAGGGAGGGCGGTGGTCTTCGCGACCGGAATGGGGACCGAGATAGGCAGGATCAGTTCCATGCTCTCTACGGTAAGCAAGTCGGCCACCCCTTTGGAGGAACGCTTGGCAAGACTTAGTGCTCTCCTGATAAAAATGGTCATAGGCATAGCGATCCTGGTGACCGGCCTCGGGATCCTCCAGGGCAGGGGGATCGTACGTATGATCGAGACGGGAATAGCCCTGGCGGTCGCGGCCGTGCCGGAGGGGCTCCCCTTCGTAGCCACCATGACCCTCGCCATCGGGGTGCACAGGATGGCGAAGAGAAACGCCCTAGTCAGGAACCTGGCATCGGTGGAGACTCTGGGTTCAACTACTGTGATCTGTACCGACAAGACCGGGACCCTTACGATGAACGACATGGCCGTAAAGTCCATGATCCCTGCCCACCCGGAGTGTGAGGATCTGCTCCTGAGGGTTTCCGTCCTTTGCAACAAGGCCCATCTCGAAGAGAATTCCCAGGTAGGAGATCCAATGGAGGTTGCTCTGCTCAGGTTCGCTCTCTCCAGAGGTATCGACATAGGCGCTACGAGAAGAGCGGCACCCATTGTCAGGGAAGAGCCCTTTGATTCCCAGACCATGAGAATGATCACATGGCACAGGGATGGGGTTGCGGCCAAGGGAGCCCCGGAAAGGATACTCCAGATGTGCAGGAAAGCCTGGTCAAAAGACGGGCTTGTCCCCTTCAGTGAAGAATACAGGAGAGAGTGGATGGAAAAAATCGAGGCCATGGCGGCACGGGGAATGAGGACCCTGGCCTTCGCCTGGGGGGATGATGAGGGGGATCTTTCCTTCCTGGGAGTTGCCGGGATCTTCGACCCGCCCAGAGCGGAGGTTAGAGATTCGGTAAGGTCCTGTATCGATGCAGGCATCCATGTCATCATGGTAACGGGGGACCATCTCGTTACTGCGAGGTCCATCGCTGCTGAAGTCGGAATACTTGGTCAAGGGGGGAGCAAGGTCCTTTCCGGTTCGGAACTGGCTGAGATGGAGGAGGGAGCGATCGCTTTACAGGCAAGGGAGATCGCCGTCGTTGCAAGGGTGGCCCCGGAGCACAAACTCAGGATAGTAAGATCGCTCCAGTCCTCCGGAGAGGTAGTCGCAATGACGGGTGACGGCGTCAACGATGCGGTGGCTCTCAAGCAGGCCGATGTCGGAATAGCCATGGGTATCCAGGGGACGGAGGTCAGCAAGGAGGCCTCCGATATTATCCTGCAGGATGACCGTTTTTCAACTATTGTGACGGCCATCGGAGAGGGAAGGAAGATCTTTGACAACATAAGGAAATCGGTGCTCTTCCTTCTGTGCTGCAATCTGAGCGAGGTTATCACCGTCCTGGGTGGTATTGCACTGGGCCTGCCGTCGATCCTTCTACCTCTCCAGATACTCTGGATCAACCTTGTTACAGACGTGGCCCCGGCCCTTGCCCTTGCTCTGGATCCAGCCGAACCGGACGTGATGAAAAGACCCCCCAAGAAAAGACGGGAGGATATCCTCACAAGGTGGCATATGGCTAACATAGTCTTTTACGGCCTTGTAATATCCCTGGGGGTCTTTGCGGCCTACGCTTTCTCCATCCGCCTTCACCCCGGTGATCCTGCCCGGGCAACGGAAATATGCTTCCACACCCTGGTCTTTGCCCAGCTCTTCTTTGTCTTCAACGTAAGGAACCGGTCGCTGCTGGGGGATCCTGGGCAGGTTTTCGCAAATCCCTGGCTTCTGGCGGGTGTGGGTTTTTCCGCCCTCCTTCAGTTCACCATCAGTCACGTTCCCATAATGCAGGAAGTGCTGGATATTGTTCCTCTTTCGGTTACGGAGTGGGGTATCGTCATTGCCAGCGCCCTTCTCCCCACTCTGGTCGCACAGGCGAGGAAAGTTCTCCGGAACGGAATGGTGGGATGAACTGGCAATGAAGGCCGTGGTGGGGATCAGCGGAGGGATGGACAGTGCCGCAGCTGCGGCGCTCATGCTGGACAGGGGTTTCGAAGTTATCGGGGTCCATCTTCGCTTTCGCTGTTCAAGGGAAGAAGAGAACAGGGTAGAAAGGATCGCTTCGGAACTGGGGATAGGCCTACTCTCTCTTGATGTGGAGAATCTCTTCAACAGTAAGGTACGGTACCCCTTTTTCGATGATCTCAGAAAGGGGTTCACCCCCAACCCCTGCGTGACCTGCAACGAACGGGTGAAGTTCGTCTCACTTGTATCAGCAGCCCGGGATCTTGGAGCGGAATTGGTCGCAACAGGGCACTATGCAAGGGTATCGTTAAGCCCCGACAAAGGCACCGGCCTGTTAAGGGGCGTCGATCCAGAGAAGGACCAGAGCTACATGCTTTACAGGATACCTGTGTCCATCCTGGGGAAGACATGTTTCCCTCTTGGCGGGATCACCAAGAGGGAAGTGCGGGCGTTTTGCGCAGAACGGTTCCCGGCACTGTTCGAAGGCGTGGCCGAGAGCAGTGATATATGTTTCATCCCAGGAAGAAAACTCGAAGAGGCCATCGAACTTAACGCAGGTCCATCCATCCCGGGCAGGATCGTGACAACTTCAGGAGAGGAACTGGGACACCACAGGGGTCTGAACAGGTACACCATTGGACAGAGGAAGGGACTATCCCTCTCAGGCGGTCCCTGGTTCGTGGTGGAAAAGAGGATGTCCCTAAATGAACTCGTGGTAGGAAGACAGGAGGATCTCGTGGTTGAAGAGGTTTTTTGCACCGACCCCGTATGGCACGTGGAACCCGTCACAGGCGAAAGGCTTGATGGGTGCCACCGTTACCGGTGCAGACCATCCCCCTGTATTCTGGAGCAGGTAAATGACCGATACTTTTCCTGTCGTTTTCCTGAAGGAGTGAGCGGAGTGGCCCCGGGGCAGTCCCTTGTGCTTTATTATAATGACAGGGTATACGGTGGTGGTATCATTGAGAGAGCGGAGAAAGGGGGGCCACCAGGCCATGAAGATCATCGATAATCTCTTGCCGGCGGAGCATCTTAGAAAGAGGACCGACCCGGGATCGCTGGGTTTTGAGACAACCCTTGATGTCCCCTGTCTTGAAGACCTGATCGGCCAGGAGAGAGCAGTGCAGGCAATGACCTTCGGAATGGGGATCAAGAACAGCGGTTATAACATTTTCGTAGTCGGGGACCATGGTAGCGGCCGAACAACCTATTCCCTGGAGAGGTTAAAGGACCAGGCAGATTCCGAGCCGGCCCCCAGGGACTACATCTATGCCTTCAACTTCAGTAACCCCGAAGAGCCGCTTGCCATAGACCTCCCTACTGGCCAGGCCAAAGAACTGGCCTCACACCTGGAAGAACTGGTTGAAGAGCTTAAGAGCACTCTCAGCAAGGCCTTTGAGAACAGCCAGTACGAAGATGCAAAAGCTCAGCTGGTGAAGGATTTCCAGGAGCAGGTTAACCGCATCATGGAGGAGCTGAGAACCTGGGCGAAGGAGAAGGGGTTCGTTATCAAGAGGACTCCCCAGGGTTTCGTGAATATTCCCATGATCCTGAAGGGACTGGAGAAGTCCGATGAAGGCGACAAGGCCGAAGAGCCTGAGGGGGGCGTTGCACAGGAGCAGGAGACCGAGCCCGATCCCTCTTCTTCCGAAGTCCCATCGAACGGCAGGGAAGAGATGAAGGAGATGATGCAGGAGGACTTCGAGTCTCTTTCTGAGGACCAGAAAAAAGCCCTGCAGGAGATCTCCGAGGAAATATCCCAAAGGACCCTTGAAGTTCTCAGGAAGATCAGGGATCTTGAGAAATCCTTGAAAGAGAGGATCAAGGAACTCGAATCGGAGATATCCCGAGCCGCCATTGCCCCCTACCTTCAGGAGACCAGGGAAAAGTTCGGCAGAGAAGGCAAGATAGGGGAGTGGCTTGACGCGCTTTCCGAGGACATTATCTCCAATTTCAACATGTTCATAGCCGCCGCAAGGGACGAAGGCGCCGATGTGGATTTTTCCAGGTACCTGGTCAACATCTTCGTGACCAACGATCCCGAAGGAGGGGCTCCAGTAGTCTGGGAGACCAACCCCACCTACTACAATCTTTGCGGCAAGGTTGAGTATGAGAGCCGGCAGGGCATGCTGACCACCGACTTCCGAAAGATCATCTCCGGGGTTATCCACAGGGCCAACGGTGGCTATCTTGTCCTGCAGGCCGAAGAGATCCTCCGGAACTTCATGTCCTGGGATGCCCTCAAGAGAGTCCTCAGGACAGGAGAACTGGTCATTGAGAACCTGGGGGAACAGCTTGGAGTGATACCCGTCTCCTCTCTGAGACCGGAAGCCATACCTGTCGATCTCAAGGTTGTAATGATAGGAACGAGATACCTCTATCATCTTCTCATGATATACGACCCCGAGTTTCAGAAACTTTTCAAGATCAAGGCTGATTTCGACACCGATATGCCGAGGGACCCAGAGACCGAAAAACAGATGGCCTGTTTCGTCGCAGGTTACGCCAAAAAGGAAGATCTCCTTCCCTTTTCTTCCGATGCCGTGTCGGAGCTGATAGAGTGGTCCGCACGACTTTCGGGGGACAGCGAAAGGATGTCCACACAGTTCAACAGGATCGCAGAGCTTGTCGTCGAGTCTTCCGCATGGGCTTCCCAGGCAACTCTCGATGTAGTAGGAGCTGAACAGGTCCGGAAGGCTCTGAAGGAGAAGACCTTCAGGACGAACCTCGTGGAGGAGAAGATCAGGAGGGCCTTTGAGCAGGATTCGATCAGGATACTGACCGAGGGAGAAGTGGTAGGACAGATCAACGGCCTCACCGTGGTGGACATGAGAGACCACATGTTCGGACACCCAGTGAGGATCACTGCCAACGTCTACATGGGTGCCGAGGGTATCGTCAACATCGAAAGGGAGGTCAAATTGACAGGTCCGATCCACAACAAGGGCCTTCTGATCCTTGGCAGCTACCTGGGAAGGATGTTCGCCAGGGACTTCCCCCTCTCCCTCACGGCCAGGATCACTTTCGAGCAGACCTACGGGGGAATAGAGGGGGATAGCGCTTCCTCGACGGAACTCTACTGCATCCTGTCCGCCCTTGCGGAGGTTCCACTCAAGCAAGGTGTGGCCGTTACCGGTTCGGTCGACCAGCACGGGAACATACAGCCCATTGGAGGTGTCAACGAGAAGATAGAAGGTTTCTTCGAATACTGTCGTGTGAGGGGACTCACGGGGGACCAGGGGGTCATTATCCCGAAACAGAACGTAAGGAACCTGATGCTCGCTCACGATGTATCCGATGCTGTAAAGACGGGGAAATTCAACATATGGGCCGTTTCTTCCATCGATGAGGGTCTCTTGATCCTTACTGGGACAGAGCCCGGAAAGATGGAAGAGAAGGGCGGATTCACTCCGGGAAGTATCTATTCCAGGGTCTACACCAAACTAAAGGGTTGGTACGAAAAAGCCTCGAAACAGAAGAACAACTCCAAGGCGGGGAAGAGAGAGCCCGAAGAGGATCAGGATGATCAGAGCGACGATAACGATGTCCAGGGTGGCGGGGCCGGGGAATGAGGGTTTTCACCAGACCTTCCGGGACCATTGTCAGGTCCTGCCTTGACGACCTGGATAGGATCTGGAGACAGGGGGAGAGAGCTCACTCCCCCTACTCGGACGAGCCCCTCGACGGACTAGTGCTCACCATACTCTCACAGAACACCAATGACAGGAACCGGGACAGGGCCTTCGCTTCCCTGAAGGCCCGATTCCCCTCCTGGGGTGATGTCGCCGCTGCCGGGGTGCAGGATATTGCCGACACGATCAGGTCCGGGGGAATAGCCAACATCAAGGCCCAGAGGATCCTTCTGTTGCTTGAAAGGGTCCGTTCCAGCTTCGGTACCTTTTCCCTGCAGGCAATGCACGAGTGGGAGACGGGAAAGATCCGTGAATTCCTCGCAGGTACTCCCGGGGTCGGCGCAAAGACCATCGCCTGCGTTTTGCTCTTCGATCTGGGCCGGCCAGCCTTCCCCGTCGATACTCATGTGGCAAGGGTATCCAGAAGGCTGGGTTGGGCCGATGCCTCCATGGCCCCGGAAGAGATACAGGATCTCATGGAGGAGCTTGTGCCCCCAAGACGTTACCTTGAGGCCCACCTGAACATGATCACCCACGGGAGAAATCTATGTACCGCCAGGAAAACCCTCTGCAGCGAATGTCCCCTAAATGACCGTTGCCCTTCCAGGAAGGAAGGTCAGTGATCTGATGTGTCCTCCCTTTGTTGTCTCCTGCGTCCCATGCTCCTCTTATGACAGGGAGGCCGTGGAGGTTGCGGTAAGAGAGGCCCTTCGGCTCTGCGGTTCATTCCCTCCCCTGGTCGCTCCTGTCATCATCAAAGCCAACCTTCTCGCTCCGAGCGACCCCTCAAGGGCTGTAACGACCCACCCTGAGATCCTGAGAGCCCTCTCAATGGAGCTGATCATGGCAGGATGCCCCGACGTAATGATCGGAGACAACCCCGGTTATATTTTCCGTCACCAGGAGACGGAACTGTTCCGGAAGACCGGGGTGGAGGAGATCTGCAGGGAGATCCCCGCCAGGTTCGGACTTCTGTCCAGGGGTGGTTTTGCTGAGGTCAGACCCCCAAAGCCTGGTAAACTGGAAACGATCCGTTTTTCGGCCGATCTTCTTAAGGCTCCCTGCGTGATAGGTGTCTCCAAGCTTAAGACTCATGTGGAGACAGAGATTACAGGAGCCATCAAGAACATGTTCGGTGCTGCCGATACCGATACCCGGAAGAGGGCCCACGGGGCAAGGTCTCGAAACTTTCTTCCCGAGGCTATCGTGGATATCTTTTCCGTCAGGGTCCCCGATATGTTTGTCCTGGATGCTGTGGAAGGAATGGAGGGTTATGGACCCTCCCACGGAAGAGCAAGAAAGGTAGGCTGGGTTGCAGCCTCCCCCAACGGTCTTGCCCTGGATCATGTCCAGGCCGTGATAATGGGTTTCAGCGATCCCCTGTCGATCCCTCTTCTATCTGTCGCTTCCGGGAGGATCGATGGTCCCCGAAAGAGGGATGATATCGAACTGAGGGGAGCCAGTTGGGAGGAACTGCCCTGCAGGGGTTTCAAGAGAGCGCCTTCGGCGGTGAGAATGATACCCCCCTTTCTCCGGGGAGCGGCCCATCAGCTGGTAAGCTTGAAGCCGGTGCTGGAAATTGGTGCCTGTATCCGGTGTGGAATCTGCATGGAGGTCTGCCCAGTTGAAGCCATAGAAATACCTTCCGCAGGATGGCCCCTGATCGATCGAAATAGATGTGTCCAGTGCCTCTGCTGTCATGAGATGTGCCCGACGGGAGCTATGGGGGCCAGGGAGAGCCTTCTGAGCCGCCTGCTCAGATAGAAAAAGCGCCCCTTAAAGGGGCGCCCCAAAAGAACGGGTGCTGATATCTAGCTCTTTTTCTTGAAGCGTTCCAGAACGAGCTTGTAACCGTCGGCCCCGTACTCCAGGAACTTCTTCACCCTGCTTATAGTTGCGGTGCTTGCTCCGGTCTGCTGCGCGATCTGGGGGTAGGTGAACCCCTCGCTCAAGAGCTTTGCTACCTCAAGCCTCTGTGCGAGGGCCCTGATC
Organism: Synergistales bacterium 58_81; assembly: GCA_001509095.1. Lineage (GTDB taxonomy): Bacteria > Synergistota > Synergistia > Synergistales > Thermovirgaceae > 58-81. Next base: position 29,726 of record LGGV01000002.1, on the reverse strand, counting down.
TCTCCGATCGTAGCGATATCTTCCAGGAATCGGTAGACATCGTCGACGGTCTCAAGCGACAGGATAGCCTCGCATAATTGATCGGTCAGACGATCCTTCCACTTTTCAGCCATGTAAAATCCCTCCCCATAAGTACTTTAGCGTATTCTAGCACTGCTTACAATTTTGGGCAAGGCTCCGCAGATGTGAAAGTGTCAGGGGGAGCTTGTGAAAATGCAGGATTTAAAGGACCTGCGGGGCTTGACTCAGTACATGGCGATGCATATAATGAGTTCCGCCGGCCGGGCTGGCGGAATAGGTAGACGCACGGGACTTAAAATCCTGTGGACGAGAGTCCGTGCGGGTTCGATTCCCGCGCCCGGCACCATGAAAGGTTGGGTTATCGGTTATCGCGGGGTGGAGCAGTCAGGAAGCTCGTCGGGCTCATAACCCGAAGGTCGCAGGTTCAAATCCTGCCCCCGCAACCAGATTTCAGGCGGTGTAGCTCAGTTGGCTAGAGCATGCGGTTCATACCCGCAGTGTCAGTGGTTCGATTCCACTCACCGCCACCACTCGGAGACAATAAAGCCCCCGGCTCCAACCGGGGGCAATTTTGTACCCCTTAGGATCCCTTCGGCCGACCCGGGTGGGCGGGTCGGAACATCCCCGGTATAAATTGAGTTATTATAGTTTATCGTATCTATACCGGGAATCCGGGAACGGTTTTCGCCGATCCGGGACCAGACGCCGATCTGAAGAGGGTGATCGTCAGGATGAGGGAAGAACAGGCAGAAAGTGGAGGCAGTTTCATCGAACAGATAATAAGGGAAGACCTGGTATCCGGAAAGGTCAGCAAAGTTATGACACGGTTCCCACCGGAACCCAACGGGTATCTTCACATAGGACACGCCAAGTCGATCTGTCTCAATTTTGGACTGGCAGAACAGTTCGGCGGGGAGTGCAACCTGAGGTTCGACGATACGAATCCCAGCAAGGAAGAGACGGAGTACGTTGAATCCATTATGGAGGATGTGGCCTGGCTCGGTTTCCGTTGGGCCAACCTGTGTTTTGCCTCGGATTACTTCGACCAGTTCCATGAATGGGCTCTTGAACTGATCAGGGCTGGAAAGGCCTACGTTGATCACCAGACAGCAGAAGAGATAAGGAAGACACGTGGTACCCTGACGGAACCTGGAGTAGGATCGCCCTACAGGGACAGACCCGTGGAGGAGAACCTGGAGCTATTCCGGAAGATGAAGGAAGGGCACTTTGGCGAAGGTGAGTGTGTTCTGAGGGCCAGGATCGATATGGCCCACCCCAACCTGAACATGAGGGATCCTGTCATGTACCGGATCCTTCACCAGTCACATTACAGGACCGGTAACAAATGGTGCATATACCCCATGTATGACTTCGCCCACGGCTACGAGGATGCCATCGAGGGGATCACACACTCGATCTGCACATTGGAGTTCGAGGATCACCGCCCCCTTTACGACTGGTTCCTCGACAACGTCTCGGTCCCTTCCAGGCCAAGGCAGTACGAGTTCGCCAGGCTCAACCTGACCTACACTGTGATGAGCAAGAGAAAACTGTTGGAACTGGTCTCTAAGCAGTTCGTATCAGGCTGGGACGACCCCAGGATGCCGACGATCAGCGGATTGAGAAGGCGGGGCTACACACCTTCATCGATACGCTCCTTCTGTAAGAAGATAGGGGTTTCCCGAGCCAACAGCCTTGTGGACGTGGAGCTTCTTCATCACTGCATCAGGGATGAGCTCAACGCCAGTGCCCCCAGGGCCATGGCAGTCCTGAAGCCCTTGAAGCTGGTTATAGAGAACTATCCTGAAGGTCCGGGTGAGGAGATAGAGGTGGTCGTCAATCCCGAGTCAGAAACCCCTTCCTTCAGAAAGGTGCCCTTCAGCAGGGAGCTTTACATCGAAAGAGACGATTTCATGGAGGATCCCCCAAAAAAGTACTTCAGGCTTTCACCGGGGTCCGAGGTGAGACTGAAGCATGCCTATATTGTAAAATGTAAAGGTTTTGAGAAAGACCCCGACGGCAGTGTTGTCGAGGTAAGATGTGAATACGATCCCCGTTCCAGGGGTGGAGAAGCTCCAGATGGACGAAGGATCAGGGGGACCCTCCACTGGGTGAGCGCACCTCACGCGGTGAAGGCGGAAGTCCGACTGTACGACCACTTGTTCACCCTGAGGGATATGGATGATATGGAAGAAGGGACAGATTACAAGGATCACCTGAACCCTCGATCGCTGGAGGTCATCACTGGCTGCATGGTGGAGCCGTACCTTGCAAAGGCGGCTCCCATGGACCGGTTCCAGTTCCTAAGGCGGGGTTATTTTGTCGCCGATCCGGATCATACAGGGGAAAGACCCCTGTTCAACAGGACGGTCCCGCTAAAGGACAGTTGGGCCAAGGAGATGAGCAAGGATCCCCGCTAGACATCTGTCCCCGGGAACGGGGCATCATTTCTTGAAAAGAGTGGAGGCATCTTGAACAAGGTCCGCCCCGTCAAGGAAGGATGGAGCCATGAAGCCCGGTCTCTCTTCAAGAGCTTCGAGATCGCAGGCAGGGACCAGGGCTGGTGGGACCACGAAGGGCCGATCGTGGCCGCCGTCTCAGGAGGTATAGACTCCATGGCCCTCCTGTGGCTCCTCTGCTTCAGGTGGAGGGGGAAGGTCATTGCCGCCCATCTGGAACATGGCTTCCGGAAGGAGACCGCCCTGAGGGATGCCGTCTTCGTGGAAGGAATTTGCCGCGAATGGAATATCGAGTGTCACATTGAGCATAGGGATATCCCTTCCCTGAAAGGAAGAGGAGAGACCCTTGAAGAGGCTGGAAGAAGGGAGAGATACGCCTTCCTCGACAGGGTGGCTTCCAGTCGGGGAGCGTCTTTCATCGCAACGGGTCATAATGCCGACGATCAGGCCGAGACGGTCTTTCTTAACCTGCTTCGGGGGACAGGGATCAGGGGGCTAAGAGGGATACCCAGAACAAGGGAAGGGATAGTCCGTCCAGTGATCGATCTCTCGAGGGAGCAGCTTCAGGGACTTCTTCTCGAGATCCCCGTCCCCTGGGTAGAGGATGAGACGAACCTGGAGACCAGGTATTTCAGGAACAAGATCAGGCATGTTATTTTCCCGTTACTTTCCACAGAGGGGAACCGGCGTTTTGCGGACCACCTGATCAGCCTCTCCTCGGAGGCATACGAGATCGAATCGTCGAGGGAGGAACTGTCGAAGAGCCTGGCCTGCTGGTGCAGAAGACATCAACCCCTCGCATTGAGGTCGTGGGACACTGGACTTCTGAGGAGAATGGATGACCAGACGTTACAGTCGATAATGGCATACGAGGGGAGAGACCTGGGACTTGCACCCCTTTCAAGGAGCAAGACTTCCAGACTCCTTGAGCTGATCCGCAGAGGAGAGGGGAGATGGCGATTCCAGTGGGAGAGGGACCTTGAGGTATGCGGTTCCAGGGGATCGGTATCCCTCGTTGAAAGAAGTCTCTTCTCTTCCCCCGGACCTTGCGGAGAGTCCTTTCCCCTGAAGGGGGAGAGAGGGTCCTTCAGTTGGGGGGCATGGTACTTTGAGTGGAATATTTCCCAAGGCGGCTGTCCTTTTCTGGGAGAGCGGGCCTGCCGTGTCCCGCTGAACGGGGTGGATGTAATTGAAGTAGAGGTCGCCGGATCTGCAGGGGAGCCGGGTACATCTCGGGCAGGGATACCCTGGTGGGCCGAGAGGGTCTGGCCAGAGGTCAGAACCTCAGGGACTGTCTGGGTCCCTTTTTCATGTCCTTTGTGTCCAGCAAGGAGACAGTCGTCTGTCAACGTCGGACCCTCCCTTGAACTCCGGGCGAGGATCGGAGGAAGCGGATTGAAAGGAGAGATCCAAGATGGGATTTGATCTCGGAGAGGTCCTGATAAGGAGAAAGACCATTCAGGAGAGGGTCAGGGAACTTGCTTTCGATATCGGTTCCGCTTACGGGGACATGGACCTGGTGCTGATAGGCGTACTGAAGGGAGCAGTGGTATTCCTTTCCGACCTGATAAGGGAGCTGCCTGTATCCATCACGACGGAACTGGACTTCCTCGCGGTGACATCCTATGGGCCTTCCACCGAATCTAGCGGCGTTGTCCGGATAATCAAGGACCTGGATATCAATATCAATGGCAGGAACGTGATCATTGTCGAGGATATTGTAGATACGGGGCTTACCCTCTCCTACCTGGTCAGCATCCTCAGGGAAAGAGAGCCGGAGATGCTAGAGATCTGTTCCCTGCTTGACAAGCCTTCTCGGAGAAAGACCGAGATCGACATAGCTTTCAAGGGGTTCGAAATCCCCGACGAGTTTGTGGTAGGCTATGGCTTGGACTATTCCGGGAGATGGAGAAACCTGCCCGAGATCCACACCCTGAAGAAAAGGGACTAGGTCCTTTTCCAGGAGTACCTGTTCTTTTGAACGAGAGGTGGGACAGTATTGGGAAGAATGGCTAAGAACCTCGGGCTTTACCTTGTAATGATCGTTCTTGTGGTGAGCCTGGTGAACATGTTCCTTTCACCGGTCCAGAGCCCGGAGGAACATGAACTGATAAGCTATAGCACCTTCCTGGGGTATTTCCGGGAAGGGAAACTGGAACAGGTGTCCATAGAGGGCGACAATATCAAGGGTACCCGGGAGGGAGGGGTCAAATTCCGCACCATCGCGGTCGGGATCGGCGACCTGGCACCCCAGCTGGCAGAAAAAGGTGTCCAGGTGGAGGTCCTGCCTCCGGCAAGATCCCCCTGGTGGGTAACGATGATGTCCTCCCTGTTCCCTACCCTGCTCCTGATAGGAGCCTGGGTATTCATCCTCTATCACATGCAGGGCGGCAGCAACAAGGTGATGAGTTTTGCCAAGAACAAGGCCAAGCTCTTCCTCGACAACAGGCCCAAGGTGACCTTCGCCGACGTGGCCGGTTGTGACGAATCCAAGGAGGAGCTCAAGGAGGTCGTGGACTACCTGAGGGACCCAAACCGGTTTTCCAGGCTAGGGGCCAGGGTACCGAAAGGGGTGCTTCTTTTGGGCCCCCCTGGGGCAGGTAAGACCCTTCTCGCCAGGGCCTGCTCGGGCGAAGCCGATGTCCCGTTCTTCAGCATAAGCGGCTCGGATTTCGTTGAAATGTTCGTAGGCGTAGGTGCCGCAAGGGTCCGGGACATGTTCGAACAGGCCAGGAAGAACCAGCCATGTATCGTTTTCATAGACGAGATCGATGCTGTGGGAAGGCAGCGCGGTGCCGGTCTAGGAGGAGGGCACGACGAGAGGGAACAGACCCTGAACCAGCTCCTGGTTGAGATGGACGGTTTCGACGTGTCAACGGGGATCATTCTCATCGCCGCGACCAACCGCCCCGATATCCTCGACCCAGCCCTTCTCAGGCCGGGACGCTTCGACCGTCAAATTGTGGTAGACCGCCCTGACCGGAACGGACGGAAGGCTATCCTCAAGGTCCACCTGAGGGAGATGAAGGTGGAGGAGGACGTGGATCTGGAGGTGCTGGCCAAGAGAACCCCCGGTTTCGTCGGAGCCGACCTGGCCAACCTGGTGAACGAAGCTGCCCTGCTCGCCGCGAGGAGAGAAAGGAATAACATCTCCATGGCAGAGTTCGAGGAGGCCATTGACAGGGTCCTGGCGGGACCGGAGCGAAGGACCCGACTTATCAGCGACCGGGAGAAGGAGATCATCGCGTTCCATGAAGTGGGACATGCACTTGTCGCCAAAATGGTGCCTGGGTGTGACCCCGTCCACAAGATCTCCATCATTCCCAGGGGGCACAAGGCCCTGGGCTACACCCTGCAACTCCCCGAGGAGGATCGCTTCCTGATGTCCAAGAAGGAGCTTACCAACAGAATATGCGTACTGCTGGGCGGAAGGGTGGCAGAGGAGATCCATTTTTCTGATATTACTACCGGAGCCCAGAACGACCTGGAAAGAGCGACCCAGATCGCAAGGCAGATGGTGACAGAGTTCGGGATGAGTGACACGCTGGGTCCGGTCACACTGGGCAGGAAGCAGCACGAGGTCTTCCTGGGAAGGGACATCATGGAGGACAGGAACTATAGCGATGAGGTGGCCTACGCTATAGACCAGGAGGTCAGGAGTATAGTCGAAGGCTGTTACGAGAGGGTCCGCAATATCCTTAATGAGAATCAGGAGGCTCATGTCAGGATCGCGAGGACGCTGCTGGTCGAAGAGGTGATCGAGGGCGACAGGCTTGATGCTCTCCTCGAGGAGGGTATCGTCGGGTCCCCGGAAGCAGCGGAAGAAGTAGTTGCCACAGTCGGGGAGATCGAAGACGAAGAGGGAGGGTCCGTAGCCTGAAGGCGTTGTGACGTCCCTGAAAGGAACGGCCGCTTCTGCATCTGTATGTAACGGGCGTTCGGTCTGATCCTTTGAGGCCGGGCGCTCTTTTCTCTTTATTATTCTGGAAGATGGAGGCTGCCTTGAGCGATACAACTTCAGGTTTCAAGCTTTTTTCTGAATGGCCGCCGGCAGGGGATCAGCCAGAAGCCATAGATCGTCTTGTCGAAGGTTTCAGGAGGGGGGAGCGTTTCCAGTGCCTGCTTGGAGTGACAGGGAGCGGGAAGACCTTTGCCATGGCGAACGTGATAGAAAGACTGCAGAGACCGGCCCTTGTACTCGCTCACAACAAGACCCTGGCAGCCCAGCTGTACAGTGAGTTCAAGGAGTTCTTTCCTGGTAACGCAGTTCACTATTTCGTCAGCTATTACGATTACTACCAACCCGAGGCCTACGTCCCCGTCTCGGACGTATACATAGAGAAGGACGCCTCCATTAACGACAGGATAGAAAAGCTCAGGCTTGCCACCACCAAATCCCTTCTCGAGAGGAGGGACGTCATAGTCGTTGCAAGTGTTTCATGCATCTACGGCCTGGGCAGGAGGAAGGCCTACGAGGATGCCATCTTCCGCTTCTCCCTCGGTGAGAGATATGAGCGAAGGGATTTCCTCTCAAGACTGGTCACTAACCACTACGAGAGGAATGATCTCGATCTTCAGCCGGGGACCTTCCGGGCCCGGGGCGGGGTAGTAGAAATCTTTCCTGCCTACAGTGACACGGCGGTGAGGGTTCACATGGAGGACGACCTGATAGAAAGGATAGACGAGATAGAACCGCTTACGGGGAGAAGCATTCTCTCCAAACCTAATGCGGCGATCTTCCCGGCACAGCACTACATTACTTCCCAGGAGGCCATAGCAAGGGCCCTTCCCACGATCGAGGAGGAGCTCCAGGAAAGGCTGGAGTACTTCAGATCCCGGGGGAAACTGCTCGAAGCACAGCGGCTTGAGATGAGGACAAGGTACGACATGGAAATGCTGACTCAGGTGGGGTACTGTTCGGGGATCGAGAACTACTCCAGGATACTCGACGGACGAGAACCCGGTGAGACCCCGGGAACGCTTCTGGATTTCTTCCCAGAGGACTTTCTCTTCTTCATCGACGAATCACATATCACTATCCCCCAGGTGCAGGGAATGTACAACGGCGACAGGGCGAGAAAGCAGACCCTGGTGGACCATGGTTTCAGGCTGCCCTCGTGCCTTGACAACCGCCCGCTCAGGTGGGAAGAGTTCTGTGCCTTTCTCAGACAGGCCTGCTTCGTATCGGCCACCCCCGGGGACTGGGAGACATCTGTTTCCACGACAGTGGCCGAGCTGATAGCGCGTCCAACTGGAGTAGTGGACCCCGAGGTGCTTGTGGTCCCGGCCACCGGGCAGATAGACGACCTGACGGAAAGACTCAGGAAGGTGGTGGCCAGGGGCGAGAGAGCCCTTGTGACCACTCTGACAAAACGCTCCTCGGAGGATCTGGCCGAATACCTTTCAGAGATCGGATTTGGTGTCAAATACATCCATTCGGAGCTTGACGCCTTCGAAAGAACGGAGCTTATCAGGGACCTTCGCAAGGGGGAGATATCGGTCCTTGTGGGCGTGAACCTCCTCAGGGAAGGGATAGATCTCCCGGAGGTCTCCTTCGTGGGCATTCTGGATGCCGACAGGGAGGGGTTCCTCAGGTCCAGAAGGTCCCTTATCCAGATCATCGGGAGGGCCGCCCGGAACACGGCAGGGCAGGTGATCCTCTACGCTGACCAGGAGACGGGGAGCATAAGGTCTGCCCTGGATGAGACGGCCAGGAGAAGAGAAAAGCAGTTGACCTTCAACAGGGTGCATAACATCACCCCGAAGACCATACACAAGAAGATCATGCCTCTTTTGCCGGAGGAGGAGATCGCCGATATCGCTGCAGGCATTTCGGTCAGGCCAGGGGGAGAGGGTTTCACCAGCCAGGAGCTTGAGAGAATGATGTGGAAGGCCGTGGAGGACCTGGACTTCGAGAGAGCTGCGGTCATAAGGGATATTCTTCAGGGAAAACAGGGAGGCGGGTCCATCCGTGCCGCAATGGATAGAGGTAAGAGGGGCAAGACAGCACAACCTGAAAAACATAGACGTAGACATACCTAAGAACTGCCTTGTGGTCATCACTGGGCCCTCCGGATCGGGAAAATCCTCACTGGCCTTCGATACGATCTATGCCGAGGGGCAGAGACGGTACGTCGAGTCCCTATCCTCCTACGCCCGACAGTTCCTGGGGGTACAGGACAAACCCGATGTAGACGATATTTCGGGTCTTTCACCAGCTATTTCAATAGAACAGAAGGGCGTCTCCCACAACCCCAGATCTACCGTGGGTACCGTGACGGAGGTCTACGACTACCTTAGGCTTCTTTTTGGAAGGACCGGGACCCCGGTCTGCCCACAGTGCGGCAAGCCTGTTGAAAGGCATACCGTCGACGAGATACTGGATATGCTGATGCAGAAGCATGAGGGGGAGAAGGTGGACATTTTGTCCCCCGTGGTAAGAGGGAAAAAAGGGGAGTTCAGGAACCTCTTCCTGCAGTACCAGAAGGAGGGATTCCTCAGGGCCAGGGTCGACGGGACGCTCCTGTGGCTGGAGGAGGATATCCCTCTGGCCAAGAACAGGAAACACAACATCGAGGTGTTCATTGACCGCCTCACCGTTGACGGAAACAGGAGGGACAGGCTTGCCGAAGCCGTCGAGAACTCCCTCTCCCTCAGCGGGGGGTATCTCATGATCGTCTTCGGGGACCAGGAAGTTATCATTACCGAGAAGTTCGCCTGTCCGGAGTGCGACATTATCCTTCCGGAGATCGAGCCGAGACTCTTTTCCTTCAACAACCCTTTCGGTGCCTGTCCCGACTGCAATGGACTGGGGAGCCACCAGTACTTTTCGGAAGAACTGGCCGTGGACCCCTCTGGCAATGTACTCGACGGAGCTCTTCTCCCATGGAAGAACAGGCATTACATGCTGAGAAAGCTTGCGGCGCTCGCCAGACACCGGGGCTGGGACCTGGATCGTCCTTTCATGGATCTTCCCGGTGAGATCAGGGAGGCGATCATCCATGGAGACAGTATACGGGTCCCGATGACCTATCGTGAAGGGAACCGGGAGATGTCCTACATGGGGAGGTACGAGGGGCTGATCCCCTGGCTCGAGACAAGATGGAAAGAGACCGATTCCGAATCGATAATGAACGAGCTGGCAAGCTACAGGGCCGAGGATATATGCCAAACCTGCAAGGGCAAGAGGCTCCGGCCGGAGGCCCTTTCGGTAAGGGTGGACGGACTGACCATAGGGGAGGTCGTCGAGATGCCCGTCTCCGAACTGCTGGAGAGGATAGGGGAACCCGGTTTCCAGATCCTGATGAAGGAGCCCGCCAGGAGGATCATTGAAGAGATAGCCAAGAGACTGTCATTCATGGTCGATGTGGGAGTGGGATACCTGTCTCTCTCCAGACGGGCCGATACCCTCAGCTCCGGTGAGAGCCAGCGCATAAGGCTGGCAACGCAGATAGGCTCCAAATTGAGCGGTGTCCTTTACGTCCTTGATGAGCCGACCATAGGGCTCCATCCAAGGGATACATCAAGGCTTCTGGGTACCCTCGAGGCGATACGGGACCTGGACAACACCGTTATTGTCGTCGAACATGACCGGGACACCATGACAAGGGCCGATTACATCGTTGAGCTGGGGCCTGCCGCCGGAGAGCACGGCGGCAGGGTCACAGCCTGCGGGAAACCTTCAGAGATCGTCTCGGGGAACTCGCTTTCAGGCCCCTTTATATCAGGAAAGGATTCTGGCACTTCATTCCGCAGGGGGGTACTTCCAGATGCTCCGGGATGGATAGTGGTAAAAGGAGCTGAAGAGAACAACCTGAAGAGCATTGATGTTTCGATCCCCCTTGGCCGCCTGGTATGCATAAGCGGTGTCTCAGGGTCCGGCAAGAGCACCCTTCTAAACGAAGTACTCTACAAGGGTCTGAAGCGAAAACTGGACAAAAATTTCAGGGGAAGGGCCGGGCGGCACAGGGATATCGAAGGATGGGAAGCTCTGAGGAACGTGGTAATGATAGATCAGTCGCCCATCGGCAGAACGCCCCGCTCCAATCCGGCGACCTACACCCAGCTTTTCACCCCCATTAGAGAACTCTTTGCCTCTCTCCCAGAGTCAAGGATAAGGGGTTACAAAGCGGGGCGCTTCAGTTTCAATGTCCGGGGAGGTCGCTGTGAGGCCTGCAAGGGAGACGGCGAAGTACGGATCTCCATGCTCTTTATGCCAGATGTCTACGTCAAGTGCGAGGTCTGCCAAGGGAAGAGGTACAACCGGGAAACTCTCGATATAAGGTACAAGAGCAGGAACATCGCCGAGGTTCTTGAAATGACCGTAGATGAAGCCAGGGCCTTTTTCGGGGATATACCGAGGATATCGAGGAGGCTTTCGGTGCTTCAGCAGGCAGGACTTGGGTACATCCGCCTCGGACAGCCCGCGACGACCCTCAGCGGGGGGGAGGCCCAGAGAGTAAAGCTGGCAGAGGAACTGGGGAAGCAGTTCCGGGGGCATACGCTTTACATACTGGATGAGCCTACCACAGGCCTCCACTACCTGGATGTAAGGAAACTGCTGGTCCTTCTGCAGAAGATCATCGACCAGGGTAATACGGTCCTGCTTATTGAACACAACCTGGACGTCCTTGCCTCTGCTGACCATATTATCGACCTCGGCCCCGAGGGCGGTCACCAGGGAGGGGCCGTCGTGGCAACGGGATCTCCTTCCGAGATCGTTCGGAATGCGAAAGGTCATACCGCCCGTCACCTGGGAGAGTTCCTGGATAGTATCAGGAGGAGGGAAGCCGATGTCCGTTAATCCGACAGGAAAGGACCCGGGCAGCGAGGACCTGGTGTTCGGGAAGAATGCCGTCAAGGCCGTTCTGGACTCACTTCCCGAACACTGCTCCGTGGTCCTTGTCTCGGAGAAGATGGCAACCAATGAAAGGGAGCAATTCCTGGAAACTTGCAAGAGGGCCGGTGTAAGGTGGCAACTTGTCCATCCTTCCAGGATAGACAGGATCTGCCCAGGTGGTCGACACCAGGGAATTATCGCCAAAATGCTCCCAGTAGCTTTGACTGACCTTGAGAGTTTTCTGAAAGGGCTAGACCCGGTCTGGGGCCCCTCCCTGATCGTTCTGGTCGACCACCTCCAGGATCCCCAGAACCTGGGAGCCATAGCCAGATCGGCAGAGGTCTTCGGCGCCGATGGCATGATCGTTCCCAGAAGGCGTTCAGTTCTCCCCACTTCGACGGTGATGAGAACGAGTTCAGGGGCAATAGCGAGAGTTCCCGTGGTAGGTGTTGTGAACGTTGTCAGGGCGCTCGAAGAGTTTAAGGGAAACGGGTTTTGGGTGGTGGGGCTGGACCACAGTAAAGGGAAGATCCTCTGGGAGTGTGGCCTGCCCGAGAGGATGGTCCTCGTTGTAGGGAGCGAGGATCGAGGGATGTCAAGGCTCACCTCCGAAACGTGCGACCTCCTTGCCAAGGTCCCCATGAGAGGTCGAACCGGCTCACTGAACGCTTCTACGGCGGCGGCGATCGGAATGTACGAGTGGATGAGATCCCTTAAGGCTGGGAGCGTCGGGCAGTCCGCGAAGGAGTAGCTATCACCGGCTCATATGTTCCATGTGAGAACCTCCGGTCGGGTGGTCACTGTTCCTGGGTTATTCCCCTTCGGGAGGTCCTCCCCCGGTGTTTCTGTTCCGGCCTTACGAACCGTCTCCTTAGCCCTCCCTTGCTGCCTCCCCTGCTGTGTTGTTGTTGACAAGCTATCGAGCCACGGGTAAAATTCAACACGCTTGGGTGGTTAGTTCAGAGGAAGAACGCTTCCTTGACGCGGAAGAGGTCGCAGGTTCGAGTCCTGCACCACCCACCATTTCGGATCTCATCGGGGGCCTGACAGGAGCCTTTAGGAAACGGATGCCAAACAGTTATATATGAACCCCTCCATGCGAACGCAGGGAGGGGTTTTTTGTGACCGGGTACACCGGTGGCTGATAGCCGTCCTCTCCCCACAGCATTTCTTTGGAAAATTCCACGACAGGGGTTGTACTGCTGAAGGGTGCCCATTTTTATCATATAATCAGTTTTGGGCAAGGAGGGAAGAGATGATCAAGGGTGTAGGAGTGGATATGTGCAGCATCCTCCGACTCGAGAGGGCTATGCAAGATCGGAGGTTCGTCGATAAGGTCTTCACCGAAAGTGAGCTGGAGTATACTTCGTCCAGAGGCGGAAGGACAAGGCATCTTGCCTCAGCCTTTGCCGCTAAGGAGGCCTTTTCAAAGGCCGGAGGCTGGGGTCTGGGCCGCGTAGGGCTGAAGAACGTATCCCTGGAGCGCAAGGGAGGAGCACCCTTCCTTGTTCTTCATGGTCCAGCCCTTGAGCTGATGCGATCCCTGGGTGCCCGCAATGTACATGTCAGCGTGACCCACGAGGGGGATCACGCCGTGGCTGTGGTTATCATTGAGGAGTGAGATCACTTGTATCTTTTCAGCGCCGACGATATCAGGCTTGCCGAAAGAAAGGCGGTGGATCATTTCGGGGTCCCCCCCATTATCCTGATGGAGAATGCAGCCAGGGGTGTAGCAGAGATAGTGGAGGAGAGGTTCCCTGCTGCCTCCAGGATACTTGTCGCTTGCGGAGGAGGTAACAACGGCGGAGATGGCCTGGCGACAGCAAGGCATCTCCTGAAAAGAGGACGGAAGGTCACGGTGCTGCTTGCGGCACCAGAAGAGAAATTGACCCCTGAGGGGTCTGTGAACCTGGAGATCCTGAAGAGGATCAACTGTCCCATTGCGAGATCGGCGGATTTGACGGATGTCGGTATGAGAGAGCTGGCAATGGGGCAGGATATCCTTGTCGACGCCCTGCTTGGTTCAGGCTCGAAAGGCTCCCCCAGAGGCGAGACGGGGAGGGTCATCGGTTCTATCAGTAGAACTGTACCAGTAGTCTCCATTGACATACCCAGCGGCGTCGACCCATCGACTGGCGAGGTGGAAGGGGAGGCCCTGGAAGCAGTTCTCACTGTCGCCATCCTTGCCAGGAAGATCGGTCAAGAAATAATGCCCGGAAGAAGCTTCCGGGGCGAAGTGGAGACTGTGGACCTTGGGATAGAGGCAGCCCTTCTTCTCCCTGGGCCAGGAAAAGTGGAACTCTTGGACCCTCTTATGGTCTCCGGGTTTCTCCAACCCTTTTCCCCCTTCATCCACAAAGGGGACCGGGGTATAGTTCTGGTCATCGGAGGAAGCGAAAGATACCGGGGAGCACCTCTTCTTGCCGCCCTGGGAGCGCTAATGGCAGGTTCCGGCGGCGTTATCGCTGCAGTTCCGGCTGGTTCCATGCCGATGTTCTCCCGGTACCCCGAGATCATCCCCATGGAGGCCTGCACCGAGGACGGTGCCATTTCCCCTGAAACCTGGGAGAGGATCGTAGAGACCTGGAAGGGCAAGTTCAAGGCAGTGGTGATCGGTCCCGGGCTTGACAGGGGAAGGGTACCCCAGGACCTGGTCAGAAGAGTATGGAAGGATTGGGATGGTCCGCTCTGCCTGGACGGTGATGCCCTTCACGCCCTCTCCTGCTGCAGTGACCTTGATCCCAGAGCAGCCGGTACAGTGGTGACGCCCCATGAAGGCGAAGCAGCGCTTCTACTCTCAGTGGACACTTCGGAGGTGAAACGGTGCAGGTACATATCTGCTCTTGAGCTGTCCAGGAGGTTCGGTGTAGCCCTTCTGAAAGGGCCCTCTTCGCTGGTGTCGGAGAGTGAGAAGGTAAGGGTCAACCCCCATGTCGTGGCGGGTCTTTCCGTTCCCGGATCGGGTGACGTCCTCTCAGGTGTGTTGGGAGCGTTCCTTGTAAGGGGTGTCAATATCTTTGACGCCGCCTCTTCGGCCGCTTTCGTACACGGTTATGCAGGTGAGGCAGTTCAGGACCGGAAGGGTCCCGACGGTATTACCGCCACAGAGATAGCTCTCGAAGTGCCTTCTGTAATATCCCGGATCCGACAGGCAGCCGGAAAGGTTCTTCTATGACCACCCTTCGGAATGATTTGGAGCTCAAAAAAGTTAAAGACGGTTTTTGTTATGTCTCCAGGGGACCCGAAGAAACCCGACGTCTTGCTTCGGTCCTTTCAAAGTACTCATTCCCAGGGCTGGTGATCCTTCTTTCCGGGACACTGGGGGCGGGTAAAACGGAATTTGTAAGAGGTTTTGCTTCGGGATCTGGCTGGGAGGATGCAAGGAGCCCCTCCTTTACGATAATTAACGAGTATCGGGCCTCCACTCCAATAACCCACGTCGACCTGTACAGGGTTGAGAGGAACGCCTCGATGGAGTTCTCCCTGGAAGAATTTTCCCGTGATGGATCCATAGTTCTCGTAGAATGGCCGGAGAACTGGGACGGGGAAAGACCTTCCGATGTATGGAAGATCGTGTTTTCAGTGCCTGAGGACCTAAAATCTGGGCGGGGCGACCAGAACCTCCGTTTTCTGGAGGTGCTATGTGAAGGTGCCAGGGCGTGCGAAATGCTGGAAAGGTTCATGCTCGGCGCAGGCTGTGAACTTGAGGAGGCCGGCAGATGAGAGTGCTGGGGATCGACTGTTCCACGTGCTGGACCGGGGTCGGCCTTTTCTTGGAGGGTGCTGTTAAGGCCGACGTCAACTATCTGGCCGGCAGGAGGCAGGCCTCCCTGCTCCCTCTGCTGGTTTCAGAGGTACTGGAGAGATCCGGCCTGGAGCCTTGGTCACTGGATGCTGTTTCGGTAACCGTCGGTCCGGGGTCCTTTACCGGTATCAGGGTAGGGCTTTCCTATGCTTGTGCCCTGTCAGAGGGGACTGGACGCAAAGTGATCCCTGTCAGCTCCCTCATGGCACTAGGAGCCCCCTTCCTTGAGGGATCAAGAAAGGTCCTTCCCCTTATCAGGGCAAGGAGAGGCCAGGTCTACCTCGCCGCCCTCGGGGGGGAGCGCAGATCCCCGTTCTTTCTCTCTCCCCCTCGCATCCTCTCCCTGGAAGATCTGTCCAGTTACGTTGAACGTAACAGCGGGTTCTTGATCGTGGCCGATGACGACCAGGCTCTCTCTCAGGAGCTGTCAGGGAAGAATATCAAGGTTTCAACGTTCGCTTCTGTCAGGGGCGGGGCAGTCGCCCTGCTTGGCACGGCACTTTTCGGACAGGCCGTCGACCCCGGCGAGGCCAGGGCTCTCTATATCAGGGATCCAGATACAGGTGCTTCCCGCAGATAGAATGAAAAAAAGTCTCTGGTCAATCTAAACAATGAAGTGTAATATATTTGCTGTCGTGTTCATAAGTGAAAAGCAGAACATGCCCGCGAAAGGAGAAGGTGGACTTTGGCTGTAGATCAAGTCACGCCTACGATACAGAGGAGGGATGCATGGTTATGGATCTGATCGAGAAACATCCGATTCTCGAGTTCAAGCATGGGAAGAAGGTCAAGTTCACCTTCGATGGTGATGAGATGGAGGGTTATGAGGGCGAACCGATAGCCGCCGCCCTTCACGCGAACGGGGTCAGGATCTACAGGGTTACCCCCAAGAGAGAGCAGACGCGGGGGTTCTTCTGTGCCATCGGGAAATGCTCTTCCTGTTTCATGGTCGTTGATGGCGTTCCGAACGTCCGGACCTGCGTTACCCCACTGAAGACCGGAATGCGGGTCGAGACGCAGCGGGGCAAAGGCGTCATTGCAATGGATGCGGACTAGAGGGAAGGTGAAGGGATTGCGGCAGACAGAAGTTCTTGTTATCGGAGGGGGCCCCGCAGGTCTCAGCGCCTCCCTTGAAGCGGCCTCGCTGGGATGCCAGGTAACTCTGGTGGATAGCGACCTCGCCCTTGGAGGACAGCTGATCAAGCAGACCCACAAGTTCTTCGGCTCAAAGGACGAGAGAGCCGGGACAAGGGGGTTCAAGATCTCCGAGATCCTTCTCGAGGAGCTGGAGAGGTACAAGGACCGGGTCAAGGTCCACATGAACTGCACCGCTACCGGATTTTACCGGGAGGACGGGGTAGTTTCCTGTGTTATCGGAGAAGACGAGTATTTCAGGATCAAACCCGGCAAGATCGTTATGGCCACAGGAGCCCAGGAGCGCCTTCTCCCGTTCCCCAACAATCATCTCCCTGGCGTCTATGGTGCGGGGGCGGTCCAGACCCTTATGAACGTTTACGGAGTGGCACCCGGCAAGAGAGTCCTAATGGTCGGGGCCGGGAACATCGGTCTTATCGTCAGTTATCAGCTGATGCAGGCGGGTGTCGAGATCGCAGGCATAGTCGAGGCCATGGACCGGGTTGGAGGTTACTGGGTTCACGCCGCCAAGGTGAGAAGGATGGGGGTCCCGATCTACCTCAGGCATACCATAAAAGAAGCCCTAGGGGACAGGGTCGTCGCCGGGGCGGTAATCCAGGAGATAGACGACAGGTTCCAGCCCGTGGGCAAGGAAATCCAGATAGATGTTGACATCATCTGTATGGCCGTTGGTCTCACCCCGACCTGTGAACTCCTCTGGCAGGCTGGTTGTGAGATGGTATTTGTTCCCCAGCTTTGCGGCCACGTTGCACAGAGGGATCTCTTCATGAGGACCAGTCACCCAGATATCTGGGTTGCCGGTGACGCTGCAGGTATCGAAGAGGCGTCGGCCGCCATGGTGGAGGGCCGGATCGCCGGTGTTGGTGTAGCCAGGTCTCTCGGAAAGGACGACAGTTCCGAGCATTCGAAACGCCTCGAGGAATACAGGAGACGACTTGCGGACCTCAGGGGCGGCGAGGTTGGTCAAAAGATCTGCCAGGGCCTTGAATGCTGCACTGTCAACGAATGGGGGGTGTGATACATTGAACGAAAAGGAGAGACTCTTCAACAGCGGGGTGCTCGTAGAACCGCGCAAAGGGGCAGTTGAACCCCCTGAGGACCTCTGGCAGAACAAGAAGAATGGTCTTGTCATCATCGAATGTCCCCAGAGGATACCCTGCAACCCCTGTCATACCAGCTGTCCTACAGGAGCGGTAAAACCCTTCAAGGATATCAATGACCAGCCCGAGATCGACTACGAAAAGTGCACAGGCTGTGCAAGGTGCGTGGCGGTCTGCCCCGGCCTGGCCTGCTTCGTGGTCGACCTGACCTGGGGCGATGAGGATAATGCGCTGATGAAGCTTCCCTACGAAATGCTCCCTGTCCCCGAAGAGGGCAAGACCGTGGACTGCCTGAACAGGGTGGGCGAATCCATATCCAGGGGCAAGGTGGTAAAGGTCCTCGAACCCATGCACGACAGAACGATTGTCGTACATGTCGAGGTTCCCAGGTCAAAGGTGATGGAAATCCGCACGATCAGGGTGGTGAAGTAGTCATGGCCGGAAAGAACGAAGATATCATCATCTGCCGTTGTGAAGAGGTCACCCTGGGTGAGATCAGGGAGTGGATAGAGAAGGGTTACGAGACCTTTGACGAACTTAAGAGAGTCCTCCGGGTAGGCATGGGACCGTGCCAGGGGAGAGGATGTCGTGAGATGATCCTCCGGGAAATATCGGCAAAGACCAAAGTGCCTGTAGCTGATATTCACCCCGGGACCTTCAGGCCTCCTGCAAAGCCGGTCAAACTGGCGGTCCTTGCCGAGGGGGGAGACAAGTAATGTTTTGGAGGAGGACAGCCGATGTCGTTGTGATCGGAGCCGGGGTACAGGGCTGCTCCATTGCCTACAACCTGGCGAAAATGGGAGTCAAGGATATCGTTGTTCTCGAAAAAGGGACCATCTGCTCAGGTTCTACCGGGAGATGCGGCGCCGGGATCAGGGCCCAGTGGGGAACGGAGATGAACTGCAGGTTCGGGCTTGCTGCGGTTGAGAAGTTCGAGCAGCTGCACGATGAGCTGGGGATGGATTGCGGCCTGAACCAGAGCGGTTACCTGATGGTGGCCTACAAGGACAGCGAATTCGAGCAGCTCCAGAAGAGCATGAAGCTTCAGAACAGCCTCGGGATCAATACCAGGGTCGTCACCTACGACGAGGCAAAGGAGATCTGTCCGGGTCTTGCAGCCGAGGATGCTGTCGGTTTTACTTTCCACGAAAGGGATGGACACGCCGATCCCTTCCTTACGACCTTTGCCTACATGGAAGCGGCCAAAAGACTGGGCGTTGAGTTTTTGCGCTTCACTGAAGTGACCGATGTCAAGACCGTTGCAGGGCGGGTGGCCGGAGTTGCCACCAACAGGGGAGATATCGACGCACCTGTTGTGGTCAACGCCGCAGGGGGCTACTCCCAGTTCATAGCCAAGATGGCAGGAGTGGAGATCCCGAACCTCTCTGAAAGACATGAGATCCTGATCACCGAACCCGTCGAGCCCGGGGTCTGCCCTCCCATGCTCATGAGCTTTTCGGGGAACTACTACATTCAGCAGAGACCTCACGGATCGATCATCGGAGGGTGCAGCCCTGAAGGGCATCCCCAGGATTACGATCTTGGGAATTCATGGGACTTCCTGGAGATGATGTCCCGGACCTTTGTGCGGCTCCTTCCAAGGACCAAAGGGGTCAGGGTCGTCAGGCAGTGGTCAGGGCTCTACAACATGACCCCCGACCGTCAGCCAGTTCTTTGCGAGGCTGACAATGTCAAGGGTTTCTTCCTCTCCTGCGGTTACTCCGGACACGGTTTCATGTTCGGCCCCATATCGGGAGAGCTCCTGGCGCAGCTTATACTTGGCCAGGAACCCTGGATCCCCATCGGTATGCTGCATTACAGCAGGTTCGAAAGAGGGGAGCTTCTTATTGAACCGGCCGTAGTCTAGTTCCATATTCTCTCCCGACCCAGGAGGGGGGTAGGTCGCCCCCCTCCTGGATCGTCTTGTAGTACGATAAAATTGTATTTACTTGACGGTAAATTCCGCTTTGTAATGCAATATTCAATATATAGATATCAATATGCCTTGTCCCTAACCTCACAAGGTGGCATAATGGGCCCGGATAGTAAGATCTCATGATGTGAACGTTTCGGAGGAAGGTGAGTTGTTTGCCAAAGAAATTCACGGTTGAAGTGAACTCCCAGTGGTGTAAGGGTTGTGGACTGTGCCTGGCCGTATGCCCCAAGAAAGTTTTCGATTTCGACGAGAACCTGAAATCCACCCCCAAGAGGATGGAAGACTGCATCGGCTGCAAGCAGTGTGATAACATCTGCCCCGACCTGGCTATCACCGTTGAAGGGAGTGCTTAGGATGACCAGGGTTGAATTCTGGCAGGGGAACGTTTCTGTCGCCTACGGAGCCATTGCCGCCGGTTGCCGTTTTTTCGGGGGTTATCCAATAACCCCTTCATCGGAGATCGCCGAGGTAATGGCTGAGGAGCTGCCTGTCTACAACGGCAGGTTTATTCAGATGGAGGACGAGATTGCCGGTATAGCCGCGACAATAGGTGGTGCCGTGGCCGGGTACAAGTCCATGACAGCCACCTCCGGTCCCGGTTTTTCCCTCAAACAGGAAAACCTGGGGCTTGCCTACATGGCCGAGATACCCATAGTTGTAGTAGACGTCATGCGCGGAGGACCTTCGACAGGGCTCCCCACTTCCATCGCCCAGCAGGATGTCATGCAGGCCCGTTGGGGTACCCACGGCGACCATGCCACCATTGCCTATGCACCATCATCGGTGCAGGAGTGTTACGAAGTGACTATAAAGGCTTTCAACATGGCGGAGCGTTTCAGGCAGCCTGTTCTGATCATGAGCGATGAGGTCCTGGGCCACATGCGAGAGAAGGTTATAGTCCCCGACAATGAGACCCTTACCATAGTGGACAGAAAAAGGCCTTCCTGCAGCCCCGAGGAGTTCATCCCCTACAGGCCCGACCCCGAGGACAACCTTCCCCCTATGGCCTCCTTCGGCGACGGGTACCGGTGGCATATTACCGGGCTTACCCACAACGAATGGGGGTTCCCGACAAACTGTCCCGAAGAGATCGCGAAGAAGACCGCCCGGTTGATGGACAAGGTCAATGCATACCGGGACGAGATAGTTGAATACGAGACGGAGAACGTTGAAGATGCCGATGTTATCGTCGTAGCATACGGTAGTGTTGCCCGGACAGCTTTGAGCGCCGTCAGGCAGGCCAGGGACAAGGGCCTTAAGGTAGGCTATTTCCGTCCCGTGACCCTATGGCCCTTCCCGGACAGGGAACTGGAGTCTCTGGCGGAGAAGGCGGGAAGACTCATCGTACCTGAGCTGAACTTCGGGCAGATGGTCCACGAGATAGAGAGAGCTGTTCACGGCAAAGCGGCAATGGTGCAGATGAGCCTCGTCAACGGTGAGCTTTTTCAGCCCTCCGAGATCCTGGAGAAAATCGAGGAGGTGGCCAGATAATGCCCCGCCCTGAAGTACTAGATTGGTTGAGAAAGAGGTTTTTCCCTCACATGTGGTGCCCTGGTTGCGGGCATGGCATCATCATGCACGCGATCCTTCGGGCCCTGGTCGATTCCGGCAAGAAGAGGGAAGAGACGGTGATAGCCTCAGGTATAGGCTGTTCAAGCCGAATGCCCGGGTATATTGACTCCTGCACGATCCATACCACCCATGGGAGGTCCCTGGCGTTCGCAACGGGGATCAAACTGGCCAACCCTGAGCTGACCATCGTCGATGTAATGGGAGACGGAGACTGTACTGCTATTGGAGGCAATCACTTCATTCATGCCTGCAGGAGGAACATCGGCATTACCGCCGTTGTGATGAACAACAACATCTACGGTATGACCGGAGGACAGGCCTCACCCACGACGCCCCTTGGTGCCAGGGCCACCACGGCTCCCTACGGTGCTATTGACCCCCCTTTCGACGTCTGCAAGCTTGCCCAGGGTGCAGGGGCGACCTACGTCGCAAGGGCCACTATCGCCCAGCCCGTCCTTTGCGAGCAGTACATCAAGAACGGAATAGCCAACAAGGGTTTTTCCGTAGTCGAGATCATTTCCAGCTGCCACACCCAGTTCGGCAGGAAAAACAACCGGAGGACCCCGGTGGACAACCTTAACTACTTCAAGAACAACTCCGTACCCCTCGCCAAGGCCCAGAGCATGTCCCCGGTCGACCTTGAAGGCAAGATCGTGACCGGCGAATTCGTGAAGAGGGAAGCCCCGGAGTACACAGAACTCTACCGCAGCCTGGTCGAGAGGGTTGGAGGTGGAAAATAATGAGGGATCGCTACGAGATACGTTTCGCAGGTTCCGGCGGGCAGGGTGTCATTCTGGCCGCTGTCGTGGTCGGAGAGGCCGCGGCTATCTACGAGGGGCTGAACTCGGTCCAGACACAGGCCTATGGTCCCGAGGCAAGAGGTGGAAAATCCAAATCGGAAGTGGTCATCTCAAGGGGCAGTATCGATTACCCCAAAGCCACATCACCGGATCTTCAGATAATCCTCAACCAGACATCCTGCGATGAGTTCATTGGGCAGACGGCAAAGGGCGGAGTAGTCGTAGTCGACGATACCTACGTCTCTTCAGTCGCCGATAGCGAAGCCGAAGTTTTCATGCTTCCCATCGTCAAGACCGCAAGGGAGAAGATCGGGAGGGAACTCGTCACCAACATGGTGGCCCTTGGGGTCACTGCCAGGGTACTGGAAAAGGAAGGCCTGATGAAAGCCGATTCCATCAAGAAGGCCATTCTGGCCAGGGTTCCCAAGGGGACCGAGGAGATGAACGAAAAGGCCTTCAATGCTGGTTACAACCTAATGAAGGCCATCAGGTAGTTTTTGGAAAGCTTTTCCAGGGAACTTTTCAAGGGGCGGGGGGCGACCCCCGCCCCTTTCGTTGTCAAGGGTCCTTGCTGTTATAGAATATCCATGAAGCAGAATAATGTTGGGGTGGATGAAATGTTGAAGTACGGGCAGGTCCTGGAAGTAGATATTGAGACCGTGAACAGTCGTGGCCAGGGCATAGCACGGTTCGGAGGTGAAAGATTCGTCCTTTTTGTCCCTGGGGCACTTCCTGGAGAGGTGGTCAGGGGGAGGGTCGCTGTTCTTAAGAAGTCCTATGGGGTCCTGCAGGTCGAGAGCATCGAAGAGGCCCACGAAGCGAGGATCACCCCGGCCTGTCCCTGGTTCGGGATGTGCGGAGGCTGTGCCGTCCAGCACGCATCCTACGAGCTGCAACTGGAACTCAAGAGCTCCATCCTTGATCAGGCCCTGAAGAGGGTGGGAGGGATCAGCAACGTAAGCCTCGAAAGGTGCGAAGCTTCACCTGCCATCTGGACATACAGGAACAAGGCTTCCTTTCCCGTCGCTGCAATGGACAACGGCGCTGCCATTGGTTTTTACCGCGAGGGTACTCACAATCTGGTAAGGGTGGATCAGTGCCCCGTCCTTGAGCCCTCCCTTGGAGAACTAATATCCCCGTTGACGGAGCTATTGAAAGAGACAGGTGTTGAGGTCTACGACCCGCGAAAGGGATCCGGACTCCTGAGGCATATTGTGGTGAGGACCCGCTCGGGTAGCGGCAAGGCCATGATAGTAGCTGTTCTGAACACACCCCCGGCAGACCGGCCTCCCGACAGGATAATGCCTTTCCTTCATTCCCTTGCCGATATGGCCGGAGAGAGCGAAGGCATCGTGGTAAACTACAACACTTCGCCAGGAAACACCATCTTTGGAGGCAGGTCCATCCCCATCACGGGGACTGGCCTGATATCGGAGAGTATCGGTCCTTTCTCCCTAAGTTACGGTCCGACTTCTTTTTTCCAGGTTAATACAAGGCAGGCGGCGGAACTTTTCAGAGCAGCATCGCAGCATCTTGACATGGCAGGTTCCAGCAAGGTCCTTGAACTTTACTCAGGAATGGGTGCGCTCACCCTTTATATCGCCAGGGGCAGACAAAGGGTCGTTGCCGTTGAGGAATGGCCGGAATCGACGGACTTCCTTCGAAGGAACATGGAAGAGAACGGATTGCGAGGGCTTGTAGACCCCGTAGGTATGACAGCGGAAAGGGCGGTGAAGGCTCTCTCGGGAAAAAGCTTCGACGCCGTCGTGCTGGATCCTCCACGAAAGGGGTGC
The DNA here is from genome assembly GCA_001509095.1 of Synergistales bacterium 58_81. Lineage (GTDB taxonomy): Bacteria > Synergistota > Synergistia > Synergistales > Thermovirgaceae > 58-81. Next base: position 6,246 of record LGGV01000002.1, on the reverse strand, counting down.
TCAATGGAAGTTCTCTCTGGATTGACGAAGATTCTGCCCCCCCTGATCATATACATATCATGCAACCCCGCGACCCTTGCAAGGGATGCCTCCTTCCTCTGCGCAAATGGGTACCGGCTAAGGGAGGTCAGGGCCTTCGACATGTTCCAATTATAATGAGCCATCGAGGGCGGACATAGCTCAGCTGGTAGAGCATCGGCTTCCCAAGCCGAGGGTCGCGGGTTCGAATCCCGTTGTCCGCTCCATTTTTTTTGTGCTATCCTTGAGCAGGTAACCCTTCATGTTCTTCGGACCCACTCCCAGTTAACGAGACCAGAGGGGTCTTGTTCTCTATGATCATTAATATCTGTAAGATCCCCCAGGAGCGTAGGGGCATATCGAGTCGAGTTGACACGACAAGGGTGGGGCAATTAGAATCTTGTAGGTTTGTTAAAAAAGTATCTTTATACAGTATTATGCATGCTGGGGGGTAATATATGTGCCTAAGAATATCGCGGAAGAAATTACCGAAGCAGAGGCAAGGGCAAGACAGATACTCCAGGACGCCAGGGCGGAAGGAGCAAGGTTATTAGCCCAGGCCAAGGCGGAAGCGGAAGATCTGGCCAAGAGGTCAAGGCAGAATTACCATCGGACCCTCAGGGAAAAGATCCTCAAAATGGAGGAACAAGCCGATAAGGTTTTGGAAAAGACAATTGAAAAGGGAAGAAATGATGCTGAAGAGCTGGTGAAGAGCCATAAAACCAAAGTTGACGAGGTCGCTACCTGGGTTGCTGAAGAGGTGATGGCACGATATGGCAGTAAAAAGAGTTAAGAAGGTCAGGATCCTCTCCCACCAGGACATACTGGAGAAGGTCCTTGCGGCGCTTCAGAGCCTTGAGTGCTGCGAAATGATCTCCTCCGATGGACAGGGCTTTCCCGGAGAGGAGCACGCAGCCCCTCCCCCTGACCGGGCGAGATCCGAAAGGTCCTCGAACCTCGAGTCCAGTATCGGTGACTGCCGATCCCTCCTTAGATTCCTCGAGCCCCTCTATGAAGAAGAGGGCGGGATGCTCGAAAGGCTCCTTGGTCCCAAACCCCCTGTAACACTGTCCGAGCTCGCCTCACTCAGATCCAGTACCGATCTCTCCGATCTTGCAACGAAAGCGCGAGGCCTGGAACGCCGTATCTCCGAGAAGAGATCGGAGACGACAATGGTCGCGAATCACATTAAGCTCCTGGAACCTCTGAAAGATCTGGACCTCCCCCTTTGGATCGTATCAAGGGGTACCGAGAAGGTGACGGGAGTTCTGGGCACTGTCCCGACGGCACGAAAGGAAGAGCTGATCGACAGCTTTTCCAGCCTGGTAAAAGAACAGGGAGAGGTTTTCGTGGCCGCACACGGAGATAAGGATGCCGAGGTCATGGCCGTACTTGTCTTTCCCCGTTCGATAGAACGGGAGGTACTGGAAACAGCTTCCGGGGCAGGTTTCTCCAAGGTGGACTGCCCGCAGGGACTTGAAGGCAAGCCCGGCCAGGAGATCGCGAGACTCGTGTCTCTCAGGGAGGACCTTGCCATGGATATCTCCTCAGCCGAAGAGGAGGCCTCCCGTTTGGCACTGGACGTTGTTCCAGTGGTAAGGAAGATCAACGACTTTCTTTCTGTGCTTTCGGCCAGGAGGGATGCCGGCCTGTCGGGAGTATTCACGGAGAAGGTGTTTGCCCTCAGGTTCTGGATACCAGCAGAGAAGTTGGATGACCTGGAGAAAACCCTGGAACCCTTTATGCCCCTGATCGACATCCATTCCGAGGATCCTGCACCCGAGGACGCCCCCCCGATAATCCTGGACAACCCAAAATGGGCCGTTCCTTTTTCTCCTCTTACAAAGCTTTACGGGATGCCCTCATACAACGGTATCGACCCGACGGTGCTGATGGCCCCATTCTTCTTCCTGTTCTTCGGCATGTGCCTGGGAGACGGTGGGTACGGTCTTGTCATGGGAGCCTTCTTCCTATTTGCCCTGGTGCGATACCGACTTTCGGGCGATACGAGGAACTTTTTCATCCTGCTGATCCTGGGCAGCGTCTCGACAGTTCTTGTTGGGGCACTGACAGGAAGCTGGCTAGGGGACATGGTCGATGTTTTTGGGATCTTTGGCCCCATAAGGCCGCTGCAGGACAGCCTTGTCCTTATCAGGCCCATGAACGACCCCATTACCTTCCTGGCAATCTCCCTTGCTCTTGGCGTCATTCAGATACTCTTCGGCATTGTGATCGCCATGTGGGATGCCTTCCGCAAGGGTGACATGATGGGCGCCTTTGCTGACCAGGGCGGATGGCTGGCACTGATCGTCGGCATTCTTCTATGGGGCGCCTCATCCTTCGGGGTCGGAGGCAGCACCCTTATCCTCATAGGGAAGATCCTTGCAGCTGCTGGTGCTCTGACACTGGTGGCGACACAGGGCAGGGACAAGCCCGGTATCGTCAGAAAGGCCGTCTCGGGGGTCTTGAGCCTCTACAACATTACCTCCTATCTGGGGGATGTACTGAGCTACAGCCGCCTTCTGGCTCTCGGGCTGGCCACATCAGCGATAGCCATGATAGTCAACACCCTTACAGGGCTGGTATCAGGGATACCCTATGTGGGCTGGGCACTGGCGATCCTGATCTTTTTCGGGGGCCACCTTTTCAGCGTTGTGGTCAATGCGCTCGGCGCCTTCATTCACTCACTCCGTCTCCAGTACGTGGAGTTCTTCAGCAAATTCTACAGTGGAGGAGGCAGGGTTTTCGAACCTCTGAAGCTGGATACGAAATACACGAGAATTACCGGACATTGAGCAGAAGATCCGGGAATGTATTGAAAAAAGCGATCAATTTTCCATCATGTTTGAGAGGAGTGTACTTCAATAATGGATCAGCTTGGAATCATGCTTGCGGTACTTGGTGCGGCTCTTGCCGCAGGATTTGCGGGTTCGGGTTCGGCCATAGGGGTTGGGATTGCAGGTGAATCGGGTGCAGGTATCATGACGGAGGATCCAGGCAAATTCGGTCTGGTGCTTCTGCTCCAGGCCCTTCCCGGGACCCAGGGTATCTACGGTCTTCTGACAGCCTTTTTTGCCATTCTTAAGGTTGGCCTCCTGGGAGGAGATGCAGTATCAGTGAATGTATGGCAGGGACTTGGAGTGCTTTTTGCCTGCCTCCCCATAGCGATCGCCGGATTCTATTCGGGTATTGCCCAAGGCAAGACCTCTGCGGCCTGCATCCAGATGATAGCCAAGAGGCCTGAGGAAACGGGCAAGGCAGTCATCCTGCCCGCTATGGTTGAAACTTACGCCGTTCTTGCGTTGCTGATGAGCATAATCCTTCTTAACAGCATCCAGTTCTGATCGGCATCCTAGAAGACGGGGTGAGATCGATGTCCTTAGCTGACATAAAGGCAAAAATTGAAGCCGACGCCAAGGCTGAGGCAGAGGAGATAATAGGCAAGTTCAAGGAACAGGCCGACGAGATCCTTGCCGCTGCCAGGCTTGAAAGCGAGAAGATCCAGAAACGGCTGGAGGAAAAGATAAGGTCTGAGGAGACGGAAGTACGCAGGAGAAAAAAGATAGTGGCTGACCTTGAAGTCCGTAAACTGGATCTTGGTGCCAGGAGAGAACTGATCGAAATGACCTTTAACAAGGCCCTCGATGTTCTCTCCCAGACCTCTGATTCAGGATACCTTGCCTTCATGGAAGGACTCATGGCGGAAGGTGCCGCCAACGGTGATGAAGAGGTCTTGCTTGCGAAGAACGAAAAAAGGGTTACCAAAAAATGGATCGAAGAGTTCAACGAAAAATACAAAAAAAGGCTCTCTTTATCCGATGAGATGGTCCCGGGTTCAGGCGGCTTTGCTCTCCGAAGGAATGATATTAGCGTCAACTGCACCCTTGAAGTCCTTCTTCGCTGGGTAAGGGAAGACATGGAGGCAGAGGTTGTCAGCCGTCTTTTTTCTGAATGAACTGGGGGTTTCCCAATGACCTGTTCTGTTGACTACGGTTATGCTGTATCCAGATTAAGGGCTATGGAAAACCGGCTCCTTGAGCCGGGAGTTTTTCAGCGCCTGCTAGACAGTGAAGATCTGTCTTCCGCTATAAGAGTCCTCTCCGAAACGCCATACGGGAAATGGATCCTGGAGCAGCAGAGCGAAGAAAAATTCGATAAGGCCATTGAGTCTGAGTTGCTGTATATCTATTCGGAAACGGAGAGGTTTGTTCCGGATCCGGGACTCTACTTCATCTGCCGGCTTCCCTACGATATTCACAATATCAAGGTTCTCCTGAAGGGTATTTTCAACCAGAAAGAGGGCGGCAAGAGAAGGATGGATCTTCTTACTGGCCTTGGCAACATGCCTGTCGATGAGATGGTAATGGCCATTGAGAGCGAGGATTACCGTCTTATGCCTTTCGGATTTCACAGGACGGTTCCTGATTGTGTCTCTATCTGGGATCAATCGCACGATATTTTACAGGTAGAGCGGGTCCTCGATGAGGCTCTTTTCTCCCTGCAGGTCAAGATTGCGGGCGAGATGCCCTTTGAAGGGGTAAGACTTTTCGTCAGATCCAGGATAGATGCGGAAAACATCCGGAATCTGGCCAGGCTGAAGAGGATGGGTTTTGAAGCGCCACAGGCCGCATCTTTCTTCCATAATGGCGGATCAGTCCCGGTGGAAAAGGTCCTTTCCCTGCTCAATGAACCCTTCGAAGGTTGGGAAAGGTTCCTTTCCTTCGCCGATGTCTCCAAAACACTGTCAAGTGTCCAGGAACACACAGACCTCGATTCCCTGATCATGGATCTCGAGAGATCGATAGATGATTTCCTCTCGGGGATCCTCGCTAAATTCAAATATAGCGCTTTCGCACCTGAGAACGTCCTTCATTTTTTGTGGTTGAAAGAGATAGAAGCGAAGAACCTGAGGATCCTTCTTGTAGGTATAGGTAATGGGGCCGACCGTTCAGTGCTTAGGAGGCTTTTGCGAAATGTCTGACGGATCCAGAGAACTGCTAATGGCAGCAGTCGGCGATTTTGAGAGCGTTCTCCCTTTTCAGGCGGTCGGCGTTACACCCTTTTCACCGGACAACGACCTCAGGGATCTTCTCTTACGGCTTGCCAAGGAGAAGTATGCGGTGGTTTTCCTTGTGGATGACCTTTACAGGGATAACCTGGAACTTGTGGAAGAGGTGAACGAAAGCTACTCCATGAGTATAATCCCTATACCCGGTATCAAGGGTTCCAACGGGATCGGAATAAAATCCATCAGGGACAGCGTTGAAAGAGCGGTCGGAATGGATATTTTTGCCGTCAAATAGATAGCTACCTTAAGACAAGAGTGTACGCGGAGGGGATATTATTGGCCATTAAAGAGAAAATTATCGGTTCCATTGCCAAAATTTCCGGCCCGCTTGTCGTAGCAGACGGGATGAGCGGCGCGGGAATGTACGACGTAGTAAGGGTCGGGGATCTCGGGCTTGTGGGAGAGATCATCGAACTCAAGGGATCGACAGCTTCTATCCAGGTTTATGAGGAGACTTCAGGGCTGAAACCGGGTGAACCGGTTGAAAGCACTGGGGCGCCGTTAAGCGTTGAACTTGGTCCCGGGCTGATAGAGCAGTTCTATGACGGTGTCCAGAGGCCTTTGAATCTTATCGAGAAGGCTGCGGAAAGCCCTTTCATCTCCAGAGGGATCAATGTGCCAGCGATAGGCCGGTCGAAAAAATGGGATTTTGAACCTGCTGTTGAAGAGGGAACTGAGGTGGGGGAGGGTGACCTCCTCGGCACCGTGGATGAAACAGTCCTCGTAAAACACAGGATCCTTGTTCCACATGGTGTTAGCGGAAAGGTAAAAAGTATTTCCAGAGGTTCTTTTACCGTTGAAGAAACAGTTGCAGTCATAAGTAACGGGGAGAAAGACACGGAAGTCGCTATGTTGAGAAGGTGGCCTGTAAGGAGTCCCAGACCTGTCCTGCAGAGGCTCGCCCCCAATGTCCCACTGACGACGGGGCAGCGGGTTATCGATACATTTTTCCCTCTTTCCCGAGGCGGGGCTGCATGCGTACCTGGACCTTTCGGATCCGGGAAGACCGTAATCCAGCACCAGCTTGCGAAATGGGCTGATGCCGAGATAGTTGTTTACGTCGGTTGCGGAGAACGGGGAAATGAAATGACAGACGTCCTTTTAGAGTTTCCGGAGCTTGAGGACCCGAGATCAGGTGAACCCCTTATGAAAAGGACGGT
>LGGV01000103.1 GCA_001509095.1 Synergistales bacterium 58_81 | reverse complement strand
GGGGGCAGGAAAGGCCAGGATCCGTTAGACGAAAGTGCGAGGGCAAAACCTGAAAATTGCACCGCAGGGGGCACAGAGGAGAGCAAGAGAGAAAACCATTTTATATTATTTGGTTTAAGGACAAGGTGAAAAAAGCAAGTGCGTTAGGCGGGACACGAAGGGATGTGACTAGTGACCCGGAAACCAAAAGACCAAAAACGTGACTCGTAATTCGTACTCTGTCGCTGCGCTTGGGTCACCTCGTGACTCGCGAACCAGTGGCGAGAAGGGGATGAACGGACTGCGGCAAGTGCCTTGCCTTCGAGGAGGGTGATATCAGAAAAAATGCGTCTGAACTCAAGAAACTCCTTGGGAAAAATTTCTCCGGTCACGATTCCGTTTTGCAGGCATGAACCCCGTATTCGAAGGATATGCGGAGTTCGCCCGTTTCCTGGAATGCCTTTCCTCAGGGACATTTGGCGGATGCAGGAAGGGGGCTGCCTTTTCGGTGCATGCAGGGTCAGGGATCGCGTCGGGGGAAATGGTGTCGACTACCGCTGTGAGTGTGCTCAATTCCCCTGCGAGGAGCATGGGTTTACCGAATGGTTAAGGCAAAGGTGGGAAGCCGACAACCGTCGCATAGGCGAGGTAGGTATCGAAAACTATTACGAAGAGGTAAAAAACAGGCCCCGATACCCCCAGGCCCCGGGTATTGCAGCAAAGTGCTTACCCTGTCTTGTCTGGAACGGGGAGTGTCGATCCCCCCGTGGGCATTACAATTACTCTCGCTGACGGACCCGTTATCGAAAAGGCCTTGTCCAGAGCTTTGTCGACGCTTGGTGAGGGTTCTACGTAGAAAGAGGAGACCGTAGCCGGGTCGAGACTGGAGACCATCAGGACCGAGCATTTTTTCAGGGTCATGGCGATGGCGGCGGCCTTGTGCCCTCCTAGTTGGAAATCGCTCTTGACCCTTTCGATCAGGTCCTCGGGTTTCGAGGAGCTCTCGATCCACTGCTGGAAGACAGCCGAGCCAAGGCCCTCTTCACAGGAGGCAACCCATATGACAACCCCGCCGGGACGGACGGCCCAGACCGCGTTGTCCAGGGCTTTCTGGGCCTGATAGACGTTCATATCCTTGGGGTAACCGCCTGCAGAGACAACAACCACGTCGGCCTGTTCATTTATTGGTACTTTACCCATGGTATCGAGGACTGCACACCCTGCGCGATGTGCCTCTAAGTAGTGGCCCGCGACAGCATGTACGATCTGCTTCTGCTGGTCCAGGATCACGTTCAGAATAAAGTCCAGGGGAAGGAATTTCCCTATCTCTTCCAGATCTTCCCTGACGGGGTTACCGTCCAGGTTCCCTGTCCTGGCACAGTCTTCGAGCATCATCCTGTGGTTAGCCTGGATGGCGGCCCTTGTCGATACTCCCGGGAAGATCGCTTTTGCCCCCCCGCTGTAGCCTGCGAAGTAATGGAATTCGATATTCCCCAGACAGATCCTCCTTTCTGCCTCCACGACCGGTCGGAAGATCTCCACGGGAGTGCCCCTTGAGGTGGTCCCCAGGTGGATGCAGTCCATGGGATCGTGATCGATGCAGCGGAAGCGGTGGAATATTTCGTCTCCCACCAGCTTTAGTTTCTCCTCTTCTGTGTGTTGCCTGTGACTACCAAGGGCGAACATGACCGTGATGTCCTCTTCTCTGGCTCCTGCCAAGCGTAGTTCTTCGAGAACAGGAGGGAGCAGCTCGCGGGAAGGGCAGGGCCTGGTGATGTCGCTGGTTACCACCGCGATCCTGTCTCCTGGGCGGACGATATCAACCAGGGGTGGAGTACCCATGGGTCTGGCAAGAGCCTCGTTGATAATATCTCCGGACGATCTTCCACAGGGGATAACGGCCGGTTCAAGAACATCTGCGATACGATGGTCTTCGATGCAGAGATCCAGGGTTCCCCTTCCGAAAGCCAGCTTGAATTCCATTTCATACCCCTCCCGGTGTTGTCGCCCTTTTCGTTCCTGCCTATCCGAGAGGGCCGTAGGAGCGGAAATCCCCCTGGCAGGGGTTGGAACTGCTGAACCAGATCACTCTCTCGTCAAGGTCCATTATCGTTCCGTAAACTGAGGCGAGTTGTTTCCCTTCAGGGTCTCCAGGGTCCTCGTGCCTGCAGATGGAGTCGGGGTGGTTCCTGTGATCGGAGAGCAAAACCTTGCATGTCTCCAGGTCGATATTGCCCTCTTTGTCTGTCATCAGTGAATTGATTCGGCCGAGCCGCTGAAAGGTGTCCGGCAGGATCACCTTTCCCTTGTCCCGGGATAATCCGGTGACAAAGTTGGCGATGAAGTGATTGGTGTGTGTGATCCATCCCTCTTCCCCATAGAAGACCCAGAAATCTTCAGGCGAGGCTTCAATATCGATAAGTTCACCTTCAGCGCTGGCGACGATGAAATTGCCCGAGCTGGCGCGCGCTGCATCTGAAACTGCCTGGACTGCATCGGCAAGGCGGGGCGAATCGAGGATGCCCCGAAGGATCATGTGCACGGGTACTCCGGGTTTGCCGGAGCCGGTGGTTAGGGCGTTGAAGCCCACCCCCAGGCCTGCTCCGTTTATGCCCTTACCGCTGATAATACCGGCCTCGGCGATCATGAGTAATGATGGTTCGGGATGCTGCTCTATCTGGAGCACTACCAGGGAGTCATGCTGCCGGCGTATCCAGTCCCAGTTCTGGCAGAGGTAGGTCTTGCCGTCCGATGTAAAGGAGGGAGCGACAGCAAAGGAGGTGCAACCGTCCACCTGGGAGTCCAGCACTATCTCGCTCCTGGAGTTGAGGATCAGGATGTCCCTGAAATCCAGGGAAGCTCCTTCTG
>LGGV01000102.1 GCA_001509095.1 Synergistales bacterium 58_81 | reverse complement strand
CCTTTTTGCTCCGTGTCGGGAAGACGGCCCCCACGCCCAGGTAATCGGCGCCGGTTTTTTCCGCTTCGACGGCTGCCTCGGGTGTCCGCGCCGTGGCCCCGATGATGAAATCTTTCGGAGCAAGGCGCCGCACCACGGCCACGGACAGATCCTCCGCCCCAAGGTGGACACCGTCGGCTCCGGCGGCCAGGGCGATGTCAAGACGATCGTTGACGATGAAAAGCGCACCGTGAAGACGACAAAGCTTCCGGAATTCCAGCGCCTCTTCATACAGGTCTCGTGAGGATGCCTCCTTGTGGCGGAGCTGGATCGCCCCGGCCCCGCCTTCCAGGGCCAGCCGGGCCTGCTCTGCCATGGGTCGGCCATATCCCTGGGCGGGATCCGGAATAACGTACAGCCTCAGTCTGTCGGCAAGGGTCCTCATGGCAAAACCTCCAGAGGGAACGGGCCCTCCACACGTTCTTTCATGCCGCTGGAAAGCTTTTCAGGCTCCAGGGCGGCAAGGGCGTCGACAAAGGCGTTTCTCCAGGAAGCCGGCCCTGCAGCGCCGGGTGCCCGCTCAGCCGCCATCCGGAAGGCCAGAAGGGCCGCGGTGGCGGCCGAAAGGGGGTCTGTCACGGCCATGCAGGCCGCCATGACGCTCCCAAGGGCACAGCCGCTTGCCGGAACTTGCGGAAGCAACCCCGCCCCTCCCCGGACTTTCCAAAGCGACCCGCCACAGGCTATTTTGTCGACCTTTCCTGTCGCAACGGCCACAACGGGTGCCGTTTCGCTTTTCGTTATCTCTTTCAGGGCCTTTTCCACCCCGTGGGCTCGGGAACTCTCCACGCCTTTCATGGAACCCGATCCGCCGCCGAGGCGTGCCATTTCAGCCGCGTTTCCCTTAACGGCTGTGACTCGGCCACCTTCCAGGAGTGAATTGATCCAGCCCGTCCGGAAGGGGGTGAGACCGTACCCCACGGCATCCAGCAGACAGGGCTTCCCCTTCCGCAATCCGCCTAAAGCTTCAATGAAAGCCTCCTGAGAGGTCCCCCCGGGCGTTCCCGTGTTCAAAAGGAGAGCATCCGCCCCGGACGCGATCACCCGGGCTTCCCCGGGGTGGGACGACATGACCACAGCGGCGCCCGCGGCGGCGGTCACCTCGGCCTGAAAGGATGCGGCCACTGTATTGGTAAGCTGATAGACCAACGGACGTTTTTTTCTGATACTCTCCCAGACTTTTCCCGGATCGGCCGGGCGGATCATCAGTGTCCCTCCAGCCAGGGCATCGAAACGGCGTGTCCGACGGGGCCGGGACCTTTGCCCGGCCTGAAACCCCGCTGCAAGGCCGCCTGCAAATAGGCAAGGCCTCTTTCAACGGCCTCGTGGACATCACACCCGGCGGCCAGCTCCGCCGCTATGGCGGCGCTCAGGGTGCACCCCGTTCCGTGGGTGTCGAGCGTCTCGATCCGCTTATGCCGGAAGACCCGGACTTGACCGTCATGGAAGAGATCCGTCACTTCTTCGCCGCTTCCGTGGCCGCCCTTGATCAAGACCGACCGGGCACCCATTTCCAGGATCCTTTCCGCCGCCGCTTTCATCGCCTCAAGGCTTTCGACGGGGAAGCCCACGAGCCGCTGTGCCTCGGGCAGGTTTGGCGTCACCAGCCCCGCCAGGGGGATGAGGCTTTCTTTCATTGTTTCCTCCGCCTTTTCAGCCAGAAGCGGGTCGCCCGACTGGGCCACCATGACGGGGTCGACCACCAGGCGCCTGAAGCCAAACTCCCGGAACACCGCGGCCGCCGTCTCGATAATGGCGCTTTCGGCGAGCATGCCCGTTTTGGCCGCCCCGACGGGAAAATCCGACAGGACGGCTTCCATCTGGCGCCTCACGCTCTCGGGCGACGCCGTCTCCACGTGATGTACGCCCCGGCTGTTCTGGGCCGTGAGGGCCGTTATAGCGCTGGTTCCGAAAATCCCAAGCGCCGCAAAGGTCTTGAGATCCGCCTGGATCCCGGCTCCGCCTCCCGAATCGCTTCCGGCCACCGTCATGGCGATCCCCCGGTACATGGACTCCCTGGGAGAATTCTTTTTCGTCATTTCTCATCTTCCTTCCTGAACCCTGTCCGTTTCAAAAGGGTAAGCACCGCCAGGCCGATAAGGGCACCGGGCACACTGCTGGCCAAAAAGGCCGGCATCAAGACGCCGAAGCCCACGGCGGAATTCATCGACGGCGCGATGATGACCGCCGAGAGCCAGGCACCGAGGACTCCCGTCCCCACCGGTTCCGCCAGGGCGGCGATATCCTTTTTGAAGACCTTCCACGCGAGACCCACGGCAAGGGCGCCCGGAATGCTTCCCGGAAAGGCAAAGAGCGTGCCCGTGCCGATCATGTTCCGGACCGCCGATGCGGCGAAGGCGGCGCCGGCGGCCCACCATGGGCCCAGCAGCACCCCTGCCACGACGTTGACGGCGTGCTGGACGGGAAAACATTTCGTGGGGCCCACGGGAACTGAAAACCCCGAAAGAAGAACGGCGACGGCGCACAGAAGGCCCGCTGTGGTTATGGTCCTGATCGCAGGATGTCCCAGACGTTTTCCAGACTGTTTCAGAAGAG
>LGGV01000024.1 GCA_001509095.1 Synergistales bacterium 58_81 | reverse complement strand
GGCTCCGTATGAAAAGACCGCGGTGTCCTCCAGGCCGTTACTCTGCAGGTGTGAGCGGATGGAAGAGATGGCTCCAGGTCTCAACAGGAAGGGAAGGACTATCCCGGCACCGGAAGCTGCAAGGGCTGCGCAGATCTTGCAAAAACGATCAGTTGTCAGTTCCCAGTCGATATCACCATTACTACCCAGGCAGTAGTTGCCTCCGTGGTCGGTGTAATGGGCCAACGTCACATGACCCCAGAAGCGGCAGTCGGGGAAAGAGCAGGAGAGCTTCCGAAACTCCCTTACTCCCAGTTCGGCCGCTCCTTTCACGTAGTCCAGGGCCCTGTCGATGCCGAGATGAAGAACACCCGACATTCCCGATGCGGGATGCATCTGGTCGCGCTCATGGCCAATGAATAGAGGCAATACAAGCCGTTTCGGGTCAATGGAGTCTGTAGAGTTCCTTGAAGACTTTTCTCTCATGTCACAATTCTACATCCAGATCGACCCATAATCCATTTAACTGTGAAGGCAGTTATGTCGCACTAACGCTGTCCCTTCCGGTTCTGTTCCAAAAATGAAAGGGCGTATCGTCCATTTGACAAAAGATAAAAATGTAGGTTAGCATAGAACCAATTTCTCCTTGACAACCCCAGGGATTCGGCCTTTATGACCGCCTCGCAGCTTGGCGAGAAGGCCGGGGTGAGCGAGTCAACGGTGATCAGGTTCGCCTCTTTGCTGGGATTTGACGGTTACCCCGAGATGCGCTCGGCGGTAAGAGACCTTCTCATAGAACGTTTCTCAACCCTTGAAAGGCTGAGGGATTACGACCGGACCCAGGAAGGCAACTATCTTCACGGGGCTATTCAGGAAGATATCAGAACATTGTCGGAAGCCCAGGCAATGGTCGACACTTCAGCCATTGAAGAACTGGGGGCGATGATAACAAATGCGGAACAGGTAATGGTAGCAGGCCACAGGAGTTCCAGGGCTCTGGCCTTCTATCTTTTCTACTACCTCTCATGGCTCTTCCCGAACGTCCACCTCCTGGAGCCCGAGACATCCATCGAAAAGGTGACTAATGCTTCCAATAAAAGCCTGGTGATCGGGATCAGTTTTCCCAGGTATACTTCCTGGACCTTGGAGATCCTTCGTTTTTCCAGTCAGTCGGGCATCGCCACTGCCTCGATAACCGATGGTTTTTCCAGCCCCCTGGCGACATGGTCTGAAGTGGTTGTGACAGTTCCCTGGAAACCCCTTTCTTTCATAGATTCGTTCACTGCCCCCATGAGCGTGGTCAACTGCGTGATCCTCGCAGCGGCAAAACATCTTGGGGAACCGGTAACAGAAAAGCTTGAAAGGCTGGAACAGGTCTGGAGAAGCAACAGAACCTATGTCAGGTCAATGAAAGAAAGCGAAAATAAAGTGTAAATTTGACAGTAGACCAGGAAAAAGGAGATGGAAGCCGTGGACCGGGGAAGCAACCTGTTCCCGAGGAGTTTCAAGGAAGAACTGGCCTTGGCAGTCCGTGCAGAAGGGATCTATATCTTTGACGAAAATGGCAACCGCTATATCGACGGGTGCAGCGGTGCGCTAATCTCGAGTCTTGGGCATGGTGTCAGGGAGGTTACCGATGCAATATCGGAACAGTTGGGTAACCTTGCGTTTGCACACCCTTCACGATGGCGCAACAGGGCCATAGAGGAGGCAGCGGCGGAGGTTGCGGAAATTACACCCGGTGACCTGAATTACATCTGGTTCGTCAGCGGCGGGAGCGAAGCCATTGAATCGGCCATAAAGATGGCCAGGCAATATTTCATCGAAAAGGATGGTGTCGGAACATCCCGTTACCTGGTTATCGGAAGGTGGAATTCATATCACGGGAGCACACTTGGTTCCATGGCCATCGGGGGCAATATGCCCAGGAGACGGTACTTCTCACCCATGTTCAAGGATCACCCCAAGATCCAGACCCATTACTGCTACCGGTGTCCCTTCGGCCTTGAGTACCCTTCCTGCGGTGTCAAATGTGCCTGCGAACTTGAGGATGCCATCAAAAAGATCGGGCCACAGTACGTGGCGGCTTTCATAGCGGAACCGATCGTCGGTTCCACAGTGGGGGCTCTCGTCCCGCCCGATGAATATTGGCCAATGGTCAGGGAGATATGCGACAGGTACGGCGTCCTGCTTATCGCCGACGAGGTCATGACCGGTTTTGGAAGAACCGGGAAGGCCTTTGGTGTGGACCACTGGAACGTGGTCCCCGATATCATGGCCGCTGCAAAAGCCATGGCCGCGGGTTATATCCCCACCGGCGGGGTCTTTGCCAGCGAAAAGGTCGTGGATGTCTTCAGGAAAGGGAGCGGCGTCTTCGTGCACGGTCACACCTACAACGGGAACCCGCTGTCGGGCGCGGCCACTGCGGCTACACTGCGTTACATGAAGAAGAACGGCCTTTTCGAGAACGCCAGCCAGCAGGGGGAAATACTGGGGAAGGCCATGGGATCCCTTGCAGCGATACCCATCGTCGGGGATGTAAGAGGAAAAGGCCTGATGAGAGGTATCGAGATCGTTTCGGACAAGGTTTCCAAAAGTCCGTTCCCAAGGGGGAAAAAGGCCTCTGCGGTCGTTACTTCCGAATGCATGAGGCGCGGGCTCGTCATATACCCGTCGGGCGGGATGGTCGATGGCGTTGATGGTGACAATTTTATGATCGCTCCACCGCTCAACGTTACGTCCGGACAGGTCGAGGAGATCGTCGGCTCTTGTATTCTTCGCGGGATCGGCCTTTGCTGTCACCTTCATCACCATAGGTTCCGGCGGTGTCGGCGGGACCTACTACCCCCTTGGCGGTGCCATGGCCGAAGTACTGAACAAGGCTGGGATAGACGTCAGGGCCACATCACGTTCGACAGCGGCTTCGAGGGAGAACTGTCGCCTGCTGGCCGATGGCAAGATCCAGCTCGGTATGTCCATGGGGTCCACGCTCTACCAGGCCTACACGGGGACCGAAGCCTTCGAGGAGGACGGGAAGCTTGACCTGAGAATACTCTTCAACATGTACCCAGCCCCGCACCACCTTGTGACGATCGAAGGAAGCGGCATCGAAACCTTCTGGGACATCAAAGGCAAGAAGGTCTCCCTTGGAGCCCCGGGAGGCGGAGACCAGGTCCTGACCCGAATGATCCTCAAAGCGGCAGGTATCGACCCTGACAAGGATCTCCAGGCTGCACAACTTACCCAGCCTGAGGGGGCGATGGCCCTGACAGACGGGAACATCGATGCCGTTTTCTGGAACTTCGCAGCTCCGGGCGCCGCGGTGATGGAGGTAGAGGCCACTCGCAAGGTAAAACTCATTCCCCTTCCTGAAGAAGTCGTCCAGAAAGTCGTGGAAGACAACCCCTTCCTGCTTCCTTTCACCTTTAAACCCGGCATATACAAATCGGTCGATAAAGATGTGCTCACCATCGCAGACGGCAACTACATGGTAGTCCGCGCGGACATGGACGAGGAACTTGCTTACAACCTTCTGAAGACCCTGCTCGAGAACAAGGATGCGTTTATGGATGTGACTCCGCAGGCGGCCAATTTCATCCCAGAACTGGCGAGCAAGGGGATAATCCCCTTCCACCCTGGTGCGGTTAAGTACTTCAAGGAAAAAGGAATTGACATGTAGCTGAGTCAGGGAGAGGGGCGGGAGCCTTTCCCTGCCCCTCTCTACCCCATCAGCATGGTTGCGATGGAGGTGCGTGGATGAACCGGAAAACAGGTAACGACAAGATACCCATAGACGAAGATCAGGCCAAAACGGGGAAAGACATCACGGAACTCCTCGAAAGCAACAAGAGACGGCTGAAGGGCTGGCAGTTCTGGGTAATAGCAGGTATTGCACTCGCGGCTTCATTTTTCCACCTTTATACCGCCGCTTTTGGGCTCTTCTTCGCCATGAAGCAGAGGGCCATCCACTGGATGATGATGGGCACCATTATTTTTCTGCTCTATCCTTTCTCAAAAAAACGCCCCAGGGATAAAATCGATATTTGGGACTGGGCTCTTGCGGCGCTGCTGATAGCAGGGTGTCTGAACATTCTTGTGAACTGGGGTGCCATCACTGCCAGGGAAGGGCGCGCGATACCGTCAGACATCTACATGGGGGTCATAATGACCTTCCTTGTGATCGAGGCCACCAGGAGGACTGTCGGGTGGCCCCTTCCGATCGTTGCCCTGGTAGCCATTTCTTACGCGGTCTTCGGCCGTTCTCTTCCCGGGATGTTGAAACACCCGGGATTCCCCATAAGTGAACTGGCCCCCTTCATGTATCTCAGGACGGACGGGATATTCGGTGTTCCCCTTGGTGTTTCGGCGACCTTCATATTCCTTTTCGTTCTGTTCGGCTCTGTGCTGAACGTTTCCGGGGCAGGGGGATTCTTTATCGATCTTGCAATGTCCCTCACGGGAAGGAGCAGGGGCGGACCGGCAAAGGCAGCCGTTGTTGCCAGTGCCCTTATGGGAAGTGTTTCCGGCAGCTCCGTTGCAAATACCGTTACCACAGGCTCTTTCACCATTCCCCTGATGAAAAAGGTGGGATACCCGGCTCATTTTGCGGGGGCAGTGGAAGCTGCGGCATCGACGGGGGGGCAGATCATGCCGCCCGTAATGGGGGCTGCAGCCTTTGTTATGGCCCAGTTCCTGGGGATCTCCTACTGGAGCATCGTGGTGGCGGCTGTGATACCTGCCTGCCTCTACTTCTTCTCAGTCTTCGCCATGGTCCATTTCCGCGCGGGCAAAGAGGGTATTGAGGGTATTCCGAAAAAGGACCTCCCCAAAGTCTGGGAAGTCCTGAAAAAAGGCTGGATGCTTCTTCTTCCCGTTGTAACCCTTATAGTCTTCCTCGCCTTGGGTTATTCGGCGATAAAGGCCGTTTTCTGGTCAATAATGCTGCTTATCGTTGCCAGCTGGCTTGGTCCCCCTGAGTTCAGGATGACGCCCCGCAGGATCGTCAATTCCTTCATAGACGGAGGTATCACCGCCGTCGAAGTGGCGGCGGCCTGCGCATGTTCCGGGATAATCATAGGAGTGGTGGGTATCACCGGCCTGGGCCTGGCCTTCACTTCATTTATCATCGGCCTCTCCCACGGTATCCTCTTCCTCGCCCTGGTGCTGACCATGATAGCTTCCATAATTCTGGGTATGGGCCTGCCCACGACCGCAAAGTACATTATCCTCTCCACCCTGGCGGCACCGGCGATACACAGGATGGGGGTGCCGATGCTGGCGGCCCATCTTTTTATCCTCTATTTCGGTGTCATTGCCGATGTAACCCCCCCGGTAGCTCTTGCCGCATACGCAGGAGCGGGGATCGCAGGGGCAAATGCCATGCGGACGGGCTTCAATGCCCTCGGTCTTGCTATAGCCGGGTTCATTGTCCCCTTCATGTTCGCCTACAACCAGGCACTTCTGTTCCAGGGTAGCCTCGTTAACGTACTTCTTTCAAGCGTTACGGCCATCCTCGGCGTGATCGCCCTGGCTGCAGGTGTCCAGGGATTCTATCTTAGCCGACTCAACATGCTGGAGAGAGTCCTCTTTGTTGTGACCGCCGTTGCGCTGATAAAACCCGGGATCCTGTCGGACGTCATCGGGATCGTGGTCCTGGGGGGGATCTACCTTCTTCAGCGAAGATCTTTAAAGGTGAAGAAGAACAAGGAAACCAGCGGGGAGGAGATCTGAAATGCCTACGAGCGTCATCAAGCCCGTCATGTCTGCCGAAGAGGCTGTCAAAAGGATCACTGACGGCAGTTCGGTCATGATAGGCGGGTTCAATTACGGCGGGATACCCTATACCCTGGTCGATGCTCTGGTCGACGCCGGGACAAAAGACCTTTGGCTAATTTCGAACGATACGGCCTACGACGACGTAGGTCATGGCCGGCTGGTGGTGAACGGCCAGATCAAAAAAGTGACCGCTTCTCATGTAGGGCTCAACAAGAGCACCCAGCGCCTTTTCAATGAGAAAAAACTTGAACTGGAACTGGTTCCCCAGGGGACCTTCGTGGAGAGGATCAGGGCGGGCGGTTTCGGCCTGGGGGGGGTTCTTACCCCAACCGGCGTGGGGACAGTTCATGAGGAAGGCAAACAGGTCATAGAGGTTGAAGGCAAACGTTACATCCTTGAGCTTCCACTCAGGGCGGACGTAGCGTTGATCAGGGCCTACAGGGCGGACAGGTACGGCAACCTTGTCTATTTCGGGACCAACCGCAATTTCAACCCCGCCATGGCCACCGCCGCGGACCTTGTAATAGCAGAGGTTGACGCCATCCTTGAGATAGGGCAGATCGATCCCAACGATGTCGTCACACCGGGTATTCTGGTGGATATCCTGGTTTTGAAGGGGGATTCCTACTATGCTTCCCGTACTTGATGAAGAGATCGCACGCCATCGTATAGCGCGCAGGGTGGCGATGGAGTTCCAGGACGGAGACGTGGTAAATCTCGGGATCGGCATACCCACCCTGGTTTCGGACTACATCCCAGAAAATATCCGGGTGATATTCCAGACCGAGAACGGCGTTGTAGGTGCCGGTCCCAAGCCCGAAAAGGAAGATCTTCGATTCATAGGTGCGGGAGGGCGTTGCCTGAAACCTATCCTCGGAGGAGCCCTGGTGGCAAGCGACATGAGCTTCGGACTGATCAGGGGAGGGCATCTTGATGCCACGGTCCTGGGTGCGCTGGAGGTAGACCAGGAAGGTAATCTGGCCAACTGGTGGATACCGGGCAAGATGGTCCCTGGGATGGGCGGAGCCATGGATCTCGTAACAGGGGCAAAGCACGTGATAGTCGCTACGACGCACTGCACGAAGAAGGGAGATCCCAAGATCCTTCCCAAATGCACCCTGCCTCTGACGGGGGCAAAAGTGGTGAGCCTTGTGGTAACCGAGTACTGCGTTCTCAGAATGGTCTCGGGGGAAATGGTGCTGGAAGAGATAGCCCCAGGCGTGGACCTCGGGGAGTTCAAGAAAGTGACCCCTGCAAATTACAAGGTCTCCGACGACCTGTGCCAGATGAAAGGCTGCGAGCTGGAGTAGTAGACAGGTGCTGGTGGACCGGGATTTCCTTGACAACGGCGTGTAATGGTTTCGAAAGGATCTTTGAGACCCATCGAAGATATATCCAGGAGGCGTTTTGAATGAAAAGACCCGTTATTCTCGCCGCGTGCAGAACCGGCGGGGGCAAGTTCGGCGGAGTGCTGTCAGGGTTCGAGGCAACTGACCTTGGGGGTTTTGCCATCAGGGCGGCCCTGGACAGGTCCACGGTGCCGGAAGAAGAGATCGGCGAAGTGATAATGGGGAACGGATGGCAGGCGGGTGTCGGGGCCAATCCGGCCAGGATCGCTATGTTCAAGGCGGGGATGCCGCAATCGATTCCGGCTTTCACCGTCAACAAGCGATGCGGTTCCAGCCTTCGAACGGCAATGCTCATAGCCGACAGGATCCGCCTCAAGGACATAAGGGTCGGCGTTGCGGGAGGGATGGAGAGTGCCTCCAGGACCCCCTACATACTCTCCGAAGCCCGGTGGGGCCACAGGATGGGCGACAGGAAGGTCCTTGACACGTTGCACCACGACGGTTTCATGTGTCCCCTGGCCGGTATGCTCATGGGGGCTACCGCCGAGATACTTGCAGAAGAGTACGGAATTACCAGAGACGAGCAGGATGCCTATGCGCTGGAAAGTCATAGAAAAGCAGTCTCCGCCATGAAGAATGGCCTTTTTGCTGACGAGACCTTCCCGGTCTCTATAAGGCAGAAAAAAGAGGTCGTTGAATGGGCTTCAGAGGAGATCCCGAGGGAGGACACAAGTCTTGAAAAGCTGGCCCGACTGCCGGCCATATTCAAGGATAACGGCACCATCACCGCAGGAAGCAGCTCTGCTCTCTGCGACGCGGGGAGCGCTGCGATCATTGCAGACCCAGACTGGGCCGAAGCCAACGGGTTCAGACCTTTGGCGGAGATAGCAGGCTACGGCAGCGGCGCCCTTGAGGCCGATCACATGGGGCTCGGACCGGTAAAAGCCGTTCCCAGGGCCCTGGAAATGTCGGGTATGTCCCTGGAGGACATGGACCTTATCGAACTCAACGAAGCCTTCGCAGCCCAGGTCCTGGCAGTGCATCGTGCTATGCCCTTCGACATGGAGAGGTGCAACGTTAACGGGGGGGCAATAGCTCTCGGTCATCCCATCGGAGCGACAGGCACCAAGATCCTGGCCACACTGATATATGCACTCAGGAACAGGGACAAGGAGTTTGGACTTGCTACGGCCTGCATTGGAGGGGGTCAGGGCGTGGCCATGGTTATCAGAAGACTCTCGTAAGTCCCGGTTTGGAAAAGATCAGGGCCGCCCGGGGGCGGCCCGTTTTTTCATGGAGTTACTCCTTATCCTTGCCGCCGGAACCGCCGCAGCACGGATCCTTCTTCTTTGGCTCTTCCTTCTTTTCGCAGCAGGTATCCTGTTTCTGTGGTTCTTTTGTCTCCTTTGGCTTTTTGCAGCAACCCACTGTTACTCCCCCTTTCGTTGTTGTCAAATTATATTATACCCCTTGTGATTTTATTTTCAAAATCTTTTTATATTATTGTTAACCTCCCGGGGGGAAGAGGTAGAATGCGGGTATGGATCCAACATTCCAGTCAACAGGAGGCCTTTGGATGAAGATAGAGGAGTTCAAGCTCGAGAGGACACTGGCCAGGTTTCAGAACGAAGTGGAGTACGACCTCAGCGCCTCGGGGATTTACCCCATGTTCATACGGGAGATCCTCTCCCCCGGTGAGATGGAAGAAGTCTACAGAGATCTGCATCTCAAATATGTCCACACCGCCGGGACGGAGCACCTCAGAAAGGCCGTTGCCTCATTCTACGAGAATATGGACCCGTCAAGGGTCTTCATGACCAACGGATCAGCGGAGGCCCTCTTCCTGATGGCCTGGGGGCTTATCGAGCCCGGTGACGAGGTCGCCTTCATGATCCCCAACTTCATGCTGCTCTCCCACGTGGTCGAGTCCAACGGGGCCGTGGTCCGCGACTTTCACCTCGATCCTGATCGGGGCTGGTCCCTGGATCTGGACAGCCTTAAAAAAGCCGTTACACAGAAGACAAAACTGATCTGTGTCTGCAACCCCAACAACCCTACCGGGACAGTTCTTTCAAGGGATCAGATGGAGCAGGTCGTGGAGGTCGCTTCAGAAACAAATGCCTATCTGCTCTCTGACGAAGTCTATCGCGGAGCCGAACAGACCGATGAAATGACGCCGAGCTTCTGGGGCATGTATGACAAGGTCATCGTGATCAGCGGTCTCTCCAAATCCTTTGGGCTGCCGGGCCTCAGGATAGGGTGGGTGGCCGGCCCCATGGAGATAGCCCAAATGTCCTGGTTCTATCATGACTTCCTCTCCACAACGGTCACCACCTTCAGCGACTATCTCGCCACGAAAGCCCTTGAGCCAGGGATGCGCGAAAAGATCTTTGCCCGCAACAGACGTATCGTTCGGCAGAACCTTGCTATCTTCACCGAATGGGTCGACAGCCACAGAGGGATTCTCTCCTTCACGCCTCCCCAGGCGGGCTGTTTCGCTTTTGTAAGGTATGACCTCCCTGTATCCTCCTGGGACCTGGTGATGGATATGGTCAAGACAGGCAGCGTGTTTGTCATTCCGGGAAGCTGCTTCGGCATAGAGAACCATCTGAGGATGAACTTCGGTGTCGATGAGCGGCGCCTGATCGAAGGGTTGGAGAGGATTGACAGGACCCTCTCAAAATATATCTGAACAGGGTAATTTCTGCGTTTACCTTTTGAGATGCTCCGACGGGACCTACTACTGCGGAATTGCCATGGACCCTAAGAAGCGTCTCCAGCAGCATAATGATGGGAAAGGGGCGAGGTATACCGCTTCACGGAGGCCCGTGGATCTTGTCTACGCCACCTCCTGCCGGTATTCACGGGCCCAGGCCCAGGCCATCGAGAGAAAGGCCAAAAGCAGACCCAGAGATCTCAAGCTCCCCTTTCTCGAGAAGGCCGATGCCGAAGTCGGGACGGCGACCTGATGCAAGACAGGTTATGAAAGGGGGGCCCGATGATGGCCAAAAGCAGGAAGATCAAAAAAAGTGATCCGTGGAAGGCCGGTGATCGAAGGGGCAGGGGTTCACCTGAGGCGAGTTTTCGGCTTCGGGGATACCAAAGATCTTGATCCGATTCTTCTTCTCGACGACCTTCAGCGGGGTACCTTCATAAGGCGATCGGGATGACCCCCCTGCCATATGTATTAACATATCAATGTATAATCTGGACAGAAAACAGACAAAGGAGGTGGCAAAAAATGAAAGAAACCCTCAGCAAAAAAGTGATCGTCTCGCTGGTGACGCTGTCACTGCTGCTACTTTTGACAGCCCCGGCTCTGGCGGCGACGGCGAACGAGAGGATCACCTCGTCGGTCCATGTGGTTCGCGATATGTCGAAGGAAGAGGACGTCGGGGCCATGGCAGACCTGGTGAAGTCCGCCAAGGGGGTCGTTATCGTCCCCAACTACGTGAAAGCGGCCTTCGGCATAGGAGGGGCCCGCGGAGAGGGGCTTATCCTGAGACGTGACCCTGCGACCAACACATGGTTCGGACCCGGTTTTCTCAGCGTGACAGGTGCTTCCATAGGGCTTCAGATAGGGGTGCAGTCCACGGCCCTCCTTCTCGTAGTGACCAACCAGAAAGGCATGGACCGTTTCTACGGCGACAAGTTCAAACTCGGCGCTGACATCGACATAGCCGCAGGTCCGGTTGGACGTAGTGCCGGCGCTGCCACGGACGTCAACCTTCAAGCCTCGATCTACAGCTATTCCATAAACAAGGGGCTCTTTGCCGGTCTTTCGCTGAGCGGGGCCATGATGACCACCGACCATGACATCAACGCCACCTACTGGGGGACATCTATCAACTCCAGGGACATCCTTCAGAAAAAGGCTTCGGCGGCCGGCATCCAGCCCCTTATATCGGCCCTGAACGACCTCATCAAAAGATCAGGCCAGTAAGGCAGTTTTTTCGGTTCGGAAAGTACGGTAACCCCCAGGCGGGACCTTGGTCCCGCCTTTTTGCCCCTTGCGACTGAAAGGTAATTTTCCATACAACCCCTTGACAAAAGCGTTCCTGTCCTAAAGAATTATTATTAAGTTCTATAGGAGAGAAACAAGTTCTCTATCAGAGAACGGAGGCGCGGGATGAACAGCCACGAAAAGCTTATCTGGATCCTGAAGAGGCTTGGAGAACCTCCCTACGAGATGGGAGTCACGGAGCTCTCCAGGGAGATCGGCGTCTCCAAGAGCGGTACCCACAAGATACTCAAGTCCCTTGCAGAAGAGAACCTTCTCGTTCAGAACCCCTCCACCAGGAAGTACTCGCTGGGCCCACTGATCTTCCGCCTTGGCAGCGTCTATAGCGAATCCAAGGGCATCTGGGAGGTATCCCACGCAGTTATGGATTCCCTCGCAAAAGAGACCGGGACCGCCGTTCTAATAGGGATACGCGAAGGCGACGATCCGATACTTGCTTACAAGATGGGTACCGACGAAAATTTCATCTACCAGGGCCAGACCGGGACCCGCTTCCCCTTCAATGCGGGAGCTCTGGGGAAACTGCTTACCGCCTTTTTACCGGAAGAGCGCATACGAAGGATCCTTCAGACCAGGAGTATCGAGAAAAAGACCCCCTATACGGAAACGGATCCCGACAGGTTAATGGAGGAGTACCGAAGAATAAGAAGACTGGAGTACGCCGTCAGCATAGAAGAGAACCGTGTCGGAGCCTTCGGTATGGCCGCCCCGATAAGGGACAGGCACGGCAAAGTGTGGGCCTGCCTGAGCCTTGTCGGACCCCGGGAGACCTTTACCCCGGACGTTGTTGATAATTGGCTCTCACTGCTCAGGACCGGGGCCGATGAGATCTCCTACCGCCTGGGTTTCCGGGGCGCCTAGGGGAACCAACTTTTGAAAGGACAGGCGTGATGGTCATTCAGAACTATATTTCGTCGTTGCTTTCGAACCCGATATTCCTTCTCAGTGTAGCCGTCTTCACGGGGCTTGTTCTGGGTAGTGTGAAGATAAAGGGGGTAGGCCTTGGGACTTCGGGCGCGCTCTTCACCGGGCTTTTAATGGGTTGGCTCGGGGTAAAGGTTCCCAGCGTCTTCTTCATGTGGAATCTCCTGATATTCGTCACCGCCGTGGGACTTCTCTCATCGAAGGACATTGTGGGAGTCATCAGGAGATACGGTTACAGGTTCATTATCCTGTCCGTTGCAGTTACAGGCGCCGGCGCCCTGGCTACCTATTTCATGGCCCTGGTCTTTTCCGGTTCCGTGGAGCCCTTGCTCGTGGCAGGAACCTATACAGGGGCCCTTACGAGCTCCCCCGGTCTTGGCGCCGCCCTTGAGATATCGGGGGGCAACCCGCTTATCACCATCGGCTACACGATCGCCTACCCCTTCGGGGTCGTCTCGGTGGTGCTCTTCGTACAGCTTCTCCCTGTTCTTTTCAAGGTAGATCTTGTCCGGGAACGAGAGCTTCTTCTCCTGGCGATCCATGACACAAGCCCTGGTTCTGCAGGCGGAGTGAGTTCGGTCCCTTTTACACTGGCTTCATTCGTCCTCTGTATGATCGGCGGGGTCCTCTTCGGGACCATCTCCATCCCCATCCCCCTGGTGGGGGACTTCTCACTTGGAAGCACTGGAGGCGCCCTTATTTTTGCCCTCTTCGCAGGAGCTCTTGGGAGTATCGGCCCCTTCCCTATGCGCCTTGACGCTTCTGTCCTTTCGGCGCTTCGCACCTTTTCCCTTGCCTATTTCCTGGCGGTAATGGGCATACAGGCCGGGCCGGACATACCGAGGATCCTGGCCGAGCACGGTGTTGCCCTTGTTGCCATCGGTGCGGTATCGGCGGTGGCCAGCCTTATCGTAGGTTTGATCGTGGGAAGGGGATTTTTCAAGCTTAACTGGGTGATCTTTCTCGGAGCCATCCCGGGGTCCATGACCAGCACCCCCGGTCTGGGCGCCGCGATTGAATCTACAGGGTCCGACGAGAGCTCCGCCGGTTACGGGGCGACCTACCCGGCGGCTATCTTCTGCATGGTCCTTTTCACGAAGCTGATAATCCATGCCTTGCAGTGATCCCCATAAAAGGGGTCTGTCTCCTGTGGACCCATCAGACGGCTAGAGAATCAAAAAAGATTTTGATGCTGCAGACTAACTGAAAGAAAGATGGTGGAAGATGTTGACGAGCAAGGAAAGAATGGACAATGCGGTACCGGACCGGAAAAGAGTCGTTGTTGCTGGCCTTGGGGCCATGGGAAGCGGAATAGCCAGACTCCTCCTGGACAAGAGGGATCTCGTCCAGGTGGTAGGCGCAGGGGCGGCAAGGCCCGACAAGCATGGAAGGGATCTTGGCGAGGTCCTCGGGACAGGTGAAATGACCGGTGTGGCTGTAACATCAATAGGGGAACTTGCAGACATCGAAGCAGATATTGTTATACAGGCAACGACGTCCTTCACGAGAGAGGCTTTCCCGGACATCATGCAATTCGTGCGATCGGGCAAGAACGTTATCTCCATCGCCGAGGAGATGTCCTACCCTCATGTGACCGAACCCCTTCTCGCCAAAGATATGGAGGAAGCGGCAAGAAGTAACGGCGTGACAATTCTCGGGACAGGGGTGAACCCCGGCTTTATCCTCGACACGCTGATCCTTACCCTTACCGGATCTTTCGGCAATGTCCTCTCCGTCAGGGCCTCCCGTATAAATGACCTGTCCCCCTTCGGGCATGGCGTCATGAAGACCCAGGGGGTCGGCACCACTCCCGAGGAGTCGTCACCATCGAGCCCGGAATGGTGGCTGGATGTAACCACTCAGTGAAGGGCATGAGCAATGGCGACCCGGTGATAGTCCTTGAACACCCTCAGCAGGTGCACCCCCAGCTCGAGGGTGTCGAGACGGGAGACTACATTAAGATCCAGGGAGACTCGTCTTCGGTGGATATGGCGATCAAGCCTGAGATACCCGGAGGCATAGGGACCATATCCATGGCCGTTAACATGATTCCTCAGGTCCTGGAGGCGCCCGCTGGGCTGGTCACCATGCTGGACCTTCCGTTCCCCCGGGCTTTCATGAAGATCAAGGTTCGTTGATCCCATGGATGATCAAGGAAAGGGGTGATGAACAAAGGTCTTTCGCTGCATATCTCCCCAGCGGGGGCGAAATTTGAAAGGGCGATCTGAATAAGGAGGATAAGGTTAATGAGCGCTGCAAATAATGACACCGTCAAGAAGTTCAAGGTACCTCATACCTACGTGATACTGTTCATCATCATTGTATTGGCTACGATAGGCACCTATTTTATCCCCGCAGGGGTCTACGAGCGAGTGAAGGATACCGCCACGGGCAGGACCATTGTCGACGTGGCCTCCTATCACAACGTGGAACAGACACCGGTTAGCTTCTTCGGAATGTTCAAGGCGATCCCCCAGGGGATGATCAGGGCTGCGAGCATTGTTTTCTTCGTCTTTATTATGGGTGGCTCCTTCACCATGATGCAGGCGACGGGGGCCATCGATGCAGGGATAGCGAGGGTCATAACAAGGTTCAAGGACAGGGACAAGCTGGTAATACCGGTCATCATGTTCCTGTTCTCCATACTCGGTTTCACCATCGGAGCGGCAGAGGAGGTTATCCCCTTCGTCCCGATAGCCATAGCCCTTTCAAGGGGGTTCGGCTACGACGACATTGTCGGCGTAGCCATGGTCTCCACCGGTGCGGCTGTGGGTTTTTCGGGCGGTATGCTTAACCCCTTCACTGTAGGGGTCGCCCAGGGCATTGCGGAGCTTCCACTCTACTCCGGGCTTGCTTTCAGGTCGGTCGTTTACGTGATCCTCTACGTAGTTGCCGTATGGTACGTGCTTCGTTATGCGGCAAAGGTCAAGGCCGATCCGACCCAGAGCGTCCTGTACGGTGTCGAGAGGGACGCCATCGCAACTTCAGCCCATGACGAAATGCCTGTCATGACCGGCCGTCACAAGATGGCTCTGCTGGCCATGGTGGTGGGGATCGGTTTCATGATCTACGGGGTAATGGAACAGGGTTGGTACATCAACGAGATCTCAGCCCTCTTTATTCTGCTGGGGATAGTTGTTGCCGCCATCGGCGGACTCGATGCCAACGATATGGCCAAGTCCTTTGTTCAGGGTTGCAGGGCCATCGCCTTTGGCGCTCTCGTCGTCGGTATTGCCAGGGTTATCCTGGTCGTATTGGAGCAGGGGCAGATAATGGACGCCATTATCCATGGTCTTGCAAGCGCCGTAGGGATGCTGCCGACTCAGATAACAGCCGTAGGGATGTTCGTTGTGCAGTCCATAATCAACTTCTTCATTCCTTCCGGAAGCGGGCAGGCCGCAACGGTTATGCCGATCATGTCGCCTCTGGCCGATGTGCTTGGGATCACCCGGCAGACGGCTGTTCTTGCCTTTCAGTACGGTGACGCCTTCTCGAACCAGATAATACCGACCTCAGGGGCTTTGCTGGGCATCCTGGGGCTTGCCAACGTCCCCTACGACCGATGGCTCAAGTACAACTGGAAACTCGTAGGCCTTTGGTCGATCGTGGGCGGCATAGCCATTATCGTCGCTTCAATGGTGGAGCTCGGTCCGTTCTAGGGTCAGCGAAGAACCTGCAAGGCATGTACATGTAACTGGCACATCTTTTAAAAAGGACTGCAGCCAGACCTCGGTGTTGTTTAGCGAGGTCCGGCTGCCACTTTCATCAAAAATGAAAAAAAACGGGATTCCCGGGAAAGGGAAAGGGAGAACATACTCAGCGTCTACAGGGATCTCCATGCTATACCGGAGTTATCCGCCCAGGAATACAGAACATCGGCCTATATAGCAGATTATCTTGAAAAGAGGGGTTTCCAGGTCCAGAGAGGGGTCGGCGGGACAGGGCTGGTCTCTTACCTTAGGGGAGAGGATCCCGGGCCTGTTCTTGGGATCAGGGCTGATATGGATGCCCTGGGGCACCTGGTGGACGGAGAGATCCAGGCCATTCACTCCTGCGGTCATGATGCTCACTCGACCATGGGTATCTTTACCGCCGTGGTGGCCAGGGAACTGGATCTGGTAAAAAAAGGATCCCTTAAGATGCTCTTCCAGCCATCGGAGGAACAGGAAGAGACGAGCGGAGCCAGGGCGATGATCGCTGACGGTGTCCTGGAGGATATGGACATGTGCATAGGGATACACCTCAGACCCATACAGGAAGCACGCTATGGACAGGCGGTATCCGCCCTGAAGCATGGAGCCCTGGCAACGGTTACGGCGGAAATAACAGGAGCGACCGCCCATGGGGGCAGGCCCCACCTTGGGAAGAACGTGGTCGATGCTCTGGCCGCGATAGTCAACGCCGTGAATGCCATATGGGTCGACCCGACGGTGCCGGCTTCGGCCAAGGTCACGGCTTTGAATGCCGGAGGAGCGAACTACTCCTCCATACCGGAGAAGGGGGAGATGGGGGCGGACCTGAGGGCCAACACCAATGAGGTAATGGAAGAATTGCTGGAGAAAGTCGAACATGCCATCAGGACAGGAGCCTCCACGATAGGATGCAGCGCCGATGTCAGAAGGGTTCCGGGTCTTCCTGCAGCCGTATTCGACAGGGACATGATCCGGATAGCCGATGAGGCTATCCGGGAAACCCTTGGAGATGAAGGTGCTCTCGGGGAGAGGGGGACCACCGGGGCTGAGGATTTTCATGAGTACGTCAAGGCTAAACCTGAACTCAGAACCACCTACATCGGCCTGGGCTGTGACCTGGAGCCCGGGCTTCATCACCCGGAGATGTCCTTCAGACAGGATGCCCTGCTTGATGGTGTGGCCATCCTCGCGAACATGGCAGGAAGGATCCTCGGCTAAAAACCATAAGCCGGTTCGCGGTAAACGGCCGGATGCAGAAGGGAGGTGAAAGCGGGCAGGACGACAGCAGGAAGGACCAGGCAAGGAGTCCCTTTAAGGGACCGGAATGATCCTTTTCGTTTCGAAGGGAGGTTACATGATGTTGGTTGAAGCAGGTAGTGAGAGGAAAAAGCGCTTCAAGGTCCCTCATACTTACGTCATACTGTTCTCGGTCGTCATCCTAGCAACGATAATGACCTACGTTCTCCCCGCAGGTGTCTATGATCGCTACAAGGACGATAGGACCGGAAGAACGCTGGTCGATGCCGCCTCCTATCATCACGTCGAAAGGACCCCTGTAAGCGTCTTCAAGATGTTCGAATCAATTCCCAAGGGAATGAAAGAGACCGCTGAGATCATATTCTTCATATTCATCTGCGGCGGCGCATTTTCCATCATCCAGGCTACAGGGGCGATCGACGGGGCCATAGGGAAAGCGGTCCTCGGGTTGAAGGGCAAGGAGAAGCTGATGATCCCTATCACGATGCTCATCTTCTCCATAGGTGGAGCCACCTACGGCATGGCTGAGGAGGTTATCGTATTCATCCCGATCGGGGTCGCCCTGGCGAGGGCCGTCGGTTACGACGATGTCGTCGGGGTGGCCATGATGTCCACCGGTGCCGCCGTGGGATTCTCGGGCGGCACTCTGAACCCCTTCACAGTAGGGGTGGCCCAGAGCATCGCCGAACTTCCCCTGTTCTCCGGGCTCGGGCTGCGTTTCGCCGGTCACGCGATTCTCTACGTCATAGCCTGCTGGTACGTAATGCGCTATGCGGCAAAGGTCAAGGCCGACCCTTCCCAGAGCATTGTCTACGACCTGATGGAGGCTGACCCCGAGCGCCACGCCGTTTCGCCCGATATCCCCTTTACCGGCACCCACAAATTGGTCATGCTGGTCATTGTGGCCAGCTTCGCCTACATGATCTGGGGAGTTATCGAGAAAGGCTTCTACATCATGGAGCTCTCTACGGTCTTTATGGCCATGGGGATCCTCGCAGGTCTATTCGGGCGCCTGGCACCGAGCAAAATAGCTTCGTCCTTTGTTGAAGGAGCCAAGACCATAGCCTTCGGTGCGCTGGTTGTGGGTATCGCCCGTGCCATTCTGGTGGTCATGTCCCAGGGGCAGATCGTGGACACCGTCATCAACGCCCTGGCGTCCTGGGTAGCCATGCTCCCCGGTGCCTTGACCGCAGTGGGCATGTTCCTCGTTCAGGTGGTTATCAACTTCTTCATACCCTCGGGCAGCGGACAGGCGGCCACGACCATGCCTATCATGACGCCCCTGGCGGACCTTGTGGGGATAACAAGGCAGACTGCGGTTCTGGCCTACCAGTACGGCGACGGTTTCACAAATCAGATAATCGGGGAGGGGCTCAGCCCCTCCCCGCACCACAGGGAATGAGGTGTTTGTGATGAAAAGGTCTTTTTCGAAGATTATATCGACAGTCTCTTCTGGCGAGATCGCGGAGCTGACTGCCCGTTTCATCCGGATCCCGAGCCACTGGGATGTCCCCACCAAGGAGGAAGAGATGGTGGAGGCCGTGGCCTCCTTTCTTTCAGAGGAAAAGATCCCTTTCACTCTCCAGCAGGTGGAAGGTACAAGGAACAATATAATCGCCACCATCAAGGGTGAAGGGGGGGGAAAGAGCCTTGCCCTTTCAGGCCATCTCGACACTGTCCCTCCCTATAACATGGAGGTAGATCCCTTTGCGGCTGAGATAGCAGACGGGAAGATCTTCGGGCGCGGGGCCGTGGACATGAAGGGGCCGGTGGCCGCAATGCTGATGACCCTGGCGGCATACAGGAGAGCTGGAGTGCCCCTGAAGGGGGATCTGGTCTTTGCAGGAGTGCTTGCCGAGGAGACCAACAGTGACGGAAGCGAGACGTTGATCAGGTCGGGATTCAGGACCGACGGCGCAATAGTGGGGGAGCCCTCCGACAGGGAGTACGCCATCGGACACAGGGGCCTGGAGTGGATAGAGGTGGAGTTCTTCGGGAAGACCGCCCACGGCGGGGTCCCTCAGGACGGGGTCAACGCCATAGTCCATGCCGCACGTTTCATATGTCGGGTCCAGGATAAGATCGTCCCGAAGCTTGCCCTCAGGTACCACCCCCACATGGGGCCTTCGGTAATGAACTTCGGACGCATTGAGGGGGGGACCCAGCCAAGCACGGTGGCCGATCGCTGCGTGGTAAGGATGGACAGGAGGTATATATCGTCGGAATCTCTCGATCAGGTGATAGCCGAGTACCAGGAGATCCTGGATGAACTTTCAAGAGAGGATCCCACTTTCAGAGCCGAACTCAAGCTCATGGACATAGGCACCATGGCGCACTTCCATCACGTTCCCCTGGAGACCTCCCCTGACGATCCCATCGTGAAGGCCGTTGTTGACTCCATAAGGGACGTTGGCGGCATAGAACCCAAAATGACCACCAGGAGAGGCTGGACCGACGCGGCGATCTTCGGCCACTACGGCAAGATCCCCACCGTGGTCTTCGGTCCAGGGAGCCTTTCGAGATCCCACAGCAAGGCGGAATTCATAACCGTTGATGAACTGGAGGAAGGTTTCAGGACCTATGTGTCCATAGCCGCCCGTTTCTGCGGGCTGGCATAAATGAGGTGAGCGGTAATGGATATCGTAGTCAGGAACGGCACCGTCGTCGACCCGGTCTCCTTGAAAGAGACAAGGGCCGATGTCGCTGTAAAGGACGGCATCCTCGCTTTCGTCGGAGAGGGTGCTCCAAGAGGCAGCCTTGAGCTTGACGCATCTGGATCACTGGTGCTGCCCGGATTGATCGATACTCACATGCACTTCGAGCATCGTGTGGGCGACCCTTACACGGTACTCAGGTTCCTCCTTCTGCAGGGCGTCACCACGGCCTTCGCGGGTCACTGTGGAGAGGGTGTAACGATGAAGGAATACAGGGAGTGGTTCAGCCAGAACCCGGTCCTTAACATGGGGTTCATGACAGGGGCCACCACCCTCAGGAGAGCCGCCGGTGCCGAAGACAGGTATTCTCC
Organism: Synergistales bacterium 58_81; assembly: GCA_001509095.1. Classification (GTDB taxonomy): domain Bacteria; phylum Synergistota; class Synergistia; order Synergistales; family Thermovirgaceae; genus 58-81. The sequence goes on along the minus strand of LGGV01000024.1, from coordinate 713 downwards.
GGCGACCTCCGGGCAGATATCGATAATGGAAGGGCTTCTGGAGGAGAACCTCCGGGAGGGGGCAAGAGGGCTCTCCTTCGGGCTTGAATATGCCCCCGGGACCTCCTGGGAGGAGCTCTCCCGTCTGGCCAGGGTGGTCTCCCGTTTCAGCCATCGACTCATTTCCATCCACATAAGGAGTGACGGCCACCAGAGCCCCACAGCAGTGGCCGAAGCTATCAATGTCGCCAGGGAGAGCGGGATAAGGGTTCAGATATCCCACCTGGGGAGCATGACTGCTTTCGGTCACTCCGGTGAAGCCCTGGGTATGATAGAAAAAGCAAGGAGCGAGGGGGTGGATGTGACCTTCGACGTTTACCCCTACTATGCCTTCGCCGCCCGGATAGGGTCGGCTGTATACGACCCCGGTTTTGAAGAGCGCCTTGGGAAGGGTCTTGAGAGCCTGGAGGTATCGACGGGCAAGTACAAGGGGGTTCCCCTGACGCCGGAGGTCTTTGCCAGGGCCAGGGAAGAGGACCCCGACGCATACGTGATCGCACATGTGATGAACCCACAGGAGGTCGACATGTGCCTTCTTCACCCGGAAAGTGCCATCGCATCCGACGCTGTTCTAAGGGGCGACGAGGGGCATCCGAGAGCTGCAGGAACTTTCCCCAGGGGTATAGGGATACTCAGGAATGCCGGGCTTTCGTGGCCGGAGGCCGTAAGGCACG
>LGGV01000023.1 GCA_001509095.1 Synergistales bacterium 58_81 | reverse complement strand
TCCCGGATAACTATGACCTTGATCTGCCCGGGATATTTCATCTCGCTTTCGATCTTCCTGGCGATGTCGTAGGCCAGTTTGTGAATGGCGCCGTCATCGAGGCTGTTCGGGGCAACCATGACCCTTATCTCCCGACCTGCCTGGATGGCATAGGCCTTGGTGACACCCTTGAAGGTCTTGGCAAGGGTCTCCAGGGTTTCGAGCCTTTTGATGTAGGATTCCAGGCTCTCTCTCCTGGCTCCGGGCCTGGAGGCGCTGACCGCGTCGGCCGCCGACACGATAACATCGTAAACGGAGGTCATCTCCTGGTCTTCATGGTGAGCAGCCACCGCGTTCACTACCTCGGGGATCTCCCCGAACCTCTTGGCCATGTCCCGCCCGATAAGGGCGTGAGGCCCTTCCACCTGGTGATCGACGGCCTTGCCGATATCGTGCAGAAGACCGGCCCGCCTGGCCAGGTGTTCATCGATACCCAGTTCAGCTGCCATGATCCCCGAGAGGTGAGAAACCTCAAGGCTGTGTGAGAGCGCGTTCTGTCCGTAACTGGACCTGTACCTCAGCTGGCCGACCAGTTTGACAAGTTCGGGGTGCATCGACTTGACCCCCGTCTCGAGCATGGCCTCCTCACCGGCTTCAAGTATCTTTTCCTCAACATCCTTCTGCGCCTTTTCCACGATCTCCTCGATCCTCGCAGGATGGATCCTTCCGTCAAGGACAAGCCTCTCCAGCGAGAGGCGGGCAACCTCTCTCCTTACAGGATCGAAACTGCTCAGGGTCACCGCTTCGGGCGTATCATCCACGATGAGGTCGACCCCCGTGAAGGTCTCAAAGGCACGGATGTTCCTTCCTTCCCGGCCTATTATTCTCCCCTTCATCTCGTCAGAGGGCAGGGATACCACGCTGACAGACATTTCAGAGGTATGATCAACAGCACAGCGCTGAATGGCACTAACGACGATCTCCCTGGATTTGCGCTCGGACTCTCTTCTTGCTTTTTCCTCGAGCTCCTTTAACCTGAGCCCGATCAGGTGCGCAGCCTCTTCTTCCACTTCCTTCAGGAGGACATCCTTGGCCTGTTCCCTTGACATGCCGGCGATCTCCTCCAGGCGTTCCATCTGTTTCCTCCGGACGGACTCGACCTCTTCGAGGCGGATCGACAACTCTTCCTGCCTCCTCCGGAACTCCTCCTCCCTCTGGAGTATGGTTTCCATCTTGGAGTCGAGGTTCTCCTCCTTCTGCTCGAGTCTCCGTTCCGCACGCTGAAGCTCTGCCCGTCTTTCCTTGATCTCACGTTCCGCGTCCTGTCGAAGGCGGTGGATCTCCTCTTTTGCCTCCGTCAGCATTTCTCTTTTCCGCCTGTCGGCCTCCTGGAAGGCGTCTTTCAGGAGCTGGTCGGATTGCTCTCTGGCCCCCTTGAGTTTCTTGTCGCTCAGGAATCTGTACACAAGGAAGCCGGCCGAAATGCCGACGGCGAAAGCTGCTGCAAGCATTACAGGCAACATCTGAACATCACTCCTTATTCCGTTGTCAAGTTTCGTGACCTGTCGATCTATTCGGCAGTCGCAATATGCAAAAAAGCGTCCTGATGTATTCTACAGATTAGGAGGACCTATCACAAGTCCGCCGGATCGCTTCCCTTATAACGGAGAAGATAAAACCTCTCCTGGACAGCCTGCCCCAGATCTTTTTCGTATCAAGGTCGGGCCCCCAATGGCGGATCAGTTCTCCTGCCCTTTCGATCTCGTCCTCAGGGTCGAAGGTAACCATGCTGTCGATGAGATCCCTCCCAACACCCCTTTTCAAGAGCTCCATCCTCATCCTCTTGAAACCCAGTTCTTTATGGGTCGAGATGAAGAGCTCGCAGTAGCGGCGGTCGTCGATCAGCCCGGCCTCCTGCATTTCATCGCAGATCTTTTCTGCGGCGGTCTCCAAAGCTCCTCTGGCAAGGATCTTCCTCTTGAGCTGCATTCTGGTCAGCTCGGATCTGTATACCAACCTGGTCGCGTAATCCGCCAAGCTTTCGTGGCTTCCATCCTTCATCGCCGTTCACGCCGTCCCGGCAAGCCTGAGCTTGGCCCCCAGCCTCCTGAAGACCTCCCTGCGAAGATCGGGGAAACCGGATAAAGATGGGTCCGACCGTACAAGGGAAAAGGCATCCTCCCTCGCCTCCTCCAATAGACGCCTGTCCTTGACCAGATCGGCAACACGGAAATCTGTTATGCCATGCTGCCTTACCCCGCATATCTCCCCGGGCCCCCTGAGGATCAGGTCCTTCTCCGCTATCCTGAACCCGTCCGAGGAGGAGCACATGGCCTGGATCCGGGCCCTTCCTTCGTCGGTGCCAGGCCTTCCCACGAGAAAACAGGAACCTGCAGAGCTGCCCCGCCCCACTCTTCCCCTAAGCTGGTGGAGCTGCGAGAGGCCAAAACGATGGGCATCCTCGACCACCATTACGGTTGCCTCCCTCACATCGAGTCCCACCTCCACGACGGTCGTGGATACAAGGATAGATATGTCCCCGCTTGCAAAGGCCTCCATCGTCGCCTCCCTCTCCTCCGGGGGGATCTGACCGTGAAGGATGCCAACCTTCTCCCCCGGGAAGCGTTCAGCAAGGATCTCGTGACGCCTTATCACGGGCATAAGTGGGAGTTTCTCACTCTCCTCGATCACGGGGCAGACCCAGTAGACCCTCCCCCCCCGGGCCGTCTCTCTTGCTATGAATTTCATCAGCCTCGGGTCGTCGGGGTCATTTAGGTGCCTGGTCACCGTTGATATCCTTCCCGGGGGGAGTTCGTCGATCACGGAGAAAGCCAGGTCGCCGAAGACGGAGAGGGTCAGGGTCCTCGGAATGGGAGTGGCGGTCATTACAAGAACATGGGGGTGGTCTCCCTTCCCTGCCAGGGCCCCTCTCTGGAGAACCCCGAACCTGTGCTGTTCGTCGACGACCACCGCGGCCAGGCTCCCGAACCTGACCGTCTTCTGGATCAGTGCGTGGGTCCCAACCACGATACACGGTTCACCCGATGCGATCTCCTCGAGGATCTTCTCTCTCCGCGAGATGGAGAGTGATCCCACAAGAAGATGGACAGTGACACCCAGTGCCGATAGCCAGTCCGTTAACCTCCGGTGATGCTGCCTTGCAAGGATCTCCGTCGGGGCCATGATCGCCCCCTGGAAACCGCTATCCACGGCGGCCAACAGGAAGATCAAAGCCACCACGGTCTTGCCTGACCCTACATCCCCCTGGAGAAGCCTGTTCATCGGGACGTTCCCCGAGCTGTCCCTGGCCAGCTCGCCCAATACCCTCTCCTGGGAGGCGGTCATGGAGAAAGGTAGGACCTCGGAAAGGAACCGTTCCATCAGAGGTCCTTTCCATGTAAGGGGTTTACCCTCGGTGTCCTCCATGTAGCCCTGCTTTCTGATCGCCAGGGCCACCTGGAGGAGGAAAAGCTCCTCGAAGGCAAGCCTCTTTCTTGCCCGGGCCCACTCCTCTCTCCCCGTAGGGAAGTGCATCTGGGAGATCGCAGTCTTCAGGGGGGTGAGACCCTTGGCCTCACTTATGAATGCAGGAAGGGGATCAGTGAGATCTTCCGGGAAGGAGCCTATTGTCTCGGATACCAGTCGGCGCAGCCACTTCTGGTATATTCCCTCAGTCCCTGGGTAGACGGGGACTATCGTCATCTGGCCAGGGGGGCCGTCCTCCTCGGCAATGATCTCGAATTCTGGGTTGGTGAACTGCAAAAACCCTCCCCTTCTGTCCACCTTGCCGAAGAAGGAGGCTTTTGAACCTGGCAGCAGTACCTTTTCCAGGCCCTTTCGGTTGAACCAGACAGCCTGGGCCAGGCTGGAACCGTCGCTGAGAAGAGCTGTCACCAGGGACAGATTCCTCTTCCTTGTAGGTTTTCTCTCGATAGCCAGTACGTTGGCGACAGCGGAGGAGAATGACCCTGCCTGTAGGGACGCCAGGGGCGCTGCTACCCCCCGGTTCTCGTAACGTCGGGGGAAGAGATACAGCAGGTCCTCGATGGTCTGCACGCCAAGTCGGAGAAGACGGGCAGCCCTTGCGGGTCCGACACCTTTCAGGAACCTGACGGGAGAGTCCCTTGTCAGGGTCTCCGTCACTGGCAGTCCTTCCCCTCATTTTCGTTCTCCCTCTCATCGGCCGGGGCCTCCAGGGAGTTCAGCATAGATCCGAATTTGGCAAGAAGTCCCTTGAATTCTGCAACGAACTGGTACCTGATCTGCCTGAGCCTCTCTATTTCCCGCTTGTGGGCATCCACCCTGTCCTTGGCTCCGATGACGATCTTGTGGGCCTGGGCTTCAGCCTCGGCAATAATAACCTCCGCCTTGCTCTCGGCGCTGCTCACCCTCTCCTCGGCGCTCTTCTGAGCAAGCACCAGGGCCTCCTGGAGAGACTGCTTCAGTTCGGTGTACTCCCGGACCTGCTCGTCAAACCTGGAAAGCTGGACTTCAAGGTTCTTGATCCTCTCCGAGTAGGTCTGCAGGCTTCCAGCCACCTTTTCAAGAAAATCTTCGACCTCTTCGGTGTTGTAGCCTCTTATGGCCCTGCTGAAACTGATCTTTTCGACATCAAGAACGGTCAAAATATCTGACATGGCATTCCCTCCCTGCCTGACTTTCTGAAGTTACCACGGGGTCAGGATCGTCTTTTGCCGAAGATCGCACTTCCGATCCTCACCATGGTGCTCCCTTCCATAACGGCATATTCGAAGTCGTCGCTCATTCCCATGGAAAGGATCGGGAGCTCGATCCCCAACCTGGATCCCAGCCCGTCCCGGAGCTCCCTCATGGAGGCAAAGAGCGACCTGGTCCGCCTCTCGTCGAGACCGAGGGGGAGGACCGTCATCAGCCCCTTCAGATCGAGAGTTGTACTTCTCTCCAAAAGGCCCTCTGCTAACAAGGGGAGATCTCCTTTTGATACACCGAACTTGTCGGGGTCTTCCCCGATGTTCACTTCCAGGAGTACATCCATCCTTCGCCCCCGGGAAAGGCATGCCCTTTCAAGGGCGGAAACCAGCTCCAGAGAATCCACGCTCTGGATGCAGCTGAAGATCTCGGCTGCTTTCCTTGCCTTGTTCCTCTGGAGATGTCCCACGAGATGCCAGGGAACGGAGGATCTCGGGGCGGGGGGGTCCCATTTCGAAAGGGCTTCCTGCACCCTGTTCTCCCCAAGGGCATCAACGCCGGAGAGAACGACCTCATCCATCTCTTCTGCGGGGCGGGTCTTGGTTACGGCAACAATACTTACAGCATTCCCATCAAGGCCCGTTCTTCCTGCCGCCCTCGCTATCCTCTCCCGGAGGGAGTTAATGTTGTCGGCAATACTGCTCACCAGATCATCACCTCCCCCTCGAAGGCGTCCGACCCGGATGCGATCACCAGATCCCCCGGGGCCAGGCCCTTTTCCACCAGGAACCGTCTTCCGGATACGGGGACACCCGTTACCTCAACGGCTACTGACCGGTCACCGGTAACAAGGAACACAACCTTCTTCCTCTCCCTGAGGGTGACAGCACTCTCCGGGATGAGAACTCCCCTTGCGTCCTTTACGTGGAGCAGGTAAGAGACCTTCCTCGAAACGATCTCCTTCGCGGAAAAGAACGGAAGGGTCAGGTAGACCTTGAGGGTCGGGCCTAGGTCGTTCACGGCCCTGACCTCTGCCCGGAAGGGGAGATCGGAGGCAGATCTCTTCAACTCTATATGACCCCTTTTGGATGGGTTCCAATCCAGAGCTGACCTCTCAAGGTAGGCCACGCACCTCAACGACTGGGGCTGGGGGATGAACTTGCCGATGAACTCCCCCGATGAGACTTTCTGTCCGTCCTCAAGGAAACGGAGCGGACCTGGCTCAGGCAGCCTGGAACTCCCTGGCCATATGGACCCGTAAGACCACTCCCCCTCCGATCCGTCAAGGGCAGCAACGAAATAACCAGGACTGGGAGCCTTTACCGGTCTCCTGCCTTCGGTAGCAGTCACCTCTGCGATCAGGTCGCCCCTGGCGCAGTAGACCGGCCCTCTTCCTAGAGGGAAGGATATGTTCCCTTCGACAGGCGATGTCACCGTGATCTCCTCCCAGATAAGGACCCCCTCCAGGGGGACGTCGATGGGTATGACCACGGGCTCTGCCACGGCAAGCTCAGGCCGGAGGCGGAAGTAACGGTCCCACCAGGCCTTATAGACTAGGACCGCCCCGACCACTATGCAGGCAGTGAGGAAGTAGTAGAGAACGTTAGTCGCGGTTTTACCTTTCATGTTCTTATCATAACACTCCACCGGACCCTTTGTTTAAAGCCCTTCTTTCTTCAGAGCAAGATCCCGGTCAGCTCGGGGATGCCGTCTATGACAGCCCAGGCCCCTTCTCTCAGAAGGATTTCCCGGTTGCGGCCACCGGAGGTCACGCCGATGAACCTGACCCCTGAACCTCTCGCCGCTTCGGCATCGATCTCGGAATCGCCCACCAGAAAAGCCTCCTCGACTTTGCCTCCAAGGATCTTCAGTGAGAGCCTTACGGGTTCGGGGTCCGGCTTCGGTTTATTAACGTCCTCCATGCCGACAACTGAGAGGAAGAACTCCTTCAAACCAGAACTCTCAACGGCTGGGACCAGCCTTTTCCTGTTCGACACCACACCCAGGGGGAGACCCTCTTCACGGAGCCTGGACAGGGTCTCCCGTGTCCCGGGGAAGGGCTCCATCCTTTCATACTCCAGCGGGACCAGGTGTTCGCGATAATGGTCGATCCATTCAGGGTCGAAGTGACCCCATAACATACCCATGGCCTGGTCCATGGGGTATCCAATGGTCCTGACCACTTCCTCACGGGACACCTTGGCGAGTCCGAAGGAAAGGGCCAGTCTGTTCAGGCAGAAGGTTATGCCTATGCTGCTGTCCACCAGGGTCATGTCGAAATCGAAGAGGACAGCACCTTTGGCTCCCTGATCTTTCACGGAAGGCGATGGGTACATTAAAGTCTTCATCTTCCAGGGTCCAGCCGGTTCATCAGTTCCAAATCTCTTGTCAGCCGGGAGATGTTATCCGCCACGGTCCGGGCCACGCCCATAAGGGCCTCGTCAGTGACCCCTCCTATGTGTGGCGTGAGTGTGAAAGAGGGGTTCTCGAGCAAGGGATCCTGCGGATCGGCGGGTTCATCCCAAAAAACATCGAACCCTGCACCGGCAAGGTGCCCCCGGTCCAGTGAGTTTTCCAGTGCTGTCCGTGATACCAGTTCGGCCCTGGCCACATTGACCAGGTATGAACCTGGGTCCATGGAACTGAAAAAAGCCTCGCCGGCGATACCCCTGGTCTCTTCGTTGAGCTCAAGGGAGATTATGACGAACCTGCACCCCGGCAGAGCCTCCTGCAGGCGGTCGAGAGAGCAGAAGCTGTCAAGTCCCAGGGTGCCGAAGGATTCCCTTTCGGTCCGGTTAACCCCGGTGACATTCATGCCCATCCCCTTCAGTCTGGTCACAATGTTCCGTCCGACGCTCCCCAGGCCTATCACGCAGGCCCTCTTTTTCCACAGGGCCACACCCTGGGGCGAGAAGAGCCTCCTCTTGCGGATGCTCTCCTGGCATCTTTCAAACCTCCGGGAGAGCAGGAGCATGTGCATCAGCGCTATCTCTGCGACCCCCTCGGCGTTTCCGGTCCCTTCCGAAGGAACGTTGCACACCGCTATGCCCCTCCGGGAACAGGCTTCCAGGTCGATCCTTTCGACACCCACACCCCACTGGTGGACGAGCCTGAGCCTCGAGGCCCCCCCGATCAGCTCCTCGTCGACATCCAGGGGCCCCGTGACGAGGACATCGGCCAGTCTTATCCGCTCCTTGATATCGGACAGGTCGGTCACTTCTATCTCATGCCCATCGAGGAGCGGCCCGACAATACCCTGGAGTTTCTCGAAGGTCTTTGGGAAAAACAGTATTTTCATCTGTGACGGTCCCCTCCCTGTTGATCTATCCACAGACCCTTGTCCCTGGAAAGACTCGCAAAGGCCTCATGGGCATGAATACTCTCGTGGCTTACAACCCTTACCGAATACCATCGGATCCGGGGATCATCGTCCAGGCGCACAGCAACCTCCCTGACCACGTCCTCAACGAACCTGGGGGTATCGTACGCCTTTTCGGTGACGAACTTCTCGTCCTCCCTCTTGAGAAGAGTAAAGACCGGGGACGATGCGCTCTCTTCTGCAACTTCGGCCAGCTCCTCGATCCAGACCAGACGGTCCATCCTTACGGTTATAGTCACTTCCGCCCGCTGGTTGTGGGCACCCTTCTCAGAGATCTCCCTCGAACAGGGGCAGAGGGTGTTCACAGGGACTATCACGGTAAGGGTGAAATCGAAATCCTTCCCGCTGGAGGCCCAGAAGACCACATCGTATCGGGTCAGGCTCGGCGCTCCGCTGACGGGTGCCTTCCTTACGGCAAAATAGGGGAAGCTGAACCTGATCTCGGACTGTTCCGCATCGAGATGATCCCTCAGGGCCGCAACGATATGCTCAAGGTTCGGCAGTGTCACGTGGCCGTTGCAGGAGTTAAGGATCTCTATAAAACGACTCATGTGTGTCCCCCGGTAGTCTCTGGGGAGGGAGACGGACATCTCCACCGTAGCTACAGTGTGCTGGGTCTTATCGTTCCGGTCCCTGACCTCGATCGGGTAGGCCAATCCTGTCACGCCTACGCTGTCGATGGGAATGTTCCGGATATCGCGTTCGCTCTGTACGTCCCGCATAAGGAAGGCACCTCACTGATCGGTTATTACCCCTATTCCGGCGCCGGGGTGGTAGTACCGTTCTCGGAACCTTTCCCTGACGGCTTCCCGGGGGTGAGGTCCCAGAGATCCAGGGTCTCCTGACCCCGGGGCAGATCGGGGTCGATCCCCAGAAGAGCCCTCATCTGGAGGGCGTTCCGGACAGCATTGTCACGGAAGCAGTTGTTGAACATCAGGAAGACTTTGCCGACCTCTTTTGCCAGGGCTTTGGCCCTCTCGCTGAAAGGTCCCAGTTCTGATATATCGTACAGGTAGTTGAAGCGCTCCGCCACCTTGGCCTCCCTTTTGTTCCACGCTGCGGTGTTCCTTCCGTGGAACCTCATCACCGTCCCCCATGTTGCGGTAATATGCCACTCGGGAGGAACTGTCCACTCCAGCCTGGGTTCATCCACAGCTGTAAAGGCCATGTTCTGGTCCCTCAGAAGGTCCATAAATCTCTCCCTGTTCCCCTCTTCGAGCCAGGAGCTGTGCCTTACCTCTATGGCCACCCTGGCAGGGGCCGCCAGTTTCCCTATCCTTTTGAACCAGTTCAGGTTCCTTTCAGAATAGACCACCCACGGCGGGAACTGGAATAGCAGGTAACCAAGCCTTTTCATGCTGTTGAGTATCAGGACCCTCGAGATGAACATATTCCAGAGGGCAACCCGGACACTTTTGGGGATCTCCCAGATCCTCAGTCTGGAACCCCTTGAGAGACCTGAGGGTGCCAGCTTTTCAGGAAGGGACGACAGGTACAGGGAATGGAAGGTGAAGAGGCCGAAGGCCTTGACGTTGAAAAGGAACCCGGGAGCGGTCCTCGAAGCCCACTGGTAGAACACATCCTCGCCCGGAATGGCGTAGAAGGTACTGTCCACCTCGACGGTATCGAAGGAGTTCGAATAAAACCGAAGCCTTGAATTGGGATCTTTTGCGTTCTTCGGATACCAACCGCTCGCCAGAAGCGACCGGTCAGACCATGAACAGGTCCCTACCCTAAGATCACCCATTGCCCTGCCCTCCGAAAGAACATGAGGCATCCGCCTGCTATTCTATTATAATGGAGTCCTTCCGATAGCCGAAAATTCTCTGAAAGGAAGTGCAGCCTTGGAACTGAAAGGGATCTACGCACCGATACCCACACCCTTCAACGATGACGGGGACCTTGACCTCGACGCGCTCTCACTGAACTTTGACAAGTGGCTGAGAACACCACTTGACGGGATCGTCGCGAGCGGTTCCAACGGGGAGTGGCCCCTCCTGGGATTTGCTGAAAGGGCGGCTCTTTTCGGGGCCTGTGCGGACCTTTCTCGTGGGAGGCTCAAGGTGATAGCGGGAATACACTGCCCGTCAACGAAGGAGAGTCTCGACCTCGGGATCGAAGCCGCCAGGGCAGGCTGTGATGCTGTCCTTGTGCTGCCGCCCCACTACTACAAGGGGCAGAACTCCCGGGAAGGCCTTCTTGCATACTTCCGGACTATCGCCGATTCGGTCCGTCTCCCGGTGGTTCTTTACAATATGCCATCTAACACGGGTTTCAACCTTGTACCCGATATCGTCGCCACTCTTTCAGAGCACCCCAATATCATCGGGATAAAGGACAGCTCCGGCGATATTGTACAGATCGCTTCCATATGCAGGGATACCCCTGAAGAATTCGGGGTCTTTGCGGGCTCGGGGAGCTTCTTCCTCCCCTCCCTCGCCGTGGGGTGTTCAGGAGGTACCATGGGAGTAGCCAACCTCTTCGCCGACGCCTGCAGGGACATCTTTCTCTCTTTCCGAAAGGGGGATCTTGAACGTTCAAGGTCCCTGCAGCTCTCCATTATCGAGATGAACCAGGCGGTCACCAAAAGGTTCGGCGTACCCGGTCTCAAGGCCGCCATGGACCACGCGGGCCTTTACGGGGGACCCGTCAGACCCCCCCTTCTTCCAGTGGAAGGTGAGGTAAGGGAGGAGATAGGGCGGATCTACGACTGTTTCAGATCAAACTACAGGGAGGTGTCACCGTGAAAAAGATCCTTGGGATCCTGGGAAGCCCCCGGAAGGGAGGCAACAGCGAGACCCTGGTCGAAAGGGTCCTCGGCTGCGCCGGGGACAGAGGAGCCATGACCGATGTAATACGTCTTCAGGGGTTGAAACTTTCCGGGTGCATCGACTGCAGGAAGTGCTGGTCCAGAGGCTCCCCCTGCGTGATAGACGACGACATGGGGAAGGTCCACGAGAGAATAAGGGAAGCTGACGTTCTTGTCTTTGCCTCCCCTCTGTACTGGTACACGTGGAGTTCCCAGATGAAGCCCGTCTGGGACCGGTTCCTTCCCTTCCTCCACGATGAGGCCGGTTGGGACCTCAAGGGGAAGAAGGCTGTCCTGGTAGCTACCGCCGGGGACGACAAACCCGATGCCTTCGACGGGATGGCTTTCTCTTTCAGAACGTCCTGTGAACTGCTGGGTCTTGACCATATGGAACCTCTCCTCGCCCACGGCGTATACGAGGTCGGCGATGTAAAGAGGGGTAAATGGCTGGAGATGGCGGAAGAACTTGGAAGGTCCCTTTA
>LGGV01000101.1 GCA_001509095.1 Synergistales bacterium 58_81 | reverse complement strand
GAAGACCTGGAGTCGCTGCTAAAGGACCTTGGCGATGTCCTCTCAGAAGATGTAAGGGACGTGAGGGTATCGGAGCGTCTCAGGACATCTCCCTCCTGTCTTGTGGGAGAGGCCTTCGACCTTACTCCGCAGATGGAGGCTTTTCTGAGGGCGGCCGGTCAGGATGTCCCGAGGGTGAAGAGGAGCCTCGAGATCAACCCCTCTCACCCCCTTGTGGAAAAGCTGAAGAAGATACACCAGGAAGATCCCTCCGACCCCAGGGTTTCAAGGTTCGCCAGGGTCCTTTTCGGTCTTGCCGCTCTCTCCGAAGGAGGGCGACTGGAGGACCCCGCTTCATTCAGTCGCGAGGTCGCCGAACTGCTGGCGGAGCCGCTATAATTGACTGACCATGACGTTGCGGCCATGGGGATCATGATCTTAGGGGGAGGTGGACTCCGTGTCCAGGGCGTTCGTGGATGAGGACAGTGAGGCCCTTCTCAACCGGGAGAGACTTGAACACGAGAGAAAGCTCCGCGACTGGCTGGCCATCCAGGAGAAGAAGCTTGCCTTCCTGGAGTCGGATCCCAAGGCGGAGGCTATGGACCAGGAGTTGAGAGAGCAGTGGCTGCGGGAGACCCGTGAAGACATCGAACGTACCCGTAAGATGCTGGAGGAGTTCTCCCTGGAAGGCGAAGAGCGCCCCCAAGCCTGGGGGCATCGCTGATGCTCATCATCGTCCGTCTGATAAGGTTCATCTTCCCGCTGGTAGTGGCTTTCCTGCTCTTCAGGATCCTCTCTCCAATCCTTTACCGCTGGATGGCCCAGGGAAGGCCCTTCGAAGGGAGCCGTCGAAGTTCGTCTCCACCCCCCCGGGGAGAAAGGTCTTTCAGGGATCCTTACGAGATCCTCGGGTGTTCACCCCGGGACAGCGACGAAAAGATAAGAAAGGCCTACCGGAAACTGGTCGCAAAGTACCACCCCGACAAGTTCATTGGTCTTGAACTGGACAAGGAGTTCATCGACCTTGCTGCAAGGAGGTTCCAGGAGATCCAGGAGGCCTATGAACAGATAAGGCGATCCAGGGGTTTCGCCTGACGGATCGGATCATTTCGATCGCCTTTCAAGGGAGGAGAGTCAAGACAATGAGGAATAAGATGCTGATAATTGCGGTGCTTCTGGCAGTCGTGGCTTTTACTGGCTTCAGGGTAGCGGCGGCTCCCTCGGAGGAAGGCTTGCGGATGTCCCCCGAGGCACGGGCCGAGATCGCCGAGATGGGCAACGAGGCGACCCTTGCACTTGTGGTTCTTTCAAGTGGCTGAGCGAGCGTGCTTGCCGCCACGGTCAGTGGAGGCGCTCCTGAGTCAACATCTGACTACAGGCTTGTCGAGGGAGACGGTGTTCTCCTCTGGGTGGATCGCTCTCTCCGTTTCATGGGTGAAGGCATAGATCTCGATATGGGTTTCGCTTCCCGAAAGGAAGGTCGTCTACGCAACAAACCACACCCCCTGAGGGTCTGATCCCGGGAGGGACATGGCATGGCAGGGAAGAAATCCAGGAAGATCCCCGTCGACGGTACCGCCGAGAAGGAGGCCAATACCGTCCTTGCAGATCTCCTGAGGGAGCATGGCCTGGCGGGGACCGAAGCCGGGCCTCGTGAAAAAGCTGCCGCACCTGGCAAGGACAAGGATACCGTAAAGGAAGAGGCTGCCCCCGACCTTGCCGGGGTGGGGAAGATCGTTCTCAGGGTCCAGCGGAAGGGTCGGGGCGGCAAGACCGTTACCGTTCTCTCCACTCCCGGTGGAGGACTTGTTCCCGCCTCTCTGGAGCCGCTGGCAAAGGATATCCGTAAGGCCCTCGGCTGTGGGGCCAGGGTAGAGGACGGCACTGTGGTCATTCAGGGGGACAACTCCGAACGGGCCGAGAAGTGGCTTCTACAGAGGGGAGCCAGGCAGGTCGTGAGGGGGTCCTGAACATCTGGAGGTCAGGCCTATGGACTGGTATGTCCGTTCACAGACAGGCTGGGGTCTAAGATGGATACTGCTTGGGGCCTTCGGGATCCTCTTCTACAGGGCCAGGCTGAGGGCCGGCTCCTGGGGTTCCATCCCCGATTCACCCGAGTTCTGGCCCCTCTTCGTGGCGGCTCTGGTCCTTTGTCTGGCGATAGTCGTCTTCACCTCCATGACGGTGACGGTAAAGGACATGGAGATCGAAGTGTCCATGGGTCTGGACCTTTTCCGCAAGAGGATACCCATATCCGGGATCTCGATCGTTGAAGAGGTGAGGATCCCCTGGCACTCCGTGGGGATCAAGAAGATACCCGGGGGGTGGCTCTTCAGCGTGGCCATTTCGGGCGGTGTGGACCTTGCCATGAAAAAGGGCGGACGGTTCATCATCGGCTGCGAAGACCCTGCCGGGCTCGAGGCCGCCATAGTCGACAGGATGGTCAGTTCTCCCCGGGAGGGGTGACCTTGCCCCCTTCAGCGAAGGATGTTATCGTTTCCCCCTGCATCCTGAGGATGAAGACCTCGTCGTGTTTCAAGGCTCCTATCTTTTCGTAGAACTCCAGTGCCGAGGCGTTATCCTTCATGCACCACCACTCGAACCTTCCGCAGTCCCTCTCTACGGCCAGCCTGGCCAGCCATCGGAGCAGTGCGGTACCCAAGCCTTT
>LGGV01000100.1 GCA_001509095.1 Synergistales bacterium 58_81 | reverse complement strand
GCGGCCCAGAGAGCTTCCGTATCAAGCCCTGGTTTGATGACCCCCGTGATGGCGTATACGAAGTAACGGATGCACCATCCGACCACAACGGAGTAGTAGAAGGCTATTCCAAGCGAGATGACGGCGACGGTGGTACCCATCCAGGTCCACTTTCTGCCTACCATCTCCTTGAAGGAACCTATGACGCCCATTCTTGATACCTTGCCCCAGACGGCCTCGGCCATGAGGAGCGGAATAGCCCAGAGGAACAGTCCGATCAGAAGAGCGATGACGAAAGCACCACCACCCTGGGAGGCGGCGACTCGGGGGAACCGCCAGATGTTACCCGTACCGACTGCCATACCAATGCAAGATAGAATAAGACCCCATCGGGTAGCCCACTGGTCGGCCTTTTTGATATCGGCCATGCTTTGAATCCCTCCTTGATGAGAGTTTTTGGAACGGAAGATCTTGTTCCTGGGGAAACATAAATGTGGTTTTTTTAACTATCTTCCCTGTTCCACCCCCTTCACCCTTCAAGGGAAAATGAACAAAAGGAAAAAAGTAAAGAAAGGTTTAAACCGATTATAGGAGAACAAAGTTCATTTTTCCAGAAAAAAGGGGCGTTGCCATACGCCGGGGGGGGTGTATATTATATACACTGCATGCAGGGGTGACCCCGCTCCCCTGCTGATGTAGAATGCAATCCACCTGACCCTTGTTTCGGAAACGTCAGGGATCGGTCATTTTTCAAGATGGAGGCCTTTAAATTGCCGAACTATTCAGGTCCCGAAGGATTGGAACTTAACTCCCCCGAGCCGCTGAAGGCCCGGGAGATACTGTCGAGATGGGGGCTTTCTGAAGGATCCATAGCCGCCGTTGCTGACGGGACAAGGGTCGATCTTGCCGCAGTGGTGGAGACGGACTCCCGCGTAGAGCCAGTGCTATCTTCAAGCCCCGAAGGGCTGGAGATCCTGAGACATTCTACGTCGCATCTGATGGCCCAGGCCGTCCAGAGGCTCTTCCCCGGGACAAGGCTGGGGATCGGCCCCTCGATACAGGACGGTTTTTACTACGACATGGAGATAGCCGGCCAGGTCACCGAAGAGGACCTTCCCAGGATCGAGGAGGAGATGAGGAAGATCTCCTCCGAGGATATCCCCGTGGAAAGGCTTCTCCTGCCCAGGGGAGAGGCCTTGAAGCTTTTCAGGGAAAGGGATGCCGTCTACAAGGTCGAACTGGTCTCGGAGATCCCCGACGAGTTTATCTCGCTCTACAGACAGGGCGAATTCGTTGATCTCTGCAGGGGCCCCCACGTTACCTCCACCTCGCAGCTGAAACACTTCAAGCTTCTATCCGTGGCAGGGGCCTACTGGCGAGGCGACGAGAAGAACATAATGCTCACAAGGATCTACGGGACGGCCTTCGACACCGCCGAGGCGCTCGATGATCACATCAACAGGATAGAGGAAGCAAAACGCAGGGACCACAGGAAACTTGGGAGAGAGCTTGACCTTTTCAGCATCCAGGAGGAGGGACCGGGGTTCCCCTTCTTCCACCCCAAGGGGATGGTGATCATGAATCGGCTCGTGGATTTCTGGCGGGCCGAGCACTCCCGAAGGGGATATTCTGAGATAAGGACGCCGCTGATACTCGACCAGGACCTGTGGATAAGGTCGGGCCACTGGGACCACTACCGTGAGAACATGTACTTCACCGAGATCGACGAGCGCCCCTTTGCGGTGAAGCCCATGAACTGCCCTGGGGGGATCCTGGTCTACAAGAGCAGGATAAGGAGCTACCGTGAACTCCCGATGAGGATAGCCGAGCTCGGTACCGTGCATCGCCACGAGCGTTCTGGGGTCCTCCACGGGCTGATGCGGGTAAGGTCCTTTACTCAGGATGATGCACACCTTTACGTGACACCGGAACAGATCAAGCAGGAGATCATCGGGATCATGGACCTGGTCAGGTTCATCTACAGGGATGTGTTCGGCTTTTCATACCGGGTGGAGCTCTCCACCAGGCCCGAGAAGGCCATGGGAGACCCGGTAATGTGGGAGAAGGCCGAGAAGGCCCTGCAGGAGGCCCTTGAGGATTTCGGGGCCGATTTCCGGGTGAATCCAGGCGACGGAGCGTTCTACGGGCCTAAGATCGACTTCCACCTCGAGGATTGTATCGGGAGGACCTGGCAGTGCGGCACGATCCAGCTCGACTTCCAGATGCCCGACAAGTTCGACATGACCTACATCGGTCCGGACGGGAACGAGCATCGCCCGGTAATGCTCCACAGGACGGTCTTTGGTAGTCTTGAGAGGTTCATGGGGATCCTCATCGAGCACTACGCCGGGGCGTTCCCCTTCTGGCTGGCACCGGTCCAGGTAAGGATCGTGCCGGTGAAGGGGGATCACATCCCCTACGCCGCCGAAGTTGAATCAAGGCTCAAGGAGATAGGGCTCAGGGTTGAGAAGGACACCAGGGACGAAAAGCTGGGCAAGAAGATAAGGGACGCCCAGGTGGAGAAGATCCCCTTCATGGTCGTTCTAGGTTCCAGGGAGGTCGAGAACGGTACCCTGTCCGTAAGGGACCGGAGCGAGGGCGACCTGGGGGCCATGGATCTTTCGGGTTTCGAGGAACTTCTCCGGAGGCAGCCCTGTCCGGCAAGCGGGCGAAGGAGC
>LGGV01000099.1 GCA_001509095.1 Synergistales bacterium 58_81 | reverse complement strand
GGAGAGCTGGGCAGAGCCTTGGGGAACCTGCTGGACAACGCCGTCAAGTACACCCGGAAACGTTTCGAAGGATCCCCGGGAGGGGTGATACGGATAGGCGCCTCGCGGCAGGACCAGGGGTGGAGGGTCCTCGTCGGGGACAACGGGACCGGCATCGAAGAGGAGCTGAGGGAGGCCGTGTTCGAGCGCTTCAGGCGCGGGGAGCCGAGCCGCTGCCGCGAAGGGGGATCTCCGGGGGGCTACGGCCTGGGCCTCGCGATAGCCCGGAGGGTTATAGAATCCCACGGCGGAAGCATAGAATTCCTTGACAGCCCGGAGGGGGCCCTTCTTTCGGTGTTCATCCCCCTTGGGGGTGTAGAGACGTAGAATGTATACTTTTCTTGCTTTTTTCAGAATTGTGTATATAATACCCGGGTTGGTATAGAACCACCCAGAAGAGGTATTTTGGGTGGAGTTTTCCTTTTGGAGGTAATATATTGACCCGAAAACTCCTAAGGGACATCGCCTTGTCAGTTGTTATGGTGTGTGCTGTTTCGACGGTCGTGTACATCTACCTCGGGGAGCATCTGGCGGAGTCCCCTTTCCACGCTGTCTCAAGACCGGTAAAGGTCGTGGACTTTTCCAGCAAGGTTCTTGATATTGACGGCACCGTGAGCAGGTCTTTCAACGAATTGACCAGGACCCAAATTATTCTTGAACGGGTTTCAGAACTTGACAGCGCTGTTGTCGCCGTAACAAAGGAAATGGACCTTCAGCCCGAAGACCTTGTTGAATGGCAAATGGGAAACCCCGAGTCGAACCTTCGAAGACTCTGGAACATGGAGCCTGCCGACCAGAGAAACGCCTCGGTCATAGCTCTCTACATCCTCCATCAGAACAACAGCATCGACCCCATAACGGCCTGGCGTGAAGCCGTCTCCTTCGTGCACTACAGCCGCAAGTACGAGGTACCCCTGACCCTTGCCGTGGCAGTCGCCAATACCGAGAGCCACTTCGACCCCGGTGCAAGGAGTCCCCACGGCGCCGCCGGCGTCATGCAGGTGGTCTGGAGGGTGCATTCACACCTTCTCAGGGCACACGCAGGACTTAGGGCGGAAAAGGACCTCCACGACCCCGAGAAGGGGATCTCCGCCGGGACGCTGCTCCTCTCAAGGTACATCAAGGCTTACGGCAGCACAGAGCGGGCCCTTGGCAGATACTACGGAGGCCCGGTCAGCCGTTACTGGCCAAAGGTCGCCAGGAACATGAACCGGGTGATCAGCTACGGTCTCGAGCCTGGCATCTGACCGGTTTTGTCCACAAATTTGTTCGCAACCTGTGGATGTCTGCCCCGGCAGACCTTACAGCCACCCCTTCCTTCTGAAGAAGGCCAGCATCCAGAGCGCCGTTCCCGCCATCACGGCCAGGACGGCGGGGTAACCCCACTTCCACCGCAGTTCGGGCATAAGGGCGAAGTTCATACCATAGACCCCGGCAATGAACGTAAGAGGGATGAAGATCGTGGCTATGACCGTCAGCACCTTCATGATCTCGTTCATCCTGTTGCTCACCGTTGAAAGGTAGATATCGAGCATCCCCGACAGGATGTCCCGGATGGTCTCTATGCCGTCGATGACCTGGATGACGTGGTCATAAAGGTCTCTCATGTAGACAGCCGTGGTCCCACCCGACAGGGGGCCGCTCCTTCCGAGGCTTGCCACCGCTTCCCTCAGCGGCCAGGCGGCTTTCCTGAGAAAAATCATCTCGCGCCTCAGTTCGTGCAGCCGGGCCGACGTACCGGTCTCGGGGGCGGAGAGGAGCTCTCCTTCCAGGACCTCCACCTGGTCGCCGATCTTCTCAAGGAGGAGGAAGTAGCCGTCCACTATGGCGTCGAGAAGTGAGTAGGCCAGGTAATCGGCCCCCTCCTTCCTCAATCGCCCCTTGCCCTTCCTCAGCCTCTGGCGGACAGGCTCGAAGAGGTCGCCGGGCCTCTCCTGGAAAGTGATCAGGACCTTGGGGAAGAGCACCATGCTGACCTGCTCGACCTCCACCTGCATCGACTCTTCGTCCCAGGTGACCATCTTCAGAACCGTGTACTGGTAGTTGCCGTAATCCTCGGATTTGGCCCGCTGTCCGGTGTTGCAGATATCCTCCAGGACCAGGGGGTGTATGCCGAACCTCTCTGCCGTATCCATCAGAAGGGCATTGTCGTTCAGTCCGGTGATGTCGATCCAGGCGGTCCCGCCCTCCTCAAAAAACTCCGGGAGGTCTTCCAGGGATGACAGCCTCTTCTCTGTGAATGACAGCTCCGTGAAGTGGATCAGGTTGATCTCGGGTCCTGGTCCCTCCCCCGGTGCCGCTTCCCTTGGAGGGAGGCTCATCTTGAGGTGCCGGCTGATCCTTTTTTTACGGTTCCTTGGCATGGCAAATCACCTGCCTTTTACAAAGCCGCTATATTTCGAATTCCGCCACCACTACCGTATGGTCCGAAGGCTTCTCCCATGACCTGGGCTCCCGGTCGCTGTAGCTGAGCATAGGCTCCGGAAGGCCTCCCTGACGTCCTCGTGGAAACAGACATGGTCTCTCTTGTTCTCCGGGTGGGTCACATCGATATCGGTTGGGGCCACGTTGAGGTCGCCCACCAGGACAAGGGGCTCCTTCGGGACCCCCATGGACCGGAGAAAGGCCTCCATCCTCTTGAAGAACCTGAGCTTCAAGGGGTAGTCGGGGTGGTCGATCGATTTCCCCTGGGGGACGTAGGCGTTCACCACCCTGAGATCCCCGAAGCGGCACCAGGCTATCCGGGTCTTTCCCGAAGGCTCCTCGCCGTCATCAAGGCCGAAGCCGTATTCGTCGGGGGGCAGCGAGGATGCAATGGCGACGCCGTTGTAGGATTTCTCGCCGCTGAATACGACGTGGTAGCCCAGGTCCTCGAAGAACGGAGCCGGGAACGAGCCGTCCTCGACCTTGGTCTCCTGGAGGCAGAGGCAGTCGACCCTGTTGTTCTTCAGCCATCTTTCAAGTACGGGCAGCCGGCTCCTGATGGAGTTCACGTTGAAAGTGGCGATCCTGAAGTTTCCCATGGCAATTACCCCCTGTATCGTTAGT
>LGGV01000098.1 GCA_001509095.1 Synergistales bacterium 58_81 | reverse complement strand
GCGGTGCTCCAGAAGAGCCGGCTGGGGTCCTGTACCGGGACAAGCCCCTTGTCGCTCATCTCGAAGACGCCGAGTTCGTCGGTGCTCCCGAAACGGTTCTTGTAGGACCTCAGGAGCCTGTAGGGGGACGACCTGTCCCCGGCGAACATGAGGACCACGTCCACCATGTGCTCCAGCAGCTTGGGACCCGCGATGGAACCCTGCTTGGTGATATGCCCTATGATGACCGACGGGACTGCCGAGGCCTTTGATCTTTCGATGATCTTCTGGGCGACGGCCCTTACCTGGGTGGGCGTCCCCGGGAATCCCCCCTCGTCTTCGACGGTGAAGGACTGGATGCTGTCGAAGACGGCAATGGAGCTCCCCTCGACGGAGTCGAGGGATTCGTCGATGGAGGTGGCGCTGATTATCCCCAGGTCGCCCCCGTTGCCCTCGCCGATCCTCTTCGCCCTGATGGCGACCTGGGAGAGGGACTCCTCGCCCGAGACGTACAAGACCCTCTCCCCCCCCGCGGCCATGGCGGCGCAGGCCTGAAGGAGCAGCGTAGATTTCCCGACGCCCGGCTCACCGCCGAGGAGGGTCACCGTCCCGGGTACGAAGCCTCCCCCCAGGACCCTGTCGAACTCCCCGATCCCGCTGGCGAACCTCCGGGGGAGGGCTATGTCGGGGATGAAAGACGGTTTTGCCTTTCGCCCCGGTTTGACCGGCCCCGAGGGAGATGTCATCTCCACCAGAGAGCCCCACTCCTGGTCCACGCAAGCTTGCATTTCGTGTATCATGGGCTGAGCCCTTTTTATGGAAGGATGTCAGCCGGGAATGTCCGTCTTCGCCCTTTCGGCACTTTCTGTAATGCTTGCCTTCATGGTAGCCGGCATCTCGTCCGGCAGGAGGTCAGGGTCGCACTCGGAGTACACCGTTGCCGGGAGAGAGAGCGGACCCCTCAGGGTCTCGGGGATCCTCCTGGGCTCCCTTGTCGGGGGAGCCTCTACGGTGGGTACCGTACAGATGGCTTACCAGTGGGGCCTTTCGGCATGGTGGTTCACCCTGGGGGGAGGGTTGGGCTGTCTGGTACTGGGCCTCTGGTTCGCCGCTCCCCTGAGGCGATCAGGGGTGGAGACCATCCCGGGTTTCCTCAACATGTCCTTCGGGAAAGCCGCCTCGACAGTCTCGGTCATTTCCTCAATAGCGGGTACTTTCATCTCCATAGTAGTCCAGTTCATCTCCGGTTCTGCCCTACTCAGGGGGGTCTTCCCGGCGGGGGGCACCATTTCGGTGCTGCTTGTGGGGGTTCTTGTCCTCTCCTTCATATTCACCGGAGGGATCAAGACCTTCAGCTCCCTGGGAATATGGAAGATCGTCGTGCTCTACCTGACTCTGGTACTCTGCGCAGGGGCCGCGATCAGGACCTTCTTCCTTCTCCCCGACGGGGCCTTACCCCTGCCATTTCACCCCTTCTTCAACCTCTTCGGCCAGGGCCTCGGCAAGGGACTGGGGGCAGGGCTTTCGCTGATAACGGGTGTAATGTGCACCCAGATATACGTACAGGCCGTCTTCTCCGCTTCGGAACCGGCCACAGCCAGAAAGGGCGCCCTGCTTTCGGCCTTCCTTATGCCCCCCATGGGTCTGATGGGGATAGTGGTCGGGCTGAGCCTGAGAAGATCAGGCGTTGTCATCGAGTCGGGGACGGCCCTTTCCCACTTCTTGGCCACCAGCTTCAGCCCCCTGGTGGGGGGGATCCTATGGGGCGTGATACTTGTCACTCTCATAGGGACCGCTGCGGGCCTGACGCTGGGGGTGGCCACCAACCTGGTCTGCGACCTGCTGCCGTCGTTTCGGCTCTACAAATACTGCGAGAGGAACCTGACCGGGACGACCAGGATAACGGTCCTTGTCTTGGTCGTCCTTGCAGGACTGACCGGTCTGGCAGGACAGAACTCGATGATACTCAAGTGGAGCTACCTGAGCATGGGGCTCAGGGCCTCGGGAACCTTCCTCCCACTTGTTGCCGCCGTTCTGGCGCCGGGGAGCATGTCTCCCCGCTGGGCCCTGACCACGGGCTCGACGGGTCTTCTGACGACCCTTCTCTGGCCCCTGACAGGTCTGCCCCAGGAACCCCTTACGGCGGGGCTCCTGGCATCGGCCATGGTGGCGGGTGCGGGGATACTGTCAGGCCGGGGCTCTCTCTTCCGCCCTGGCGGGATCTGAGTCTACCTCTTGTAGCCGATAATATCCCTCAGGAGTTTCTTCCTCTCCTCAATGTCGTCATCGGATTCTACGCCCTTAGAGGGGAAGCCGTCGACGACGCCTGCGATACCCCTCCCCTGGCCCGTCTGGAAGACAAGGACCTGCAGTGGGTTCGCTGTGGCGGCGAAGATACGGCATACCTCCTGGACCTGCTTGACCGCGTTGAGGACACTGATGGGGAAGCCGTTCCTCATGAAGATGACGAAGGCGTGCCCCGCCGACAGCTTCAAGGCGTTCCGTACAGCGGCCTCAACTAGGTCGTCTGCGTTGCCGTCCTTTCTCACCAGGCAGGGCCCCGAAGCCTCGCAGAATGCCAGCCCGAACTCCAAAGCCGGCGACGAAGTGGCCAAGACCTCGTAGAGGTCCTCGACGGTCTTGATGAAATGACTCTGGCCCAGTATGACGTTGCAACCCTCGGGGATCCCGATGTCGACCACTTCCCATTTAATGTCCTTCTCAGCCATTGAACATACCCCCTTGGGACCGCCCTCCCGGAGAGGGCTTGCAGCCCCTCCGACCGGTGAGTCGACCCTCGCGTGATAGTGCTTCAAAAGGACCCGCCAGAGACCTGAGGGGTCCAAGTATCCTTGAAAAACCCTTCTCCGATGCCGGGGGGAGGATCACGTCCGCCATGGCCCGGAGCGGTTCCCTGGCGTCCTCCATGGTTATGGAGATATGGGCGTACTCAAGCAGCTCCATGTCGTTGAGGTGGTCCCCGGCGGCCGCCACCAGGACGGGGCTGCCCTCCTCCACCAAAGACCCCAGAAGCCTATCAAGGGCGGCCCCCTTGGAGATGCCCGGGCCGAGTATGTCCAGGAAGCCGTCTCCGGCAAAGACGGCCCGTGCACTGTCCCCCACTGCGGAGGAGATGCCCTCCCCTATCTCGTCTATGCTGTCGGCCTGGCCGTGGATGATCACCCGGAAGACGCCCCGTATCGCCCTGGGGCAGGCAAGGTCGTCGATCACAGGGACGCCGAGGCTCCCCTCCACCGTCTCGGGAGGTATCGTGACGCCCCATATCTCCTGACCGGTCTCATCGGACATGATCCTTGCACCGTCGTAGACTATGGCCTCAGGGAGCGCGCCCACGCTCTTCATATGCCCCCGGGCGCTTGCCAGGATACGACCCGTGGCCACGATGATCTCCCATCCTTCTTGCCTGAGGACCCGGCAGGCCTGGACAACTTCTTCGGGTATGTTGTCGCGGTGGGCCAGGGTCCCGTCGATATCGGTCACCAGCAGTTTTCTCATGATATCCCCCCGTCCCCGGAAGCCTTGCTCGTGGAACAAGGCGATATTACAGGTTAAACGGGGAAAAATAAACTTGAACTTGACACCCGCGGTCATGCATTATAATTATGGTACCATGTAAATATTTCCAT
>LGGV01000022.1 GCA_001509095.1 Synergistales bacterium 58_81 | reverse complement strand
GCAGTTCGTTGGACGGGGGGAGCAGAAGAGCAAGCCCGTGGACCTCCCCCTGAGCCCAAGGGCGAAGAAGGTCCTTGACCTTGCCATGAGGGAAGCCAGGGGAATGTCGGTCAACTACGTGGGGACCGAACATCTACTTCTGGGACTTATCTCAGAGGGTGAGGGGATCGCTGCCCAGATACTGGGTTCCATGGGCATGGATATTGAAAAGATACGGGCAGAGGTCATAGCGTCTGTTTCGTCAGGTGAAGGGGGCACCGCGGAGACTGCCGAAAGCTCTGGCGAGGACCACCCCCAGAAGTCAGCCGGCAGGTCCAGGACCCCGACGCTGGACCAGCTCGGTATAGCACTGACCGAGATGGCACAGCGCAATGAGCTCGATCCTGTCATAGGAAGGTCCAAGGAGATCCAGCGGCTTATACAGATCCTCTCTCGCCGTACCAAGAACAACCCCGTGCTTATAGGTGATCCCGGTGTCGGCAAGACAGCCATCGTGGAGGGTCTTGCCCAGAAGATAATCGCCGGTGACATCCCTGAGGTGCTGAAAGGCAAGAGGGTCGTCCAGCTCAACGTGGGCAACCTCGTTGCCGGAACCAAGTACCGTGGCGAGTTCGAGGAGAGGATGCGCAAACTGGTAAAAGAGCTCAGGGATTGTCGGGACGTGATCCTCTTTATCGACGAGATCCATACCATCGTCGGGGCTGGAGGAGCTGAAGGAGCTGTCGATGCTGCGAACATCCTGAAACCCAGCCTGTCAAGGGGTGAGTTCCAGGTGGTCGGGGCCACGACCATCGATGAATACAGGAAGAACATAGAGAAGGACGCGGCACTGGAAAGACGGTTCCAGCCGGTGATGGTGGAGGAGCCCGGTGTGGATGACTCCATAAGGATCCTGGAAGGTCTCAGGGACAGGTATGAGGCCCATCACAGGGCCAAGATCACCGACCGGGCTCTTGAGGCCGCCGCAAGGCTCTCTGCCCGGTATATCACGGAACGTCATCTGCCGGACAAGGCCATCGACCTTATCGATGAGGCTGCAGCCCGGGCGAGGCTGAAGACAATGGAGGCCCCGGAAGATATCAAGGAGAAGGAGAGACGCCTCGAGGCTCTCCGCAAGGAGAAGGAAGCCGCCGTAGTGTCCCAGGAGTTCGAGAAGGCCGCCTCCCTCAGGGATGATGAGAGAAAGCTCGGTGAGGAGATCGAGGTCTGCCGGAAGGAGTGGCAGAAGATCAGGAACCAGGAGGAACCGGTGGTAGATGCTGAACAGATAGCCGGGATAGTCTCCGAGTGGACAGGGATCCCCGTCGTTCAGCTGACCGAGGAGGAGGCTGCCAGGCTCCTGCGCATGGAGGAGGAGATCCATCGGCGCATGGTTGACCAGACCCAGGCCGTAAACGCCGTATCCCGGGCAATAAGAAGGTCCAGGAGCGGTCTCAAGGACCCCCAAAGGCCCGTCGGAAGCTTCCTTTTCCTGGGCCCCACCGGTGTGGGGAAGACGGAGCTCGCTCGTTCGCTTGCGGAGTTTCTCTTCGGGAGCGAAGAGGCCATGGTACGGTTTGACATGAGCGAGTATATGGAGCGCCACGAGGTGGCCAAACTGATCGGTGCTCCGCCGGGCTATGTGGGATTCGAGGAGGGGGGGAAGCTGACAGAGGCTCTCCGGAGGAGACCCTATTCGGTGGTACTCTTCGACGAGATCGAGAAGGCCCATCCCGATATTTTCAACATCCTTCTCCAGATACTTGAGGACGGACGCCTTACCGACGGTCAGGGGCACACCGTCGATTTCAGGAACAGTGTGGTAATAATGACCAGCAACATCGGTGCCAAGGATGCCATGAAGGGTCAGGGTCTCGGCTTTGCCGCCCCCGGGCAGGGAGAGATGCCTGACTGGGAAAGGGTCCGTACGGGGATCGTTGATTCGGTCAAAAAGACCTTCAGACCCGAGTTCATCAACCGCATCGACGAGATGATCGTCTTCGAACCCCTGGGAAGGGAAGATCTCCTGAAGGTCCTGGATCTCATGCTCAGGGAGGTTTCTGAAAGACTCTCCGAAAAGGGTATCCATATAGAGATCCCTGTCGAAGCGAGGACGCTTCTCCTTGACAAGGGGTACGACCCAAAATATGGAGCCAGACCGTTAAGGAGAGCCGTCCAGCGCCTGATAGAGGACCGGCTGGCAGACCTTGTGCTTGAGGGCCGTGTCCCTGATGGAAGCCGTATTTCGGTGTCGGTGGAGGATGGAGAACTGGTGCTGGTGCCGAATGCGGGGTCCCTCGAAGGTGGAGATGATGTCAGGGAGGGAATGGGAGCGGAAGAGAAAGCCGATACATGATACAAGAGAATGAATTACGGGAACAGGGGTCCCTTGTCCGGGACCCCGTTCTTCATAATGAGAGGCGGGGTGTTCAAATTGGATCTTTTCTGGATCTTCATTCTGTTCTTCTTCGTCTTCCCGATGTTCAAACAGTGGAACCTGGAGCGCATGAGGGTGGCGATGATCCGGAAGCTTGAAAAGAAACGCGGCAGCAGGGTGATCACATTGATCCACAGGCAGGAGAGCGTGGGGTTTCTTGGTGTTTTCGCAAGGAACTACATAAACATTGAGGATTCGGAGGAGATCTTGAGGGCCATCCGGATGACATCCTCGGACACCCCCATCGACCTGATAGTCCATACTCCTGGAGGTCTTCTGCTGGCTGCCTCCCAGATAGCAGCGGCCCTTAACAAACACGAGGCGAAGGTTACCGTGTTCGTACCGCACTATGCCATGTCAGGCGGTACCCTTATTGCATTGGCTGCTGACGAGATCGTGATGGATCGTCACGCCGTCCTTGGCCCGGTGGATCCCCAGATCGGGCAGTATCCGGCCGTCTCTATCCTCAAGACCGTCGAGGAAAAGCCTGTCGCTGAGATAGATGATGAGACGCTCATTATGGCCGACATATCACGAAAGGCGATAGAACAGACCTGTAAGTTCGTGGTAAGCCTTCTCGTGGACAACGTACCCCGTGAAGAGGCGGAGAGGTTGGCGGGAATTCTCACCGAGGGACGCTGGACCCACGATTACCCCATAAGCAGCGAGGAGGCAGCAGAACTGGGCCTTTTCATATCCACAGACATCCCCGAGGAGATATGCCAGGTCATGAGGCTCTACCCCCAGTCCGGCCAGCGTCGTCCCTCGGTCCAGTACGTCCCCATGCCCTACCATGGGACTCCCAATAACAATGGTATCAAATGACCTCCGGCTCGGTCCGGACAATTCGTTTAAGGAGTGATCTCATGAAAAGCCTTTCCAGGAAAATCCTTTTGCTCGCAGTTGCTGTGACCTTCGCCATTCCAGCTCTCGCCGGTGCCGCCGACAGGGGGCCCGTTATCTCTGCAGGGGGGGAGACCGTCAGCGAGCAGGAGATGATCCGCCTGATAATGGACCAGTCGGGGGCAGACAGTATGATGGCTCCCTTTGTACTGGCGCAGCTCTCCCTGGAGGACAGGGAGAGCTTTGCCAGGCAGGTGTCCATGGCCCTGCTTCTATCGGAGGCCGCGCTGCGAAAGGGGCTGCAGCTGGACCCGTCCGTCTCGGTCCAGCTGAGGTGGAACGCAGTCAACATCCTTGCCCAGGCCTATGTGGCCTCTGTCTCTTCGAAGTGGGACCTGGGAAGACCAGCCCTTGAAGCCTGGTTCTCCAGTCACGAGGAGGATTACATGGAACCCGAATCGGTGCGGGTCAGGCACATCCTGGTGGCCTCCGAAAAAGAGGCTTTGGACGTTCTGCTGAAGGTCTACGCCAAGGAAGCTGACTTCGGAAGGGTCGCCGCCGAGAACAGCATCGATCCCGGAAGCGCAGGGTCCGGTGGGGACCTTGGATGGGTCTACAGGGGGCAGACCGTCCCAGAGTTCGATGGTCTCGCCTTCTCCCTTGAACCGGGAAGGATAGGAGGACCGGTGGAGACGAAGTTCGGCTGGCACGTGCTCCAGGTGCTTGAGAAAAGGCCTGCAAGGTCGTTCACTTTTGATGAGGTGCTTCCACGGGTAAGAGAGGACATGCAGCAGCACTACTTTGAACTCGAGGTCCAGCGCCTGGCCGATTCACTGGGTACTGAGATAGACCACGAGATACTCTCCACTCTCGGAGGATTCCCTGCCTACAGTAAGGACCAGTAAGGGTATTTCTTCCTGCCGGCGGAGCAGATCTTCCGCCGGCAGGTC
Source organism: Synergistales bacterium 58_81 (assembly GCA_001509095.1). GTDB lineage: Bacteria > Synergistota > Synergistia > Synergistales > Thermovirgaceae > 58-81. Next base: position 10,374 of record LGGV01000022.1, on the reverse strand, counting down.
CTTCCCTAGAGCAGAAGCTCCCCCCTCAAGACGGTCGTCGCTCTTCCGGTGATCTTCACTCGATCTCCTGTTACGGCTACGGTCAGTTCGCCCCCCCTCTTCGATGCCTGGAAAGCGCGGAAACGGGATCTTCCCGTGATCCGCGACCAGTAGGGGGCAAGCACGGTGTGGGCCGATCCTGTAACTGGATCTTCGTCTATTCCCTCCCAAGGGCCGAAGTACCGGGACAGGAAGTCAAAATCTGAAGACCGGGAGGTGACGATCACCCCCTGGAAACCCAGCCCGCCCCGGTCAATGCCGAGCATGGCCTTGAAGTCGGGCTGCAAACCACGGACAGCAGCCTCATCAGCCACCCTTAAAAGCAGCATCTCAGCGCTCTTCGAAAGCTTTGCATCCTCGACGGATCTGATCCCCATGGCATCCAGCAGTCCATCAGGGATCTCAGCCGGTTCAGTTCCGTTCAGGGGGAAATCAAGGGTTATCCCATCTTCTCCCAGGGCAGCCGCCAGTTTCCCGCTGGCGCTTTCGAAGGTGATCCTCGGAAAAGAGAATGCCCTTTCATTGAAGATCACCCATGAAGCGGCAAGGGTAGCGTGACCGCAGAGGGGTACCTCCACGGAGGGTGTGAACCACCTGATCGAAAAGGCGGCCCGACCTTCCTCCCCCGGCTCTTTTAAAGGCACGACGAAGGCGGTTTCGGAGAGATTCATCTCCATGGCTATTCTTTTCATGGTCACCTCGTCAGGGAACTTGTCAACAAGGCAGACCGCAGCGGGGTTCCCCCTGAAGGGCTCGTCCGTGAACGCATCCACCTGGAACACAGGTATGATCATTCCGCTGCCTGATCCCTTCATCATCTCGACCTCCCGTCCGTAATGGTGCCACCAGTATACCTGAGCTGTGGAAACAGGTAAGGCAGTTAGGTTATTATCGTGACCGGGGTGAGGATCATGATGCTCGAGAGTGCCCGTTACGAGATAGTTCTTTTCGGCAGAAAGCTGCTGGAGAGCGGACTGGTCACAGGAACGGGAGGAAACCTGAGCGTAAGGTCCGGAAGATTTGCGGCCCTGTCGCCAAGCGGTGTCGAGTACGGTCTGATGAAACCTGAGGATGTTGTCGTTGTCGACATGGATGGAAGAGTGGAGGATGGGCGCCTCAAACCCACCAGCGAGATTTCCCTCCATCTTGCCCTCTACCTTTCAAGACCGGATATCTCTGCCGTTGTCCACACCCACTCCCCCTACGCCTGCGTTATGGCCTGTCTCGGTCGGGAGATCCCGGTTTTCCACTATCTCGTGGCACTGGCGGGGAGGAAGATCCCCGTGGCACCCTACGCCTGTTTCGGAACACCGGAATTGGCCCGGTCCGCCGCGGGGTCGATGGGGGATGGGAAGGCGGTACTCCTTGCGAACCATGGGATGGTCTCCGTTGGAAGAAGTTTATCTGAAGCCTTCAGGATCGCGGAGACCGTCGAGTTCGCGGCAATGGTCTACTCGAAAGCGTTGACCCTGGGAGAACCGAGGGTACTGAGTGATGCTGAGGTCGACCGGGTCATGGATGCCCTGAAAGATTACGGATCTTCGGTGATACAGACGGGGCCTTTGAAGGAGGGAGATCGATGAACTGTGACCTGACGCGGCGGCTGGGGAACAAGATCCTGGAGGAGGGCGGGTCGGGGTATGGGGTCTCGGACCTCGCTGACATCCAGGGCCTTCCCTTTCCGGGGCTTTTCTATGGGGTGACCATCATGCTTGCCCTTTCCCCGGAGATAGTATCGGGGATAGGAGATGGCCCCACTCGTGACTACCACGATGAGTACGTAAGGGTGAACGGGGAGCTGGCCAGGATAGGGTCTGAGACGGTCAGGTTCCTTGAAGGCGCCGGGTTCAGGGCGGTCCTTCTGGGGCCTACGACGGAAAAGTTCGACGAAAGCACACTGAGCGTCCCCTTCCCCCATAAGACAGCCGCCGTTCGCGCAGGGGTGGGCTGGATAGGCAGGTCCGATCTACTGGTCTCTGAGGAGTTCGGTCCCGCTTTCAGGATGTGCACTGTGCTGACCGATGCGCCTCTGGCTCCGGGGAACCCCTCCACGGAGTCCCGGTGCGGCCCCTGCAGGGCCTGCGTCGAGGCATGTCCGGCAAAAGCCCCCACGGGCAGGGAGTGGAGTGCCGGTACGCACAGGGATGAACTTGTGGACATTTTTGCATGTTACAGGCAGACAAGGCATTTCTCGAGGGAGATGGGGTGGTCCCACTCCATCTGCGGAATATGTATCCAGGCCTGTCCCTGGACGAAAAAATATATCAGCTCCCGAAGCTGTCCCTGATATAGCTCTCCACGGAAGAAAAGAAGTCTTCGGTGTCGATCGGAGGCCTGGTCGCGAGACTGACAGCGATGAACACTGCTCCGGAGACGAGGATCCCCCAGACCGGAGGCCAGTGACCCAGGGGTTTTAGCCCCTGGACGTACATGAAACCGACCGCAAGGCCTCCTGCTATCATGCTGGACACGGCTCCGGCGGCGGTCGCCCTTTTCCAGAAGAATGCCCCCAGGATCGTCGGTAGCTGCATGAGCAGTCCTCCAGAGGCCATGGAGGAGAGTACTGCGATCAGACCCAGCTGCATACGTGCGAAAAAGAAGCAAATGACGGTGATGACCGGTATGAGAAGCCTGCATATCCCCAGCTCGGTCTTCTCGGAGATATGGGGGAGAAAGGTCCTGACAACGTCTCTTCCGAACATGGAGCTGAGGGTGAGGATCACCGAGTTCATGGTAGATACCGCTGCGGCCATTATGCTGAGGGATACGACCAGGGCCAGGGGCGACGGAACTGAGGACAGGAGCATGGCCATGGCGTTGTCGGCTTTCTCAAGTCCGGGCATTTTAACGGCGGCTGCCAGCCCGAAGACAACGCAGAGGACGGTGTAGACGAAACCGAAGGCAGAAAAACCCAGGATCATCCTACGCAGGTTCCTTACGCTTGCCGGGATGTAAAGACGCTGGACCACCTGCGGGTTTGTCACCGCGAAGAACGCCCATGGAAGCGTCAGCCCAAGGAACATGGGGAAGGACCAGGAGACCTTCAGAAGGTCTTGCCTTGATCCGAGAGCTTCCGGGAGACCCTCGGGGAAGAGTGCCAAGGCTATGAAACCCATGAGGAAAAGACTGGCGACAATCATGACCACTGCCTGGAGAGCGTCTGTCAGGGCTACAGACCTCAGCCCGGCCCACCAGGAGAAGACGAAGGATACGCAGGCCGCAATGAGCATCCCCACCGCGAAGGGGATGGCGCCTCCTGAAAGGACCTCCAGCAGGTATCCTATCCCCATGAGCTGGACCGATGCGTAGGGGACAAGCATGACAAGGCAGAGGATAGCTGACACAGCTCCGGTCATGGGGCTGCCGTAACGTCTTGTCAGGAGCTCTGAGGGCGTGACGAGCCGGAAGATCCTTCCCGCAGCCCAGTACCTGGGGGCAAAGATCACCATAAGGATCACCGTCGCGGCCAGGTAGGTCATCTCGAAACCCAGGCTGCCGATACCGGAGGAGTAGGTCAACCCCACCAGCCCTACCATCATGAATGCGCTGTAGGTGGTGGCGCTGTAGGTCATGGCTGAGATGAACCCTCCGACCTTGCGGTCTGCCAGGAAGTATTCGATCATCCCCTCACCCAGGTTCTTCCTGGCATGCCACGATAGCAGGGAGCCTACGGTGAACCATGCCGCTATACCGGCGATGATCATGGAAGGGCTCATCGCAGGATCTCCTTTCCTCCCCGGTCTTTCCACCCGGAGGTGACCCATGCTCCGGCGAGGAGTACGGCCGCGGTAATAAGGTTCCAGAAAAGGAAGGCCCCGGCCAGGGTGCCCACGTCCCTCAGGACGGTGAAGGGAACGATCACGTTAAAGGCCCCATAGAGGATCGAGAACAAAACCCAGGTCTTCTCTCTTTGCGTCAAGTTCGATCGCCTCCCGAAAAGAGTGTCATGCCATCTCGAGGAATCCCTTGTCCGCCAGAGCTCTCTCAATAGCGTCCAGGGTCCTCTCGTCGGGGGCTTCCACGGTGTGTACATGGAAACCTCTTGAAAGTGAGAGAAGAGGAGACTGTCCGGTGCTCTTCAGCACGTTGACGAAACGCGCCACGTCCTCACGGGAGGCGAGGTCCAGGTTGCCCCTTATCTCGCCGTAAACGGGGTGGTCCACGACCACGTCGATGACCCTTCCACCGGCTTCGATTATGGTGTTGAGCTCTTCGGCTATCTCCTGGGCGTCGTGACGGACAGCGAACACTCTCCTCCGGCTTCCCTCCCTCAGGACATAACCACGTGCGGTGGCCAGAACCCGGAGACCACGGTCCCTCAGGATGGCGATGTCCTGGACCACTGCCTGGCGACTGATGCCGAAAATGTCAGCAAGACTCGCACCGCTTACCGGGACGTCGGCCCCGGCCAGGATCTCTGACAGTTTCTCCAGCCTTTTCTCTCTATCCATAGGTCAGCTTGCTTCCTCCTCGCTTGCTGCTACTAGCGGATATTAGCATATGTTCCCGGTTCTTCCAATAACCGGGGCGTTTCGATTATCATTGTCTCCATAGAAGGGTTCTGCCTGAAAAGAAGTCCAGTGGGGGTGGTCAGGATTGGCAGTTTCCCAGGATATGAGTGACATGACGCCACGAGAGGTCCGGCAGGCTATCAGGGAGGGGAAATGGACAGGGCCCACTGCAGGAATAGCCCCTGGTTTTGTCCAGGCGAACCTGGTGATCCTGCCCTGCGACTGGGCCTTTGATCTCCTCCTTTTCTCCCAGAGGAACCCTCGACCCTGTCCCCTCCTCGAGGTTACCGAGCCGGGGGACCCTGAGCCCAGAGGACTTGCTGCAGGATCTGACGTCAGGACCGATCTTCCCAGATACAGGGTCTACAGGGACGGGGTCCTCGTAGAAGAACCGACCGACATCAGGGATCTGTGGAGGGACGACCTGGTCTCCTTCCTGATAGGCTGCTCCTTTACCTTTGAGGGTGCTCTCATGGAGGCCGGAGTTCCCGTGAGGCACGTAGAGATGGGGGTCAATGTTCCCATGTATGTCACCTCTGTCCCCTGTCGGCCTGCGGGACGGCTCAAGGGACAGGTGGTGATGAGCATGAGGCCCATCCCTGCAGCGATGATCGCGAAGGCGGTTTCGACGACCGCGCTGTTCCCGGCCGTGCACGGTGCGCCGCTTTACGTCGGCGAACCGGGCCTGATAGGGATAGATGACCTTTCAAGGCCTGACTTCGGGGATCCCGTTGAGATAAGGGAAGGGGAGATACCGGTCTTCTGGGGTTGCGGCGTGACCCCACAGGCTGCTCTTATGGCTTCGAAACCCCCTTTTGCAATAACCCACTCTCCCGGGCACATGTTCCTGACCGACAGGAATGACCGGGAGTACTCCGTCTTTTAGGGTTTTCGGCAGTGACCGGGTGTGGTCAGGAGGGGTGCGAGAGGTAGGCGTTCCTGGCTGCGACCCGAAGGTCCGTCAGTGACATGTCCCTGACCCTTTCAAATACCCTTTCGACCTGTTCCCTGTACCTTTCTGCGATATCGGGGTGTTCCTTCAGCAGCCTGATGCCTTCGCTTCCCAGGTCCATCCTGAAGCCGGACGGTGTCTCTGTTGAGACCAGGCAGTTATCGAAGAGCATCCTTTCCAGGAAGAGCTGCAGTTCGGGGGACACGGGTCTCTCCCTCTCCAGGCCGAAGACAAAACCGAGGGGGACATCCTCCTCGATCTGGAGGAGGAGGATGGATTTTCGAAGCCTTGCGTAACCCCACAGGCCGGGATTATCGCCCTTTCTGGCGACAAGACTGAGGATGACTACCCGCCTCTCAAGGTCGTCCATGAGGGACCCCCTCCAAGAGAAATGGTCTATTCTACTTTACCAAAGTGGAGAGAAAAAGCAAGGGCGGTACCAGGCCGGGACCGCCCTGGTATTTCAAGACCCAGAGACTTCTTTTGTTACCTTGACCCCGCGCTTTTCCATCTCGGCGATAAATCTGGCTACTACCTCTGGTTTGTCGCCGATGGCTTCCGGTGCGTGTACTCCGGGCATGTCAACAAGGCCCTCGGCTATCAGCCGGGCCATGATGACGCAGGTGAATCCCGTGGTCCTTGCCATGGAAGTGTAGCCCGTCTTTTCGTCCCTTTCGTCGTACATCCTGTAGCGGTGAAGTAGTGGTTTGCCGTCCTTATGTCCATTGATATCGACCTGCAGGAAGGTGAACTCCTTTTCCTTCTCGCCAAGCTTCATCATCGGGTAGGCGAGCGCGGCAAAGAGGTCCCTTGGGGCCACCTCCTGCCCTTTCACCTTAACGGGAGTGGTGGAGAAGAGGCCTATCTCCCTGAGGAAGGCCAGCCTTTCAGCCGTTCCGGGGTAGCGGAGGGTCTTCTCGCAGATATTGGCGGCAGGAATGGTCTTCAGAAGGGACCTCAGGCCATCGGTAAGGAACCCCTCCATCTCCGGGAGTACTACCCCCGGGATCTCGAAGCTGTAGATCCTGTTCTCCGAAAGGGCCGGCATTTCGATGATCTTCCCGCCCCTCTTGAGCCTTACGGGGCGGACGTACTCCTCGATGCAGTCGTCGGGAGAGAAGACGAACCTGTAGTTGAAGGGTTCCTCCGGTTCGGTGGGCAGCCCTGTGACGAAGATCTCCACGCTTTCGACACTTTCCATTTCACTTACCGAACTTCCGATAAGAATGTTCGAGAAGCCTGGACTAACCCCCACATCTTCCATGAGGGTCACTCCGGCCCTTTTGGCCTCATCGTTCCAGAGGAAGTAATCCTCGCCCATGAAGCTGATGTCCGACATGCTCTTCCCAGCTCGAATGACGGCCCCCATCATAGCGAACCCCATTGAGCCCGGGACGGCTCCCACGACGATATCGTGGTCTTCCACTGCTCTTGTTATCGATGCCGGGCTGGCAAAGTCGACGTCGTCCAGCGGGATCACCCTCCCCCCCGACCTGGAGACCAGCCTGTCAAGGACATCCCTGTCGGCATCAGCAACGGTGACCGCGTAATTCTCGTCGGAGGCAAGGTCCAGGGCCATTACGGACCCGACCAGGCCGCCGCCGAGCACTATCACTTTTTTCTTCATAGACAAACCTCCCCTGGATAGATGTTGGAAATATGTGCCTTTGACCTTAAGAACAGGTTCCAGGAAGGGATCTTTCTATTTACGATTCACGTATTAAGATTAACGCCTCAGTACAACGCCTCAGGATATTTGACTTCTGAAATGACATTATCTATACTTGGCATTGCATACAAAAAAGGGTTTAACCCCATTCAATACAAGACAAAAGGAGGGACCTGAATGAAGGCGGTTCAGATCGGAGGAGGGCTTGTCGGCCAGCTTATAGCGGCTGACATGATGAAGGATTTCGAGGTGACCGTGGTCGATATGGACCGGAACACTCTCGAGGAGATCGAGAAGAAGTACCCCGGGGTCAGGACGGCTGTCGCTTCGGCGACCGACGCCTCCCGGCTGGCTCCCATACTGGAGGACGCTGACATCGTCACGGCGGGGGTACCGGGACGTTTCGGCTACGAAATGATGAAGACCGTCATCGGGCTGGGCAAGAATCTGGTGGACATCTCCTTCATGGCCGAGGATTTCGAGGAGCTCGACGGTCTTGCCAGGGAGAAGGGAGTAACGGTGATCCCGGACATGGGTGTTGCCCCGGGGATGTCAAACTTCCTCATGGGCAGAGGTTCGGCACTGCTTGACGAGGTCGAGGACGCATACATCTACGTTGGAGGAATTCCAACCAAGGCTGTGCCCCCCTTCAACTACCAGGTAACCTGGTCTCCCAAGGACTGTATCGAGGAGTTCACCAGACCCGTCACTATCGTCAGGGACTTCCAAAAGGAAGTGGTCGAAGCCACTTCCGGGCTTCATCTGCGCGAATTTCCGGGAGTGGGGACCCTGGAGGCGTTCTACACCGATGGACTGAGAAGCCTTGCGAAGAACATCAAGGCCAGGAACCTGGGGGAGATGACCCTCAGGTGGCCCGGTCATGTTGAACAGATGAGGCTCCTCCGGTCCATGGGGCTCTTCGAGGAGACACCCCGGAGCCTTGGCGGCAGTGAGGTCGTGCCCCTTGATGTGGCTGCGGACCTTCTCTTCCCTATGTGGAAGATGGAGCCCGAAAAGGGTGACAGGGACCTCACTGTCATGGAGATAGACGTTCACGGGTTCAAGGGTGCTGACGAGGTGACCTATTCGTGGTATCTGCTGGACTACTTTGACGAGAAGACCTGGAATACATCGATGAGCCGCTGCACAGGCTGCTCCTGCGCCATTTTCGCCAGGGCGGTGGCAAAGGGACTTGTGAAGCAAAAGGGCGTCCTTCCTGCGGAGAAGCTTGCCGCCGACGACGACCTTTACAACTTTGTAATCGAGGAACAGAAAAACCGGAGGATCAAGTACACTGCATCGGTCAAGAGAGTGATGAACGTAAGGTAGCTTTCTGCTTCACGAAGATCCTTTTTTGCCTGCAGGGAGGGAGGAAGGATCCTCCCCCCCTCCTTCCCTTCTTCCAGGGGGTCCCTCGAAGGAAAAACATCTCCCAAGTCTGATTAAATAATATGAAAATCATGTATAATGACCCTGGACATTCCGGCAGCCTGTATCACTTGCCTGAAGTGGTAGACTGCCGGTCGACCGGGAGGGTGTTCCCGGGTCGTACAAAGGTATGAAAGGGTTTTATCTGAAGGTTCCTTCAAGAAGGAGGTGAGGCCTGGGCGCTATCTCTCGGGTTTCTTCGTGTCATCATGAACTGAGACTCAAATCCTTGGAGAAGGAGGTTCTTTCATGTCGAAGAAACAGCAAGTCAAGCCAGGTCTGGGCCTTTCCATCGGTGTATTCGTGGCAGCGGCCGTCATCATCAGTTTCGGTGTTCTCAGACTGGGCGTTGATGCCCATATTCCGATCGTCTTTTCCGCTGTCCTGGTATGTATTGTTGGCCTTACGGTCCTGAAAATGCCGTGGTCCCAGATCGAGGAGGGCGGTCTTAACGCAATAGCAGTGGCCCTTCAGGCGGTTGTCATACTTATGATAATTGGAATGGTCATCGGTATCTGGATCCAGAGCGGAGTCGTACCCACCCTTATATACTACGGACTCTCCATTCTGTCGCCTTCGATCTTCCTTCTGGCCACCCTCCTGATCACGTCCATAGTATCTATCTCGACCGGCTCCTCATGGACCACCTCCGGGACCGTAGGTATAGCCCTCATGGGCATTGCCCACGGCCTTGGGATCCCCGCCCCGCTTACGGCGGGCATAGTGATCTCCGGAGCCTATTTCGGTGACAAGATGTCGCCTCTTTCTGATACGACAAACCTTGCGCCGGCCGTTGCAGGGGCAAACCTTTTTGACCATATACGGGCAATGGTCTGGTCCACTGGGCCGACCTACCTTATCGTTGCCGCGATCTGCATTTTCCTGGGCATGAGGTACGCTGGCGGGGCGCTTGACGCGGAGAAGATCTCCGCCATGCAGCAGATGATGCAGGCCGAGTTCAATATCGGACTTCTCGGCTTCCTCCCTCCGGTACTCGTCATCGCCCTTGCGATGAGAAAGACCCCGGCCATCCCCGGTCTTTTTGCCGGAGTGCTTATAGCAGCGATCATGTCGGCACTCCAGGGTAACGGTATCGGCGATATCATCGATGCGATCCACTACGGCTATGGTGCCTCCGTCTCCGGCGAGATCGCTGGTGCCGAGGGCGAGGCGCTTCTCAATATGCTCAGCCAGTTCAACCTGAACATTGCTCCGGAAATGGCGGCAGAGGTCGGAGAAATGCTCAGCGATCTTGTCTCAAGGGGCGGCCTCGATTCGATGATGTGGACCATTTCGCTGATCTTCTGCGCCCTCTTCTTCGGTGGTGTCATGGAGGCCTGCGGCTTCCTCGAGACCATAGTCGGCTCCATCACCAGGCAGGTCAAGACCGTCGGTGGGATGATGGGTTCTGTTATCGGCACCTGCTTCCTGGCCAATCTGTTCCTGGGTGACCAGTATCTATCCCTTGTAATCCCTGGCAGGATGTTCAAGACGGCTTTCGAGGAGAAGGGCCTCGCTCCGAGAATGCTCTCCCGTGCTACAGAGGATGCGGGAACACTAACTTCGGCGCTGATACCCTGGAACACCTGCGGAGCTTTCCAGAGCAGTGTCCTTGGTGTACCTACTCTCGCCTACGCTCCCTATGCCTTCCTGAACTACCTCAACCCGATCGTCTCCCTTATCATGTCCTACATGAAGATAGGCATCTACTGGAGAAAAGAGGACGGGACTGACGTGGTGGCAAGGGAGAAGCCGTAACCCGCGCAATTGTCTTG
>LGGV01000097.1 GCA_001509095.1 Synergistales bacterium 58_81 | reverse complement strand
CTTTGAATTGACCTGGACTAGCCCCCGCTGATCATATGGATGATCTGAACGTTGGAGCCGTCGGGGACCCGAGTAGTGTCAAACTTGTCCCTCGGAACGGAAGAATTGTCGATCCAGACCGCCAGAAGCGGGAAGACGTATCTCTTCTCGTTGATAACGTCCCTTACGGTCATTCCTTCCTCCCATTCCATGGGCTCCCCGTTAACAGTGATCATCATCTCAGTCCTTCCACTGGTCCTCCGGTTTTGCGTTCTTTTCGACAACGGCTATGACCTCGGGGAAGTCCATCCCCAGTTCCTTCAGTTTCCTGACAGTGGGTATGCCGTTTTTGTCCCAGCCGCGTCGCCTGTAGACGGTGTCCACCAGTTTCTCCCACTGCTCCCGTCGTATCTTCTGCAGTTTGTCGCACTTCTCCTGTGAAGAAAGCCCTGCCGGGTCGACCCCGCTCGCTTTCAGCTCGTTGTCGTAATACTCGGCCCTGGCTTCCCATTCATCTGCCCAGACCGGCCCGAGGGCCCTGTCGGGGATATTGTGGAATTTTCTGGTGCCCTTCCCAAGGCGGAGCTGGAAAACCCTCTGGAAGTTATAGACTCGCTCGGACTGCAGGATCAGGTCTTCCTTGGTAATTTTCTTCCCTGTCACGGCGTTGAAGAGATCGACGTAGTTCTGTACGTGCTCAGGGACCTTCGCCGCCTCCTGGGGTGGATACTTGGTGGCGTTGTCGGCAGGTTCTATGTCGTTCCAGGGCAGCTTGCAAAGTCCGACGAGGGAGAACCAGGTCCTGAAATTGGGGAAGTAGTGGAGAGCCTCGGCCTTGTCCTCGAAGGTGGGAAGCTGCTTGTTGACCCTGTCCATGAATATCAGCCACGCTTCATCGTGCTGCGGCCCCTTGAGGGTGAGGAAGTAGCCGCCCCACTGGGCTATCGATTCTTTCGGCACGTATTCGGATACCTCTATCCCCTGGCCTTCCATTCCGATCCTCTCCATAACAGCCCTGTCGGCACCGAACTTCTCGGCAAAAAGGTCCTTCATCTTATGGATGCCCTTGCCAACCAAGAGGGCGAACTCGTCCTTGCCCTCTCCCAGGCGATGGAGAAGTTCCATGATATCGTCCTTGTTGCCGAACTTGAGTTCCAGGCCGTTGGTGTTTTCCTTGTTGATCAGCCCAAGTTCGTAGCATTCGCAGACGAAAGCGATACCGGTCCCGAGAGAGATAGTGTCAAGGCCGTAGTGATCTGCATAAAAGTTTGTCTCCGTGGTCCACTCAGGGTCGAAGACGCCTACGTTGGAGCCCATGCCTGCGGCCGTCTCATACTCCGGCCCGTCGACGGTGATCGTTTTGCCCTTCCAGGGTCCCGTCTTCAGGGTGTAGTTATCAACAGCCTTGGCGCAGGCCATTGTGCAACCGTACCAGCATCCATCTGCTATCCCCTGGGTGAACATCTTCTCGTAGATCTTCGAATGGATCCTGTCGGCATCAGGGTGCTGTCCGAATTTGTAATTCATTGTGGGAAGAAGGTGATACTCGTTCATGATCTCATTGAGGTGAGGCGTTCCGGCCGTCCGCATCCGGCACTGTTTGGCGTCGAGGGTGATTATCTCCTTGTGGAGTTTTGCCCCCAGCCTGGTAAGAGTGTCCACATCGGCAGGGTTATTGGCCGTCCCGCTAAGGTCGTGTGTCTTCACCACGAGGGCGGCGATCTTCTTGTCGCGGAGAATGGTCCCACCGCCGCCGCGCCCAGCCTGCTTCAACCTGGGCATCTTCCTGTGAGTGTCCCAGAAGCTGCTGTTCAGGCACCCCCAGTATGAGGTCTCGGCACCCTTGCCAGCCGAGACCACCGATATGAAACGGCGGTCGTTTATATCCTCTGGATCCCCGAAATACTCGTGAAGCGCCTCGGTCACAGTGTAGGCGTTCACGTCACTGAAGGGAGACTCCAGGATCTGGATCTTCTTTTCGTCAGCGTCGACCAGGACAACCACGTCCTTATCAGCCTTGCCCTGTACCTCGATGGCGTCAAAGCCCGCGAACTTCAGTAGAGGACCGAAGTGCCCACCGGCGTTGCTGTCATAGGTCTGGTCCGTAAGGGGTGAGACGAATACGGCGTAGAATTTCCCCATGCCTGGGTACTGGGTAACCCCGCAGAGGGGTCCTCCGGATATGACGATCTCGTTCTCCGGATCGTTCCACCTGGTAGTTTCCTTGACTGAGTCCCAGAGGAGCTTCAGGCCGAAGCCCCTTCCACCAGTGAATTTTTCCTTCATCTCTTCGGAGACATCCTTCGATTCAAAGGTCATGTCCCCCACGTTGACCTTCAGGGTCTTGCCGGTATAGCCTCTGAAGGGTTTTGCCGGGTCGTAGGACCATTCGGCAAGAACTTTCATCTTTTCCATTATGCGTTTCCCCCCTTGAGATTTGTTCAACATGACTCCAGCCCCGCCGGCCCGACGGGTTGGCATCCATTGTACGCAATAATATCTATAGTGATGTAAATGTTACCATGATTGTGCTTCCGCTATCAATCTACAGAGATCCTTCTACAGAGATCCTTCTCGTTGACGGCCCCCTCCGTAAGATGCTACAATGCCCGTCGTTCGGGGCGTAGCGCAGCCTGGTTAGCGCGCCTGCTTCGGGAGTAGGAGGTCGGAGGTTCAAATCCTCTCGCCCCGACCAGAAGAAGA
>LGGV01000096.1 GCA_001509095.1 Synergistales bacterium 58_81 | reverse complement strand
ATCAGCGGGTAGGCCAGTGAAATCCTTTTCGATCTGGACACGGAAGGACCCCCTTTATTAACGGCGTTTCTGGCGAGCCTGCCAGGCGTGAAGGGCAAGGGCAAGCCCGATAACTCCGTAGGTCACAAATACCCTGAAGTATTCCCCTATCATTGCGTCGCCGATCAGATTCTTGCCTGCGAGTGGGGAGACGATAAAGAGCGTATGGAAAAGGAGGGTCCCGAGCAGGGCCTGCCCGATGGTTGCCCTGCTGACCGAGGCGCCCCCAATAAGTATGGCAGCTACGGCGAATGTCCCTACCTGGACATGGCTTCCGTAGGTATTGATGTTGCCCAGGTTCTGCAGAAAGATCACCTGACCTATGCCAGCCAGGACGGTGGAAAAGATAATGGCGATAACCCTGATCTTGTCGACCTTTATTCCAGCTACTTCCGCGATATGCCTGTTCTGTCCCACCGCACGGAACTCCTGTCCGAGCTTTGTCTTGATCAGGAAATGTATCGCTACACAAAGAACCACCACGGCCAGCAGGGTAAAGACAGGGATTACTATCGGGAAGATCATCCCGGGGATTTTGATGCGGATCTTCCACAGATTATCCAGGGCGTAGTGCATACTCTTGATGTCAAGGGTGTTCCTGAGCCCTACACCGGTCGAGAGAAGCATAGTCGGGACCCTGATGGGGATGAAGTTGCCCATGAAGTAAAGGCAGATAAGCTGGTATATCCCGTTGGCGAAGAATCCCAGAATTATCCCCGTGATCATCTCTTTGCCTTTTGCCTGGTTGAAGAGTTTGCCCGTAAGCCAGCCGAAAAGTATTGAGAGGGGGATCGAGATAAGGGTCGTCACGGCAAACCCGCTAAATCCGGCCATCTGGAAATTGGCTGTGGCGATGTACCCGAACTGTCCGGCCATGGCCCCCAGGACTATCCCGAAGTTGAGTCCCATTCCGGCAAGGATAGGTATTATCAGAGAAATGACGAGGAAGCTGTTCCGCGCCATTCGGGTGATTATCTCGTTGATCAGGAAGGGAAGACTCAGCCCGCTGTAGTAGCCCCCAAAGACACAGAGTACAATAAAGAACAAAGGAACTATGTTCTTCCTCAGGTAATACTTCCATATACGCTCCTTGTAAGTTTTGGCCTCGGTCTCCTGGAGCGTGAGTTTTTTTGACTGGTCCCTGCTGTCGGAGGTCAACTCACGTCACCTCCTATCTCCTTGCGGGTAAGGGCGTAGAGGATGATCCCGTTGCTTATGATTATCCGTATGACGTCGGCGATGTTGTCCGCCACGACGACGTTAGCTACCGGCATGGATACCACCAGTATGGACTGGAAAAGGAACGTTCCGATGATGGCGTGGGTGACTGTAGCCCTTTTGAGGCTCGCTCCGCCGATAAGTATCGAGGCTACGGCGAAGAACGCCATAAATAGTGGTGCCATGTAAAGCTGAATGAACCCGAAGCTCTGGGCATAGACCACTATCCCCACGGCTCCAAGGGCGTGTGAGATGGATGAGCCGATTATCCTGTATCGATTCACGTCAAGCCCGCAAGACTCGGCGAATCTCGGGTTCGATCCAACGGTGGAAAGGGCGATACCTGACTTCGTCTTGGAAAAGACCCAGAGCGCAAGGCAGAAGAGGGCGAAGATCAGCAGAAGACCCGTCGGGACAGTCACCCCCAGGATGTCGAAGGAAAGGAAGTTATCCAGAACCTTGCCGAGCCTGTCGTGAAGGGCTATGGTCACCCTCAGGCCTGACCCTCCGTAGGGCCAGATCATCTCAGGGCTCTTGTAGGGGGCAAGGAACCAGAAAATGCACATCAAGGAAACGATGGAGAACCCGAAATAGGTCCCAACGGTCATCTCCTGCCCCTTTACCCTGTTGAGCAGCATCCCGTAAAAGAAACCTGTGATAGCACCAAGAACGGCTGCTACCCCTATTGAGAAAAAAAGGCCCGAAAAACCCGCCATGTCCAGTTCGATGCTAAGGGTAGTGGCCACTAGCCCGCAGGTTATCCCCAGGGGGAGTGCAAAATTCGGTCCCGTTCCGCTCTGTATCGAGGGTATCATGGCAAGGACGAGAATGCCGTTCATCCCGAAACGGGTGAGGACGCTTGAGAGGATCTGCTCCATCGGCAGTTTCAGGAAGAGTGCAGAAGCAAGCAGGAACAGAAGGAATCCGAAGATGATAAGGCGGGCGACACCGAAGTCTCTGTAAAAGTCCAGGAACCTCTCCTTCAAAGTCGTTTTCTCTGGTACGAGGCTGTCTTCCGGCATCAGGAGACCTCCTTCATATGGTGGGTCAGCGCTCCGGCCATCATAAGGCCGAATCTTTCGTTGGTGTCATCAGGGGGGAGTATCCCCTCGAGACGCCCCTTGTAGATAATGGCTATCCGGTCGCAGACGGATCTCAGCTCGGCAAGTTCCGAGGAGGTCATGACAATTGTTACCCCGGCTTTACTGTTCAGTTCCACAAGCAGGTTGAGGACCAGGCGTTTTGCCCCCACATCTATCCCCCTGGTGGGTTCCGATACGAACAGGACTTTTGGCTCAAGTGTAAGGGCTTTCGCTATGCAGACCTTTTGCTGGTTTCCCCCGCTTCAGGAACTTGCCCTGGCTTTGCATGGCCTGGACAATAATGTTCATCTCTATCGAATCCTCCAGGAGCAGGCCTATGCCCCTCCTGTCCTCAGACACAAAGGCCATCCCGCTGTTCAGGGCTGCGATAGGGTTGTTAAGGGGTACTGGCTTTCCGTTGAGAATTATCTCTCCCGTCGCTGGATAAAGACCCATGATCCCGTTGGCAATACCGATCTTCCCGTGACCGGCCAGGCCTCCGATCCCAAGTATTTCACCTGGCGCGACATCGAGATTCACGCCGTGCAATTCTTCTCCGGGCATCTCGACGTGCAGGTTCCGTATAGAGAGTAGGGGTTCAGGACATTCCATGTCCTTTTCGCACTTGTCTTTCCAGGTCACGGCCTGTATCTTCCTGCCGACCATCAGTTCGGCAAGTTTTCCGACAGTAGCCTCCTTCGGGGACATAGTGGCGACCTGCTCCCCGTCCCGAAGGACAGTTATCCGGTCGGCAACCTTAAGGACCTCGTCGAGCCTGTGGGTTATGAACAGAATGGAAATTCCTTGTTCTGAAAGGCGTTTTACCGTTTCAAGAAGAGTGTCTGCTTCCGATTCGGTGAGGACCGCCGTGGGTTCATCAAGGACCAGTAACTGCAGGTTGTCCTTGTCCAGTTCACGAGCGATCTCTATGAACTGCATGAAACCGACCGGGAGGCCCGCCACCCTCAGCATCTCGTCTATACCGAGATCAAGCCTGTCAAGGGCTGCACTCGCGTCCTTGCGCATCCTCTGGATGTCAAGGGTTTCCAACTTCTTGCTTAAAACCCTGCTCCAGAGGTTGGGCCTGGTCGGTTCACGGTTAAGTTTGATGTTCTCCATGACGGTAAAGCCCGGAAGCAGCATGAATTCCTGGTGTACCATTCCGATCCCGAGGGCCATTGCTTTCTCGGGGGAGGGGGAGAGCACCGGCTCACCGTTGAAGAGGATCTTACCTTTGAATCCTCCCGTGTTTTGGATCACGGGCATTCCGAAAATGATATTCATCAGCGTCGATTTGCCGGCTCCATTCTCACCCACTATAGCATGGATCTCTCCAGGCTCGACGGTAATGTTCACTCCCTTGAGAACCTTGTTGCCGAAATACTCCTTGCGGATATTTTTCATTTCAAGACGAGGTCCCGTCATCCGGAATCCTCCTTATTTTCAATTTTGGCAGAGAAAGAGGGGCCGGAAGTTGCGAGGCCCCGTCTTTCTCCTTAAAAGGTTTTTCAATTGATCCGATGCAGATTTTCCTCGTGCTATTTCCCGCCGAAGATGATGGACTCTCCCACTACGAGAAGGAAGTTATCAGCCTTCTCGCCGGTGGCCACGTTATTGTAGGTGTTGAACTGGGATTCGCCCGCATGCTTTACGAGAAGTTTCTTCATGTGCTCAATGTCCGTGCCCTTTATCTTGCCGTCGGCAAGGTCGAAGCCGTATTCAACGGAAGCATAGGTGAAGGCCATGTTGATGGGTATCTTCCAGGTGGCGAACCTTCCGGCACCGCCTGCTTCGACGACCTTTTCAGTGATGGCTTCAAGAATGAACGCTACATCGCCGGCCTTGCCCTCGGGGATCTCTATGCCGAGAGCGCCTGGATAGGCGTGGTAGGGGCTCGGGCAGCACTGCTCGGGATAGATGGGGGTAGGACATGTGACGGGGGAAGGAGATATGAACGAAGGTCTTGGCGCCCATCTTTTCGGCAAGGTCGACGATGGTTACGCCACGTCTCGGGTTATCCGTCTCAAGGACTATATCAGCCTTCTGTGCAGCGAGCATCGGGTCCTCGTGGGGGACGATGTTGATGAAGAACATGTCTGGACGGATCTCCTTGACCTTGTCGATCGCTGCTGCACTCCCCGGAACACCCTGGACCAGGACGATGGCCTTGACATCGGGATCAGCGGCCATGCTGAGTATCTGCTGGATCGTGGTCTCCTGCTCATCCATGAACTTGTCGGGGTAGGTTACATGGATTATTCTTCCAGGGTACTTCCTGATCATCTCCTGTGCAGCCTGGTACGAGCAAGGATCAGTAGAAACGCAAAAACTTTTCTCATGGTATCGAACCCCTCCTTGAAGAAGTATCTCTCCCTTCCCGGCATATTGTCCCGGGAAAAGGGTACCGTAAGAGAACACCATTTGCGCCTGCTTTCTTCTCTCTTTTGGCATCTCCCCCTTCAGATCGCTGTCATGAACGAATGTTGGCAGTTTAATTAGAAAACAACAGAACAAGCTATGGACAGGAAAATATATTTCTAATATATTCATTATGTACCAGAACCGCTTCATCACGTCAAGCGAGCTCAGGGAGGTTCGTAAATTGAATACGAGAGATCAGAACAACCGCAGCGTGTCCCTGAGATTCGTTGTGTACGACTTTTTCAGGGAGCAGATGAAGAACGGTGTTCTCATCCCCGGTTCCCTTATCAATGTCAGGGAGATCAGCGAAAA
>LGGV01000095.1 GCA_001509095.1 Synergistales bacterium 58_81 | reverse complement strand
TCAGTCGAACAGTCTCAGACAAGGATCACCCCCTCTACATTTAAGCTTGGGAGTTCTCGAGGAGCTACAAGATTAAATTATCAGGTAAAATTATACCACAAACGGCTGCTACAAGTTTCACAAGCGGACCTTTCCGATCAGATGAACCCCTCGCTCCTCAGTGCCTCCTCTGCCTCGGCCAGGACACGGCCAGGGACTTTTACAACCGGTCCCGTACACCCCATGGCCGATTCGGCGTAGATCCCCCTCTTCCAGAGGGCCCTTACGGCATCTTCTATGGAGAGCACGTCAATACCGTGGATCTCATCCTCGGTGGGTTCGCTGGGGGGCATCGACACCTCGGCTTCCTCTCTTGTCCTCGAAGGTCGGAGTTCGGAGAGTATCTCCGTCAACCCGGCCTTCTCGGCGAGAGCCAGGTGTTCGGCGATCTTTTCCGGGAGACCTCCGGCGACCGCTGCAGCAGAGAACTGTAAAGCTCCCGAAATAACCGGGGCTCCCGAGGCCCTGGAGATGATAGAGACTATAAAGGGCCATCCGCCGCCTACGGAAGGACCGTAACCCCACCCTGTCGCCTCGTACCCGCCACCGGTGGTGAAGGCCGAGAACATCTTGATCAGGACGTTCCCGGTCAGAGTATCGGTGACGCAGACGTCAACGGCGCCCGCGAGGATGTCGTTGCCCCTGAGTATAGCCCCCCCGTCCTTCCTGACACTGCTCCCGAAAGAGAGAGGGAACCCGTTGTCATGCAGCTTGAGAAGGGCTCTGAAGGCAGTCTGGGCTCCGTCGATGTTCAGTATGCCCACAGTGGGGTCGGACATGCCGAGGGACCTTGCTGTTGCTACCCCGTAGACGGCGTTCCTGACCATGGCCTCGATCCTTTCGGTGGCACTGGTGCCGGTGGTGGAGGCTATGAACATGGGCCTCCCCCTGGCGGGGGTCACGACCCTCCCGATGGTGGTAACTCCAAGGGGGAAGGGGTAGTGAAGGGCCACCGCCGCGCTGACGTCCCCTTCCTTCAGCGCCGACTCCATCGCCCTTGAGATGTCCTCTTCACAGTCAGGGGTCTCTATCCATTGGAGCTGATCGTAACCGTCGATCTTTGGCCCGATCATCACCACTTCAAGACCGGGTCTCGCCTCCCGGGCCGCCACTGCCCCTCTGGCAAGCTCTTCGGGGCCAAGTTCGCTGCCGGTGGCCATGAGACCCACTCTTATGCGCGGACCCCCGCTTTTCGCCGACTCGACAATGTCACGTAGCGCTTCACCGATGATCCTTTTGGTATCTTTTCCAGTCATGGCTATCACCCCGTCAGTTCTTTCGAGAGATCCTCCAGGGCTTCAAGGAGTATCCTGCGTACTTCCTCCGGGGTAACTCCCCCGGCTTCGCCGGATCTTCCCGAAGAGGGTTCGATGATAAACGAGGCACCGTCGGAGAGGTTGGTAAGCCTTGCAAGAAAGAGGCTGCCTTTCCCTATGATCATGACCCGTTTGTATCTGGCCGCCTTGATGGCCTCGCAGGCATGACCGATAAAAGGTACCCCTGAGGGTATATGCCCCTGGGTATGGGCGAAGCCGGGGATCCCCTTGGCCTCAACGAAGGATGCCATCTCCTCCTTCTTCAACTCTCCCTTCATGACAGCGAGAGCGGCGATCATCTTGAAGTTTGCCGCAGGAACGTCACCTGCCCCTGCAGGAACGGTGATCTCCGGGATCTGGAGTTCGGCGGCGAACTTGTCTACATCGCCGAAGGAGAGACCTATCTTCTGGAGAGGTTCATAGACCAGGGCCGAAGTGATCGCCTGTGGGGATGCCCCTGCGCCGACAGAGTGTTTCCCGAGGGCGTCAAGTCTTATGACGGGGCATGTGCCGTCGTCGGCGTCCAGGAGAACCGCGAAGCTTCCCAGGCAGTCCTCCAGGGGGGGTATCCCCTTTCGGACATGGTCACGGCTGTTCATGAAGAGCTTTGGTATGGCGCCGCCTGCCAGGACTACCACGTTGGGCCTCGCCCCGCTTGCGACCTGTGTGGCTCCGGCAATGACGGCGTTGACCGGACCGGCGCAGAAGCTCCTGACGTCAAACCCCGAGGCGTTCGTGCAGCCCGCTATCTCGGCCACGGCCTTGGCGAAGTTACCTCCGCCCCGCTGGTTCATGTCCCCGGCGGCTTCCTCGGAGCACTCTATTACGTAGTCGATATCGGTCGGGGAAAGGTCCGTTGTCTTTAATAGATGAAGAAGAGCCAGCACGGACCCTGCCTTGCTGGCAATATTTTCAAGAAGAACGTGAGCGGAGAGCGATTCGTCGACATCGTGCCCCTTCCTGCAGCAGCCGACCACCCGGCCCTGGTAGAGGAGAGGAAGGGCGCCGTGCTCCTCCGTCTCTTTCTCTATCTCCGAAGAGGTGTGCCCTTTCTCGAGCCTGGACATCAATTTTTCGTTCATGAGGGGATGCATCTCAAGTTTCCGGGAAACATCTGCTGCAAAAGACTCCTCCAGCCAGATGATGTCGAAAACATCGCAGATATCGATCAGGCCGAGGAATTCGTTCTCAGGCATGATCTCCCCGAACATGCCGAACCGTGAAGCTCTCTCCAGTCTGTTCTGGTACATTGGGGTGGGCTGTCCAGCCAGAGTGTCCAGGTCGATCCCGCCAATGTATGCCTGGTTGGGGGCGTAGGAGCACGCTTCATCGTAGGATTGCATGGTCTCTGCAAGCTTTTTGATGTACTCCGTCTCTCCGTGGGAGACCCTCTCCAT
>LGGV01000094.1 GCA_001509095.1 Synergistales bacterium 58_81 | reverse complement strand
CCGATTACGCTGTTGGGAGGGATCTTGTTGTGGGCGTCCACGATGACCTTCTTCAGTCTTGTATTCTCTCCGATCTCGACCCCTTGCCCCAGGATACTGTCTTCGATAATGGCCCCCGAATTGATCAGGGTGTTCCGGGAGAGCACCGAGCTATGGACGATGGCGCCGAGCACCCTGCTCCCCTCGGCCCGGAGGGAGCCTATTATGGAACACATCTGCCCCCCCACAGGGTAGGAGTAGGTCGGGGGATCCGAGAATGAAACGGTCCTTATGGGCCACTTCGGATTGTAGAGGGTCATGTCCGAGTCGTACTTGCAGAGGTCCATGTGGGCTTCCCAGTAAGCCTTTATGGTGCCCACGTCCTTCCAGTAGGGCCTGTCCTTGCCCGGCAGGACGTTGGTGGAGAAGTCATAGGCAAAGACATTGCACTTTTTGTGCAGCGTCGGCAATACATCCTTCCCGAAGTCGTGACTGCTAGCCTCGTTCTGGGCATCATCGATGACGACTTCCTCCAGGGTTTCCCGCTCGAATATGTAGTTGCCCATGGAAACGTAGGTAAATCCCGGTTTTCCTGGTATCTCGGGGGGGGTCTTCGGTTTCTCGATGAAATCGATGATCTTCCCAGACTCGTCAGTGTGGATGCAGCCGAACTGCCAGGCCTCGGAACGGGGGACAACGTTGGCGGACACGGTCACGTCGGCCTTCCTGGCCATGTGATAGTCCAGCATCTGCTCCACGTCCATCTTGTAGATATGGTCGGCCGCGAAAATGCAGACATGGTCGGCATCGTAGAGAGTGACCAGGTGAAGGTTCTGGAAAACGGCGTCACACGTCCCCTGGTACCAGTGCTCACCTCTCCACATCTGGGCCGGGGCCAGGGTCACGAAGTGGTCCCTGTCCCTCAAGGCCCCACCGAACTGCCAACCCCTTTCTATATGCTCGTTAAGGGACTGGCTCTTGAACTGAACGAGGACATAGATAGAGAAGAGACCGCTGTTCACCAGGTTGGAGAGGGCGAAATCGACGATCCGGTACTTGGCCGCAAAGGGGACAGCCGGTTTGGCCCGGTACTTGGTGAGTGGCATCAGCCGCTCTCCCTTGCCCCCTGCGAGGATAATCGCAAGAACCCTGCCGTGTTTGCCGTAGATCATGTCGAACTCCTCCAGTCTGGAAAAGGTTATTGTTCTGCCAGTGAACTGTAAAGCGCCATGTAGGATCGCGCCGAATGGTCCCAGGAGAAGTCTTTCTCCATGCACCTCCTCCGAAGCTGGGACCAGCTCCTGGGCTCTGAAAAGTGTGTCAGTGCCCTCTTTAAAGCACTCATTAAAGCTTCTGGAGTGAAATCCTCGAAAAGGAAGCCCGTCCCCCGAGGGCCCGCATCTGCATCGGAGACAGTGTCGACCAGGCCCCCGACGCTTCTGGCGACGGGTACGGTGCCGTATCTCATGGCTATCATCTGGGAGAGCCCGCAGGGTTCGAAGAGTGAGGGCATTATGAAGATGTCACCGCCGGCGTAAGCCAGCCGGGCAAAGTTCTCGTCAAAGGCCCGACGGAAATGGAGCCCCTCCGGTCTCCGGATGGCTTCCCTGGAGAAGCGCTCCTCCAGTTCTCTCTCTCCGGTGCCTATCAGCACTAGCCTGGCGCCCATGGACATGATCTCATCAAGGGCGTGGAGGACCAGTTCCAGTCCCTTCTGTCTGACAAGCCTTCCCACCGATACGATAACGGGGCCGCTGAAGCCCTCCCAGCCGCACTCAGATATGAGCGCGGCCCGGCAGACTTTCTTGCCCTTCATGTCCCCTGTGCGGAAATTGGAAGGTATGGCCTTGTCTTTCCAGGGGTCCCAGGACTCCGTGTCGATACCGTTGAGTATCCCTGTGATCTTGCTTTTCCGGTATTCCAGGACCCCTTCCAGCCCCTCGCCAAATTCAGGCGAAAGGATCTCCCTGGCGTAGTTAGGGCTTACCGTCACAACTGCATCAGAAGCGGTTATGCCACCCTTCAGCAGATTGGCGCTTCCGTAGAACTCCACACCGTCCAGAGAGAACGCCTCAGGGCCCAAACCCCACTCATCCAGGGCTGAAAGGGGCAGGATGCCCTGGTGGGCAATGTTGTGGATCGTCAGGACGGTCCGGGGTCCCTCATGGCTGAAGCCGTAAACCCTGTGCCATTTCAGGGCAGCAGGGGCAAGGGAGGTGGGCCAGTCGTGGAGGTGTAGGATCTGGGGCTTCCACTCATTCGAAAGGGAGTACTCCACTGCGGCCAGCGAGAGGAACGCAAAGGGCATTGCCGATAGAGGATCGAGTTTTTCCGGGTAGATCGAGGGGTTGGAGAACAGTTCGGCATCCTCCAGCAGGCAAAGGGGTGTCCCGGCCAGATCGACGACCCGGATATCGCTGCAGACCCTTCGTGCGCCAAGGGTTACGCATATCCGCCCCGGTCCGGATATCTCCCTGGCTCCATGATCCCTTAGCCTTTCTGCCACCCCCGGCCACGACGGAGCCATCACCCGGGCGTCCACTCCAAGCCTTCGGAGTGCACCCGGGAGGGATCCCGCCACATCGGCAAGGCCACCCACCTTGGAGACGGGTGTCATTTCGGGCGTAACGTGAAGCACCGTCAGACGGGAGCGAGCATCTGTTCCCATTGGGATCTCCTCCCGATATTCGTGTTTCTTTGAACTAACGCTATTTTACTATGATTAAAGGGGCTTCGCCACCTCCTGGCAGGGTGTATGATCGTCCAGGTTCGACCAGGAATACTTGCCTCC
>LGGV01000093.1 GCA_001509095.1 Synergistales bacterium 58_81 | reverse complement strand
CCCATCGTCACGTCCCTGGCCGAGGACAGCCTTAGCTCCGTCCCCAAGGACATACGGGACGCTTCTTTCGCCCTGGGCGCCACGAGGCTCGAGACGATAACCAGGAGCGTTATACCCGCCGCACTCCCGGGGCTTATGACGGCCTCGCTTCTGGGCGTAATGAGGGCAATAGGGGAGACGATGGTGGTCCTCATGGCGGCCGGGGGGGCAGCGATGATACCACGATCGTTAATGGACCCGGTGCGCCCCCTGACTTCGGCTATAGCGGCGGAGATGGGTGAGACGCCCTTCAGGTCTGACCACTACTACGCCCTATTTTTCGCCGGGCTCCTGCTTCTTTTCATGACCCTGGCCCTTAACATGACCGCCCTCTGGATAGAGAGCCGCGCCAAGAGGCTGCGATCATGAGCGGCAGGAGGAAGACGAAGGACCGCGCAGCCACCATCATGCTCTGGCTGGTGATGGCCCTGACCTGCGGGATACTGGCCCTGATACTGGCTTTCCTGGTCTCAAGGGGATGGAGTGCCCTCAGTTGGGAGTTCCTGACGAAAAAACCCAGGAGCATGATGACCGCAGGCGGGATATCCACACCAATAGTTGGGACCCTGCAGCTTGTGCTTGTCTCAATGGGTTTTGCCTTCCCCGTGGGCGTATTCACCGCCGTCTACCTTGTGGAGTACGCCAGGGACGACTGGTTCACCCGGGCCCTGAGGCTGGCCGTGCGCAGCCTTGCCGGGGTGCCGTCGGTGGTGTTCGGGCTTTTCGGGCTTTCATTTTTCGTAATATTCCTGGGCTTCGGCCCGTCGCTACTCTCGGCGGGGCTTACCCTGGGCTGCCTCGCCCTGCCCGTGATCGTCGGGGCCTCCGAATCGGCCCTGCTGGCAGTGCCGAAAGATTACAGGGACGCATCCTACGCCCTCGGCGCGACCCAGTGGCAGACCGTACGGAAGGTGGTCCTGCCCAGCGCTTTCCCCTCGATAATCACGGGGGCGATCCTGAGCGTGGGGAGGGTCGCCGGCGAAACGGCCCCTATCATCTTCACGGGGGCGGCCTTTTTTGCCCCCCGGTTCGCAAAGAGCATTTTCGACCAGGTGATGGCCCTTCCGTACCACGTCCTGATCCTGGCGACGGCCGGAACGAATATCGAGAAGACCAGGCCCATACAGTACGGAACAGTCCTGGTGCTGCTCTTTTTCGTCCTGGGGATGACCATGACGGGAGTCCTGTGGCGGGCTAGGCTGAGGATCCGCCAGAGGGCCCAGCGGTAGGAACGGAAGGTGGTCTGAATGGAAAAAGACAAGTTCTCCGTCCGGGATCTCGACCTTTTTTACGGGTCCAACCATGCGCTGAAGAAGATCAACCTGCAGATACCCGAACGGGCCGTGACAGCCCTTATAGGACCTTCCGGGTGCGGCAAGAGTTCTTTCCTGAGGTGCCTCAACAGGATGAACGACTTCATTCCGGGCTGCAGCGTAAAGGGAAAGGTCGAGCTGGACGGGAGCGACATCTACGACCCCGGGACCGACCTGATCCATCTCAGGAGGAGGGTGGGCATGGTCTTTCAGCGCCCGAACCCCTTCCCCATGTCCATCTTCGACAACGTGGCCTACGGACCCAGGCTGCACGGCGTCCGGGACCGCAGCTCCCTCCGGGACATAGTGGAGGAGAGCCTCCGGGTATCCGCCCTTTGGACCGAGGTGAGGGACATCCTGCACTCACCGGCGCTGGCCCTGTCGGGGGGCCAGCAGCAGAGGCTCTGTATAGCACGGGCGGTGGCGGTCCAGCCGGAGGTTCGGGGGAGATGATAGAGTCGGGCCCGACGCAGCAGATGTTCACTTCACCGAAGGACAAGAGAACGGAAGACTACATCACTGGCCGGTTCGGCTAGGCCGGCGAAGGAGATGAACCGGGAATGGTCAACCTGACGGGGCGAAAGGAATTCGACGAGAGCCTCCAGAAAATAGAGCAGGACCTTCTCAAGCTGGGCTCCCTTGCGGAGGATGCCATAAGCAACTCCATCTGGGCCCTGCAGAAGCAGGACGACACGCTGGCCCTGAAGGTGATCGAGGGCGACGATATCCTTGACGAACTCACCCAGCAGATCAATGAACAGGCCCTGATGCTGATAGCCAGGTTCCAGCCCGTCGCCCTGGACCTCCGCACCATTTCTTCGATACTGCACATGGCCACGGACCTGGAGAGGATCGGCGACCTCGGGAGCGGGGTGGCCAAGGTCGCCAGGAGGATCTCCCATGAGCCCCTCATCAAACCGCTGATCGATATTCCCAGGATGGGGGAGAGGATCCGGGAGATGATCGATGCCTCACTGAAGGCCTTCATGAACAGGGACTGCGCCCTGGCGCGGGAGGTCTGCGCCATGGACGACGAGGTGGACGACCTGGACCGCCAGATATTCCGGGAGCTGCTCATGCTGATGATGCAGAACCCAAGGAACATCGAGCAGGCCATGCACCTGATCCTGATATCCAGGAACCTGGAGAGGGCCGGCGACCACGTGACGAACCTCTGCGAGCATATCGTCTACATGACCACCGGGGCCTTCGTGAAGGCAGGGGATTTCAGGAGACCCCAACGCGGGAAGGAAGGTTAGGGAATGGCTGAGACAATCCTTCTGGTGGAGGACGAAAGGACCCTTTCAGAACTGGTGACGGAGAGCCTGAGAAGACACGGCTACAGGGTCGAGACCGCCTTTGACGGGGACACGGGGCTTTTCGCCGCTGAGACGTCCCTGCCGGACCTGGTCATCCTCGACGTTATGCTCCCCGGGATGGACGGGTGGGAGGTCTGCCGGCGTATTCGCGAGAACCCGGCCACCAGGAGGATCCCGGTTTTGATGTTGACGGCCAGGCGGGAGGAGCGCGACCTCCTCGCAGGCTTCGATGTGGGAGCCGACGACTACATGAAGAAGCCCTTCTCGGTGAACGAACTCGTCGCAAGGGTGGGTTCGCTCCTCAGGAGGAGCGCTCCCGGGGTTGCCCGGGTGAAGGCCGTGCAGGCCGGTCGCCTCTCCATCGATACCGAAAAGGGGGAGGCCCTTCTCGAGGGCGCACCGCTGGATCTCACCGCCACGGAGTTCCGCATCCTGGAGATCCTGGCCGCGAACAGGGGGCACGTCGTCCCCAGGGATGTTCTTCTGGCGAGGGTTTGGGGCTACTCCGCAGCGGACACCCGCACCCTGGACATGCACGTCTCCAGGCTGAGAAGGAAGATCGAGGAGGACCCCGAGAACCCGAAGATACTGCTCACCGTGAGGGGCAGGGGTTTTCGTCTCTGTGGGGAGGATGACCGCCATGAGAACCCTTAAGGGGCGGATGACGGACCTGATCGCCACGGTCCTGGTGCTCTCCGTGCTGGCGGGGTGGTTCCTGGTGGGCAACACCGTCGAGGAGAGGATGATAACCCAGGCCAAAGAGGACCTCATCTCCCGCCTTGCGATCCTGGCTGGGGTAGTGCAGGACTCGGGGACCCAGGGGCTGGTCGGGAACGTCGGCCGATGGAGCCGTGATCAGGGGACCAGGGTAACCCTGGTGGCAATGGACGGAAGGGTTCTTTTCGACAGCGAGGCCGACCCCGGGACTATGGACAACCACTCGGGCCGCCCCGAGATAAGGGAGGCCATGCTTTCAGGGACAGGCATATACACCAGGTACAGCCGCTCTCTGGAGGATGACCGGATCTACGTTGCCCGCCTTGCCGCCGACCCCCAGGGTGAGGGGCTGGTGATAAGGCTTTCGGTCTCCCTGGAGGATGTGGGCAGCGCCGTTGCCTCCGCAAGGAGGAGGGTGCTGGCATCCCTTGCCTTCGCCGGGCTCATCTCGCTGTTGGTGGGGCTCTTTTTCATCAGGCAGGTCTCCAGGCCCATAGAGGAGCTGACCGTTACGGCCCTCAGGATCGACGAGGACGAAAGACCCCGGTTCCCCGACAGTGGCACCGTTGAGGTCCAGCGCCTCGCCCGGGCCCTGGAGGGCATGTCCTCCCGCCTTGAGGGGGTCATGGCGGACCTGAAAAGGGAGAAGGCTTACCTGAAGTCCCTGCTGGAGTCGCTGCCCGTCGGAGTCCTTGTGGTGGACAGGGAGAAGAAGATCCGCTACGCCAACGCCGCCCTCGGCAGGCTTCTTCGCGAACTCCCCGAAAGGGCCGACGGGACCTTGTACACGGGAGCCGTGAGGGACCCCGACCTGATAGAACTGATCGACAGGGCCTTTGAAGGGGAGGAGAGGACCGCCTCCTTCGTCGTGAGGGACCGGACCGAGACCTTCCTTGAGGCCCAGTCCGTCTCCGTCAGAGGGGGCGTTCTCGTGGTGGTCCACGACCTCACCGAGAGACGCCGCCTAGAGGAGGCAAGGAGGACCTTCATGGCTGACGCGGGTCACGAGCTCCAGACCCCTCTGACATCTATTCGCGCGGCCGCGGAGCTGCTTCTCGAAGATCGGGGCACCGATCCGGAGAAGACCCGCGACCTGGCGGAAAAGATCATCATGCAGCAGGAGAGGATGACCGCCCTGGTGGACGACCTTCTGCTCCTTTCGAGGCTCGAATCGGACATCGCTCCGGAGCCGGGA
>LGGV01000092.1 GCA_001509095.1 Synergistales bacterium 58_81 | reverse complement strand
CTTCGCGGATACGGAGGCCCGAGAGGGATCTCCCTTAAGAAAAGACTCCTGGCCTTTGAAAAAAAAGTCAAGGCGGAGATCAGCAGAAGATGACCCCCACCTTGTCGCTCCCCTGGTCAGGCGATCCTCAGTTGAAGATCCGCTGTACCTTTGTCCTCAGAACCTCATGATCTGCTCGCCGTAGAGGCTTTGCCATAGGTTGTTGTATATCTCCCCTTTTGGGACCGCCCTTGTCGCAAAGCCTTCAGCTATGGCGGCCTGACCTACCGCCTCTGCCACCCTGGGTGCTGCCTCGTCGCAGAAGATGTCCGGCATGATCTTGCCGGGTCCCAGTCTGCGCCTGTCCACCACGTCGGCGAGCGCCCTGGCCGCAGCCAGCAGCATGTTATGGTTGAGCACCGTCGCCCTGACATCGAGAAGGCCCCTCATTATCCCGGGAGAGGAGAGGGTATTGGGCATGGCGTTCTGGAACCCGGGACCGCCAGTGGCCACTATCGCCGCGCCTGCCGCGATCGCCTCTTCGGGGAGTATCTCTGGATCAGGAAGAGCCATGGCAAGTATTACCGGGTCCCCGGACATGCGTTTTATGAACTCCACAGGGAATACGCCTCCCGTTGAGAGGCCTATGAAGATGTGGGCTCCCTCGATGGCCTTGTCAAGTCCACCGGACCTCTTCTCTGGATTTGTCTTCTCGGCAAGCTCTTTCTGTACATGGTTCATCCTGGGGTTGTCCTCGTTGAGTATGCCCGAACTGTTGAGCAACACAACGTTCTCCGCCCCTGCCTTAAGAAGGAGTTCAGCGGTGGCTATCCCCGCTGCGCCTGCGCCGTTGATCACGATCTTCACGTCCCGCAGCTTTCTGCCTTGGACCTCTAAAGCGTTGAAGATGCCCGCTAGGACTATGACCGCAGTTCCGTGCTGATCGTCGCAGAGTACCGGTATGTTGATCCTGGATCTCAGCTCCCGGACGATGGTGAATGTCTTGGGGCTTGCTATGTCCTCGATGTTTATCCCGCCCAGGCTCGGTGCGAAGAGGGTGCAGAAATGAATGATATCGTCCGTATCCTGGGTGTCGAGGCATACCGGGATCGCGTTCACGTCGCCGAAGAGCTTGAAGAGGAGGCATTTACCCTCTATGACCGGAAGGGCCGCACAGGGTCCTACGTTTCCGAGGCCCAGGACCGCGCTCCCGTCAGAGATGACCGCGATCCTGTTGCCCCTCCCGGTGTACTCAAAGCTCATGCCCTCATCTTCCTGGATGGCGAGAGATGGAGGGACGCTCCCAGGGATATAGGCCAGGGCCATATCCTCCTCGGTGTGGATGTTGATGGTGGGGTAGATCATGATCTTCCCCTTAGCCTTTTTGTGAAGTTCGATCGCTCTAGTCCTGTCTATTGGCATCGGTTCTCCTCCCAGCTTGTGGTGATCCCGTCCGTCAGGCCTTGAAAAAGGGCAGCATGGCCTTGAACTGTTCTGTCCCTGCCCGTTTGAGCATCTGGTAGACCACCGTCTCCATGGGCACCACCAGGGCTCCCGCAGAGGCCATGGCTTCGCAGGCCATCCTGTGGTGGTCGGGGTTGCGGCTTGAACAGGCGTCCGCAGCCACGGCCACCCGGTAACCGATTTCAAGGAGGTCCATTACGGTCCCGAGAACGCATATATGGCTCTCGACTCCTGAAAGGACCACCTGGTCCCGGTCTTCCTCTCGCAGGAACTCTTCAAAGCCGGCTTCATTGCAGCAGGAGAAGTGTATCTTCTCGAAAGATCCGGCATCTGCGGGCATCCTCTCTGCGACTGTACTGACGGTCCCGCCAAGCCCCCTGGAGTAGTGTTCGGTGTACTTGATCGGGACGTCCATGATCTTTCCTGCCTCGATGAGTATGCCTGCATTCCTGGCCACCCTCTCCCAGTCCGACACGGCGGGCAACATCTTCTCCTGGAGATCGATCAGAAGCAGCTGCACCTTTTCGGGATCGATCCTGAAAGGTTGCATCAAAACACACCCCGTTTCCTTCATTATTCTCGAATATATGGTTATTATAGGCCAAAGACGGTCTCTATTGACCCGTGTCTATTTCATTGAAATATGCTATGCTCTGAAAACTTGAAAGCCCGGGGGAGGTGTGTTTCATGGGCGCCAATGATCCAAAAAGGAGCAACGAATGGGAAGGCTTCGATCCGAGCGGGGAATGGACGGTGGGAGACATCCTGAAAGCCATGTCGGGAAGGGACTGCCCCTCTTATATTGAGAGACTGGCTTCCCAGATACAGGAGTGGATGGTGTCGGCTATGGCCGGTGAAGGAGAGCTCTCCGCCGAGGATTTCCTGTTCGGTTTCGGGGACAGAAAACAGGGGGACCCTGAAGCACTGATCTCCCAGCTTGAATGGGTGGATAAGTTCGCCGATATTCTTCCTGCCTCAACAGAGCCTATCGGGCACGAGGATGCCGTAGTACTCTGTCTCGGCCCTGTGGATTTCGACGAGGGGATGCGGATGGCAATTGATTATGCCGCCCTCTTCGGCAGGGATCATTGCAGGCGGGTATGGATGCTGAGCGACAGCTGGGTGATAGGGGAAGTCGTGCGATATGTCCAGCACTTCAGCGCCCTGGCCTCTCACGGAGTTGAGCTCAGGTTCATCATGGTGACACCCTGGGGCTGGACAGAGATCCCAATTGCCGTCGAGGCCGGCGATAACGGAAGGCTCCGCTGGGAGAACAGAACGACAAGGCAGGAGCATAACAATAACCCCCTGAGGCCTAACAAACACGACGATCCCAATCAGAAATAGCGGACGGAACC
>LGGV01000091.1 GCA_001509095.1 Synergistales bacterium 58_81 | reverse complement strand
TCCAGAAGGGTTGTTGTGCTCGGCTATTGAATGCTGCAATCGTAACCAACCAGGAAAAGTATTCATATTCATTTTGTACAGAAAGGACCCCACACCCAAGACATCCCTCGAATACGGGATAGAGAAAATGCTACGGGGCAAAAGAAAGATAACGAAAAACAGGACAACGGTGTAGTAATTCAAAATGTTATTTTGTCATGGTATTTTTTTCTTCATTGATCTATAATTTCGACTGGACTTTTAGAGATGTCTAAAAGGAGCCATTCTTCCAGATCCGGGCCAAGGGGGAAGCTAACATGACTGGAAACGAGAGTTTTTTTTACTCCGGCCTTTTGGAGAGCCTCACAACTGGGATTGGACCAGGGCTTAGAGAGAAAATACTAAGAGAGGTCCACCTGGCACTCCACCCAGAGGAGGGTTCTGTCGACAGGCCTGTTTCGGATCTTTTCAAGCCAGTCGGAGAAAATAGTACATTCCTCTCGGAATGCCCCTTCCCCCTGATCCTCACGGACAAGACCGGCCAGATAGTTTCTTGCAGCGAGAATGCCAGCAAGACCTTTAATCTTGATGAAGAGTCGGTCCGTATTGGTAGAGTCCACCAATTCTGGGACCCTTCCTTCTGGAATATACCGGAAGGTATCCTTCGCAACATTTCAAGGGATCCAGCAACAGAGCAGCTCACCGAAAAACTGATCACCCAGGCGCAGAACGGGACCATGGTCCAGACAAGGGTGGACATATTCCCCGTCGACGGGAAGAGTGAAGCAGATCACTTGCTCTTCGTCTTCTACCTCCCCCCGGGAGAGACAGAAGAACCTCTGGATGGTCCCCTCGATCCCATAGCCCGAAGGTTTGACCATAAAGAAACAAGGTACCCCTGGTCGAGTGAGCCGGTTGAAGAAGGGAACGAGACATCGCCCGGACCGCGGGAATGGGCTAACGGCGCCATGGACGAGACCAGGGAAGAACTGAACGGTTCCATCGAATTGCCCCTCTTTGAAAGGTTCCCTTCTGTAACGGCTGTTCACACAAGGCTGGACGGAGAAAACTTCTTGCAGAACATGATAGAACTGAAAGCCAGCGACCTTCATCTCAAGTCGGGCTTCCCCCCCATATTCCGGATGAAGGACCTGAGACTTCACGTGGCCGACAACATGAAGCCCCTGCAGGGAAAGGAGATCTCATCTTTTATCAGGATCCTTTTAGGAAAGGAGCTCTTCGAAGAGCTTTCCCAAGGTAGAGAGATCGACTTCGCCTATTCCCTTGACAACGGCGAAAGGTTCCGCATGGACGCCTTCCTCTCCATGGGCTCCCCATCGCTCAGCGTCAGGCATATTAAATCGGCTATCCCCACCCCTTCACAACTGGGTATCCCATGGGCCCTTAGAAAACTGGTAATGAGCACCACGGGGCTGATCATAGTGACAGGCCCCACGGGGAGCGGCAAATCGACCACCCTGGCGTCCTTGATCGAGGAGATCAACCTGCACAGGAACGTTCACATA
This sequence comes from Synergistales bacterium 58_81, assembly GCA_001509095.1. Lineage (GTDB taxonomy): Bacteria > Synergistota > Synergistia > Synergistales > Thermovirgaceae > 58-81. The sequence continues at coordinate 1,298 of LGGV01000091.1, read as the reverse complement.
ATCACCCTGGAGGATCCCATAGAGTACGTCTTCCACTCCAAGAAGGCATTGGTCAACCAGAGGGAGATAGGAAAGGATTCCAAGACTTTTGCACAGGCCCTGAACAAGGTACTCAGGCAGGATCCTGACGTGATCATGATCGGAGAGATGAGAGACCTGGAGACCATATCCCTCGCGGTTACTGCTGCTGAGACTGGCCACCTGGTCATGGCGACGCTTCATACCAGGGACGCCTCCAGCTCGATCGAACGGATCGTGGATGTCTTCCCCTCGGGACAACAGGAACAGATCAAGGCAGAGCTCTCCAACACCCTCCTGGGGATATGCTGTCAGAAACTGCTGCCGAAAAGCGGCGGAGGGAGGGTGCTCGCTACAGAGATGCTCGTGGGGACCAACGCGGTCCGCAACCGTATCCGCACAGGAGGGGCCCGGCATCTCCGGAACATCATATTGACCACCCAGAGCGATGGGATGTACAGCTTTGAACAGAACCTGGCACAACTGGTGAAGGAGAAACTGATCTCCTACGAGACGGCCCTGAGCAATGCCACGGACGTAAAGGACCTTAATCGTTTCCTGGAGGTAGTTTAGAGACCCCAACGAGGTGATGTCAGAAACCTGTCGAGAACCGATATGGGGAGGGATCAGGGGGGCGGCTATCGGGCTGCCCCCTGATCCTGTCAGGCTTTCTAGATCTCTACGATCCTGCCCAGACCTTTTGCAATGGCCTTGTCGTGGATCAGATTTGCCGTCAGTATGTCGTGGCTGGCGATCCCCATGAGGACCGCACCACGGCGCCCCTCCATCTCCACCTTCTTCTTTCCGGCACAGATGTGCCCCATGTCACCAAGTATCTGTTTCTCTGTAGGGTAACCATTCTGGAAGTAGACGCCATGTTCCTGGGTCCACAGATACTGGTTAAGGTCATCGCATACAAAAGCGGATGCCCCGGTCATCACTTCCGCCTCGAAGGCAGAATCGTAGTCCACGGCCACCGCGAGCATGTCCTCCTTGAGCCACTCGGCCCTTACGAACCTCTGGGGATCAGCCAAAATAGGGGTACAGGTGACCACCACATCGGCATCCCTGACGGCCTCCTCCACCGTCTCGCAGGGGATTGTCTCCATACCCTTCAGATCTCCTTTCATAAGGTCCCTGAAACGGGAGACCTGGTGGGAGAACTTGTCGTAGACCTTCACCTTCTTGAGTTTCGGCAGGGCCGCTGCAAGCGCCACGGTATTGGTCCTGCCCTGAACTCCAAGACCGATCACGGCAATAATCTCTGAATCGGGGTCGGC
>LGGV01000090.1 GCA_001509095.1 Synergistales bacterium 58_81 | reverse complement strand
CCGTTAACGTTGTGAAGGGGCTTCGTGATTCCTGCGACGTCTTCTTCTACCAGGCCGGTCTGAGGACGGGAATAGATGCCCTGGTCAAGTGGGGTGCGGTATTCGGGGTAGGTGAGCCTACGGGCATAGACCTGCCAGGCGAGGCGAGGGGCAATATTGCCGGACCCGCCTGGAAACTGGAGCGTTTCAAGGAGAGATGGTACCCCGGCGATACCGCCAACTACTCCATAGGGCAGGGTTTTCTCCTCCTTACTCCGATCCAGCTGGCGAGGATCTACGCTGCCATCGCGAACGGCGGCAAACTGGTGACGCCTAGACTTCTCAAGGGGGCCGAGACTTCGGTATCGCTGCAGCTGCCAGAGGGACCCCTGGCTATCGTGAAGGAGGGCATTGAGGAGGTCGTTCTCCGGGGCACAGGGCGCAGGGCAGGACTTTACGGCGTCTCCGTCGCCGGAAAGACGGGCACCGCCGAGAACCCTCACGGTGACGACCATGCCTGGTTCGTGGGCTACGCTCCGGTGGAAAACCCCAGGTACGTAGCGGTGGCCCTTATCGAAGCGGGGCTTCACGGAAGTTCGGCGGCGGGACCTGTGGTGGGTGAACTCCTCGGCTATCTCTGCAGATTTGACTGACCCGGAAGGGGGACCTGATAGATAATGGCCATCAAGGGTGGAAAGGAAGATCTTGAACTAAGAGGGGAGGGCGAGCACGTAAGGCTGATCATCCCCCAGCGATTGAGAGGGAAGGATCTCCGGCTGGAGTCCGAAAGTTTTCTCGAGAAGACCTCCGGCATCCTCAAGGATGCTTCCGTGGTAGTGGACCTGAAGGGGAGCGGATGGGACAGGGGTGATATCCTGTCCGTAGTCGAGTCTATCCTGTTGCCCGCCGGTGCGTCGGTCCTCTCCTGGTCCCCGGAGGAGGAAGATGTCAGGTCCTGGATGAAAAGGGAAGGTTTTGCCCTTTACTGTTCCGGCACTGAAGAAAAGGCGAGGATACAACAACACCGCCTCCTGGTGGAGAGCCTCGTGGTAGAGGAATCCCTCAGGTCCGGAAGGAAGATCGACCACGACGGCGACATAATGATCCTCGGGAACGTCAACGAAGGGGCCGAAGTGTTCGCAGGCAGGTCTGTGGTCGTCGTTGGGCGTCTCCGCGGACTTGCCCACGCGGGGTTGACCCGTTCGGAGGAGGCATTTATCGTTAGTGGGCAGTTCGAGGCCAGCCAGGTGAGGATCGGGGACAGGATAAGCTACATGGATGAGCACTGTGCCTGGTGGGGGAAGACCGTCAGCATGAAGGTTGTCGGCGGATCTATAGTTGTCAGGGAGATAGTACCGTGATCGGCAAGGAAAAAGTCGGCCCATCGGCTGAAACGGAGGAATCTCGCATGGAAACCCGCATCATCGTAGTTACTTCTGGAAAGGGGGGAGTTGGCAAGACCACTGTCACGGCCAACCTCTCCGCCCGCCTCGCCATGGAGGGCTTCAAGGTCGTCGCCATAGATGCCGATATCGGTCTGCGAAACCTTGACGTCGTTATGGGTCTTGAGAACAGGATCGTCTTCAACATGATCGACGTCATCGAGGGTGCGTGCAAACTCCCTCAGGCCCTGGTGAGGGACAAGCGCGTGGATAACCTCTATCTTCTCCCCGCCGCCCAGACCAGGACCAAGGATGCCGTTACGTCGGACCAAATGAAGGAACTCTGCGACTCCCTGAGGGGCGAGTTCGATTTCGTCTTCGTCGACAGCCCGGCCGGGATAGAGTCTGGTTTCCGGAACGCAGCCGCGGGGGCCGACGAGGCCTTGGTGGTCGCGACGCCAGAGGTGTCCTCTGTGCGGGATGCCGACAGGATCATCGGACTCCTGGAGTCTTTCGGCAAAACTTCCATCAACCTCATCGTGAACCGGGTAAGGCCCGAGATGGTGAGGAGCGGGAAGATGCTCGGGGTCTCGGACGTGATGGAGATCCTCGCCATTGACCTGATAGGCATAGTACCAGAGGATGACAGCGTCGTCGTTTCGACAAACAAGGGAGAACCCCTGGCCATGACCGACGTCTCCCCCGCCGCGAGGGCCTTCGAGAAGATCGCCGGAAGGATCATGGGGAAGGATATCCCACTCCGGGACATCGACGACCTGGAAGAGAAGGGTTTTTTGGTCAACTTCAGGAAGCTGTTCGGACGCCGCGGAGGGAGGAGTTAGATCATGGGGTTCCTAGACAGGTTCTTCCGCAGGGAGACACCCAGGAAATCAGCCAAGGAGAGGCTCCAGCTGGTACTTATTCACGACCGGGCCGACATTTCTCCCGGAACGATGGAGCTGATAAGAAAGGACCTGATCAAGGTCATAAGCAACTACATGATCATATCCGAAGAAGGTATCGAGATGGACCTCGAGAGGGACGGGAGATCCGTCGCCCTGGTGGCGAGCATTCCAGTGCTCGAGGTCAAGAGGAAGCGATCCAGGGAAGGAGATAAATGACAGGGCTTGGGGCGCTTCGCCAGGACCTTTCCAGGCTGAAGGATATCGACAGGGTCCTAGTCGCTGCAGTGATCCCCCTCCTGGCTATCGGGGTTGTCTCCATCTACAGCGCTCTCGCCGGGAGGGGCGAAGTGGCGGGGAGCATGGCCCTGAAACAGGTGATCTGGATCGTCATGGGGGTCGTGGCCTTCGTTATCACTTTTGCCGCCGGGCACGAGAGGATGTTCAGGTACGGCTACTGGCTCTACGCCGGAGCGGTTCTCACACTGACAGCTGTACTGATCGCCGGGTATACCGCCAAGGGGGCCACAAGCTGGTTCGACTTCGGGGCTTTCCGTTTTCAGCCATCGGAACCGACAAAACTGGCCCTGTCGATAGTCCTTGCCGTCTTCCTCTGTCGTTACCCGCCCAAGACCC
>LGGV01000021.1 GCA_001509095.1 Synergistales bacterium 58_81 | reverse complement strand
AGGTGGCCTATTACGGAAGGATCATCGGTCGCGGGCATCTTTATCATGCCCAGCCAGCAGGTACCTATACCCCAGGCCTGGCAGAGGATCTCGAACCACGTCATTGCGATTACAGAGTCGGTCTGCGCCCAGGGATTGTCCTTAGGTACCGCCGTCAACACCAGCTGGTGGGCGCCTCGGGTTATCATGTCATTTCCTTCGTGGAAGGCTCCAGCTATTTTCCCCAAGATTTCAGCGAACTGACTGTCCTTGTCTTTTTCGGCCACCGATGCCATCCAGGCGGCCACGTTTGCGGCGATTCTGTGAACCTTTTCTCGGCCGCTCACGAAAATCCACTTCACGGGCTGATTGTTGCCGCCCGATGGTGCATAGCGGACCGAGTCCATGATCTCTTCGAGCTTCTCTCTTTCGATGGGTTTGTCCATGAACACCCGGACAGTCCTTCTTGAAACCAAGTGGACCTTCAGATCATCCGGTGCAAGAAAACGCAGGGTCACCCCCTCATCGGCGGGAAGGGACCCTTCGAATCCGGTTGCGACCGCCCCGGTGGGGCAATAGGACTCGCAGTGCCCGCACTTTATGCATATAGGGAGGAGTTCCCCGGGTATGAAGGGCGGTTTGTCACCATCCCGGAATATTATGCCCATCGGGCAAACTTCAAGGCAAATTCCGCATTTGGTACACTTTTCGCCGTCAAAGGATATCATTTCCGTCATTTTTTCATAATCCTCCTCGTTAATTCCTGCCTATGGGATCGCATTGTCTGATCATTCAAAAGAAAAGCAACTCGGTGAAAATTTTCTTGTCCATACCTCGGATGTAATTGCCGACCTGCAAGCCGCCGATTCTTTGTGCCATATCATCCTCCCACCATATCATCCTCCCATAAGGGAACATCCGTCAGTTTTGCCTCCAGGTTAACGATGTCGCCGTTGCCGAATGGGCCTCCACGACTCCATGGTCCTTGTCAGGGCACTTTACGGTTTCACACGCTCTTGAGCTTAAGGGAAAATCTTTTCGTGGATCTCCTTTCCATTCATGGCTTTTGATCGTTCAAATCATCTTTCCTATCCTGGACCTTCCTCCGTTTTATGTCCTTATTTTACTATCTCCAAAACGACCTGACCTTCGCGTCCAAGAACATTGACGGTCACATCTTTGCCGTAACGTCTCAGGAGCAGATCGATGGAACCAGCGCCTACCGAAAGACCGGTCAGTTTTACTTCCTGGATATAATAAGGAAGGATTGGGTTCCAAAAGACCACTTCCCCTTCGTCTCCGCGGATCTCAAGCCCAAGACAAGCCTTGAGAATCAAAAGGCAACCTTCAGCATTGGTCTGCCTCCTTCTCCTGGGGAGATTTGTTTTGGCAAACCAAGGATATCCCAAGGTTGCGGGAGGCACTTTTAATTTTTACTAAAAGATATTTTGGACAAGTCTGGGGTTGGGTGTATCATTTTTCTTAAATGTAAAAGGGTGGTGAAATGATGCGAGGTTTTTCAGGAAAATTCCTTTTGCTTTTGTTGGTCGTTTCTGTCCTTTTCACAACCTGCATTCGGCCCGGTCAGGCAAGTGCGCAGATGGACGCCGCCGCCCTCACAAAGGCGATCCAGTCCATCGCGCTAATGACGGTCGAGACATCGGGAGGTTTTGAAGTCTCAGGCCTGGCCTTTGTCTCTCTCGGGGAGAACAGGGCCGTAACCGCCCTGCGCCTGCTCAAGGATGCCCGGAAGGTAACTCTCAAGTTCCAGTCCGGGGAAGAGGTCTCCTCTGCGGGTATTGTTGACGTCGACGAAAAAAGGGGAATAGCGCTTATTGATCTCCCGGAGCACGGAAGGAAAATGCTGGATATTGCGCAGGTTAAAATTACCCCTGGGACAGTTGTGAATTGTGCGGCAGCGAGAGACGGCGCTTTCGGTTTCATCCGGTTGTCAGTTTCGGAAGCGCACCAGGGAACGGACGGAGTGGAAAGGTATATCCTGTCGGGTGAAGCTTTCTCCGGAAACAGCGGAACTCCCGCCCTTGACGTAAACGGAAATGTTATAGGGATGGTTATCGAGCTCGAGTCTACCCGCATTCTTGTCCCCTCTGCTTTTATTATTGCTCTTGACCCCTCCCTACCCCTGCGGCCATGGGAAACCCAGGGTCCCACCTCCGCGACCGCCGGACCTTCCACCCAGGGAACAAGCCCGATGGACGCGATAGACTCCTCCATCCTCGAATTTCTGATCCTTCGCCATGACCACCAGGTAATCTATCACTGGGCAGACGAGATCACCGGGGGGCACGGTTACCTTCAGGGCGTACCCCAGGACCTGTACAATTTCCAGACGAAACTCGAAGTCGCCCTGCGCCGCATAAAGGATGTCCAGACGGATGACCCGTCGCGGTCTACGTTACTGAAGAATCTTCTTGAAGCCGGAGCGAACCAGCATCTCGCCGCAGAACATATGATGAAGGCCATTGTGGTGGGACAGCAGACTAATGTTTGGGGACCGCAGTCGCAAGACCTTCAGAAAAGATCCAAAGCGGCACTGGCTATGACGGAAGAGATCCTGGCCTCCCAGAACCCGATCCTGCGTGAGATCTACGGAGGATCTTCCGCCTTCAGGGAAAACATGCCGAAGGAACTAGTCTACTCCCTCACAATAGAACCGAGGCCTTCTCTTTTCCGGCTCGGAGTCCAGACCCCTGTGTCAAACCCTTTATACCTTTCGGTCGTTTACCAGGATAGTTTCGCCGTGACGCTGGGCCTCAAACCAGGTGACAGGCTGATCTCCGCGGCCGGTACCGATCTAGACCCGAAGGGCTCCATGGAGGAATTCAAGATGATAGTCCAGAACAATCTTGGGAAAACGATACCCGTTACTGTTGAAAGAGAGGGCAAGAAAACCGAACTGAAGATGTCGGTCCCAAAGGAAATACCATCCAGCTTCCTGTATTGATCTCGATCTATTGGAAGCACCTGATGGCTATAGAGGAGAAAAAACCTTCATCCCGCTCGGGTTCGGACGGTCATTGTTGCGCGATGGATGAAAATTCACCGGAGTCTTGCAGGAGATTCAGTCCCGGCCCGTATTCTCTTCTGGAAGCGGATGACTCCGTGCTTGTCGTGATCGACGCACAAAATGTTTTCCTGGACAAACTGCCTGGTCCCGAAAGCGAACGTTTGCTGAAAAGCCGTGTACGGGAAAACCGTATGCACGGTTTGATGAGGGGGAACAGGCTTTCCTGATTATGCATCGGCTAGTGAGGCACCGCCAGACGAAAGAGGCGGCAACAGATAGGCTGACGCTAAGGTCAAAAAGGCCTGTTCTCTACTCTACCCTCTCTCCTGCTCCATCCCGATCCAGGCACTTTCCACCCAGAAGGTGAACGCCACCTTTCCCGGAAAGCCTTGCTATGGCTCACTCGGGGAGATTTTGCAGTCCGGAAGCTGCGGATCGAGGTTGTCCCTCGATCCGCAGCTTGGTGAGTTTCCGCTTCCCCGAGAGGCCGCCGGGGTGCAATTGACGTTTCTTCCTTTGTTTTCTATACTAATAGTGTTTCCTTAGTATGGTTGTTACTTCCGTTAAGTGGAAAATTTGAGGTGTATTTTCTCAACCTCATCAAAGGAAAGATTCTTTTCAAATACTTCCCAGGAAAGAGGGATAGGAATGCCTTTTGAGTTTTCTCTCGCTCAATTGACGGTGCTCAAGACATCTCCACCGGAAATATCCAAAATAGCCGCGGAGTGCGGATATGATTTCGTCAGCATGCGCCAGATCTACATGGGCCTACCAGATGAACCGGACTACGATCTTTCGAAAAACAAGAAACTAATGGCTGAAACGAAAGCGGTTTTCGCCGATACGGGGATAAGGCTTCTCGACATTGAGCTTGCCAGGATCTTTGACGGGATGGACGTCAGAAAATACGAGCCTGCCATGGAGACGGCAGCAGAGCTGGGAGGCAGACATGTTTTAAGCAGCATCTGGATCCCTGAAAGGGAATACTACATCGAAAAATTCGCCGAAGTTTGTGATTTGGCCTCACAGTACGGACTCACGGTAGAACTGGAGTACGTCCCCATAGCCGCCGTCAAGACCCTGAAAGAAGCGGTAGATGTGCTCGAGGCCGTAAACAGGCCCAACGCCGGGCTGATGATCGATGTACACCATTTCCACAGGGCAGGAGACGATCCCGCCGAACTCAGCAAGCTGCCCGAAGAGTGGTTCCGTTTTGCGCACCTTTGCGATGCTCCCGGTGATATTCCTACGGATAACGAGGAAATGACGAGGATATTGCGGGAAGAAAGATCTTACGTAGGCGAAGGCGGCATCGACGTCGCGTCGATTCTGAACGCCATGCCGATAGTTCCTTACTCCATAGAGCTTCCGAATGTAAAGGCCGTGGCGGAGTACGGCTACAAGGCACATGCCAGGCGCTGCCTGGAGACCGCCAAAAAATATTGTGCTGAAAAGGTCACTAGCAGGAAGTAACGAAAACCATCCGGCGCGACGGAATTCTGGGGCCGCCGCGTCAGAGTTGCATCGTTATTTCTTCGCACATTCTCTGGATTTCGGGAATGAGGGACATGCCTATTTCCTCGGTGAAGCGCGTGGCAGGCCCCGCAACCGAGAAAGAAAAAAGGATTTTGCCATGCCTGTCGAAAATGGGAACGGCAATGGAAAATATGCCTTCCTCGCGTTCGCCCCAACTGATGGCATAACCGAGGACCCTTATTTCGGCGAGATTCCTGAGGAGTTCCTCGCGTTTGTAAATAGTTGTGGGAGTGATGGGATGTGCTTTTGCGATCTCTCTTTCTATGGCGTCTTCACCCAAAAAAGCAAGTAATGCCTTGCCGCCGGCTCCGGCCCAAAGGGGCGCCCGATCTCCTACTCTCATTACGCAGCGCATCGTTAAAAGGCTCTCGACGTGTTCGAAGCATACCCGCTCCTCATTCTCTACCCCGTAAAGGGAAACGGCCTCCTTGGTTTGGTCTCTGATGGTCTTCATGTAGGGGTAGATAACCTGCTGGGGTCTGAAGTGAGCCTTGGCGATGCTTCCCAAAAGGTAAACCTGGTTGCCGAGGGAATAGGTCTTGTCCTCGTTCAGCTTCAAGAGATCCAGTTCTTCAAGGGTACGAATAAGTCTCAATGTAGTTGTTACCGGCAATCCGCTTCTTTCCGCGATCTCGCTTAGAGAAAGCTTGTAGTCATCCCTGGTAAAGGTTTTAAGTATTCGTTTGGCGCGCTCTACCGCCCGAACCGAACCTTCTTTCATTGCGCTGTTCGACCTTCTTTCGCTGACCGCAGAGATTTATGAAACCTTTTTCCATAGAACAAAAATATAACAGCATCATCCAAACTTTGCTACAACTTTTGCGACAAAGTGCTTCTTTTTGCAATCCGGGGATTATGGGCACAGCCGCTTTTGTTGGATCTATCATAATGTAGTGTAGCCAGACATCACCGGTTTTTGGGAGGCAAAGGGCTTCATGGCTTCCAGAATCCTTTTGTTTCTGCTGTTTATTCTTACAAGCCTTTTCACCGGATACGGCTTCAGGCGCCTTCACCGAAGGCTTCCCCTGACGGCTGAACTAAACATTGTTGCGTTGCGACAGGGAATTCAGCACTCCATCCTTCTTTTCGCCGTGCCTACCGTAAGCATGGGATCTATATGGATACTGGACCTTGGAAGGGGGGGCCTTGGCGCTTTGCCTGTCATAGGTATAATTCACACACTGGCAGGTGGAGTCTTCGCCGTTTTGATCGGCAAGATAATGGGACTCAACAGATCTCGTATCGGAGCGTTGTTCTGCTGCGGCTTCTTCTCGAACCTGGGGTCCCTAGGCGGCCTTGCGGTATTTCTGCTTTTCGGTGAAGAAAGATACGCCTTTGTCCTTTTATACAAGCTTTTTATCGAGGTCATGTTCTACGGCATCGGCTTTCCCGTGGCAAAAAGTTTCAGCCCACAGCCAGAACACTTTTCCTTCTCTTTTTTCGGTATACTGCGCCGGGTCTTTTCTGATTATTTCATCGTCGCGGCGCTGACAGCCATGGTCGCAGGTTTTGTCTTGAACCTGGCAGGAATTCCACGACCGACATTTTATTCTACGCTTAACTCCATTCTCATTCCCGCAAATGCCTTCTTTATGCTTTTTGCTATCGGGCTCGGACTGCACTTCGGCAGGATGAAATATTATATCCGCGAAGCCCTGGCCACAATGGGAATAAAGTTTCTGCTTTCCCCCCTAGTGGTCTTTCTAACGGCTTTTCTTCTCGGTTTGAACGTACGGGACGATCTGGCAATCCTTCAGGTGGTTTTAGTCCTCTCCGTCATGCCTCCTGCATATACGGCCACGGTACCTCCTTCACTCTACGATCTTGATCTGGACATGGCGAACAGCTGCTGGTTTCTTTCCACCCTCGCCACTGCTCTTGTCATGCCCCTTCTTGCGCTAGTCTTGCCACTTCTCGGCTGACCCTTTTCGATGCATCTACAGGCAGATGGTTCGTCCTTCTTCAGCGGACCAATAGGCGGCATAAATAATCCTGATCGTCTCCGAAGCCAGGTCAAAATCGGAAAGGGGCTTCCTGCCTTCGAGCACGCATTCCACGAAGTCCTGGATTTCGCCCGAATACCCTCTCAGGATTTCGTCAGCTACAAAGGCATGCTGCCATCCCATATAGGTCGGCAGCATTTCTGCGATTTTCGTGCCCTCGAGTCCTGTTTCGTCCAGGAAATAGGTATCCATACAACCCGGGGGAGTCAGCCTGCAAACCAGCGCGGCATCATGAGCGTATATTTCTATAAAATTGTTCGTCCCCCCAAGGACTGCGTCAGAGGCGACAATCAGGGCTTTTGAACCGTCGGAAAAGGTCAATGTAAGCGTCGCCGTATCTTCGACATCTTCTGGAATGGTTCTGAAATTTCCGCGTTCCGAAGCTTCGAGGGCGGAAGTGACCGTTCCGGTGTCACAGCACAGGCTCTTAATGGTGATTTCTTCACCTATTGCACGTGCTTGTTGTTTCTTCAGCCATAAAATGCCAGAAAGGGGGTGGCTGCCTACACGGATGAGGGATCCACCGCCCGTTTTGTCCCAGCGCCCCGCTACGGGAGAACTTGAGCCAGCGAGGGACTCTTCCCCTTTCATAAAAAGGATCTTGCTCTTTTTGTCGCGAATTATTTCGGCCGCTTTCTGCACCGCAGGCGCGTAAACGTAGTTCTCGGCGTACATGAAAAGCCTGCCGCTGGTCTTCACAACTTCGCCAAGGACGCCCAGCTCTTCGGTGAGGCGCTCGTACATCTTTCTTTTTGAAACTTTCCTGCCTATCGGCCTGGGGTCTCCACTGCTTCCGAAGTAACCCGTAAGGGGTTTCTCGCATATGACGTGTTTACCGGCTGCAAGGGACTCTTTTATCATTTGCGAATGCGCGTAAGGGGGCGTGCAAATATCTATCAGGTCTATCTCGTCATCTTCGAGGAGAGCTCTGAAATCGGAAGATACCTTCTCTATGCCTTGGGAAGCCGCCACTTTTCCGGCCCTTTCCAAATCCAAATCGCAGATCGCCTTCAGCCGGACCTCCGTACCATATACTTTCTTGTAACCGTCGCAGTGCAACGTGCTTGCGTAGCCTGCCCCTGCTATCCCCACAGTAATGACTTTCCTTTTCATTTCACCGCTCCTCTATGCACGCCTGCCTGGTTAAAGCCATGTGTGGAGGCGCCTGAAAGATAAAAAAGAGGACCCGTGATGGCTGAAAGCCCGGGCCCTCTTATTGATGCACGGTTATTTCGACGCTTCTTCCGTCGCCGTCATCAGGCTGTCTACGACCTCGTCTCCTACCTGCTTCCTGATCATCTTCTCGACTTCACCGGCTGCTTTCTTAAGTTCGGCCCTCAGTTTAGGATTTGGATCGGAAATATTCATTCCGACCTCTTCGAGTGAGGCCAGCATTCCATCGTTCTTTGCCTTGGCCAGGTTGAAGAGATAGTCAGCAGCTTCCTGCATGCTTTCGTTGACAATCTGCTTGTATTCGTCAGGCATCCCATCATATAGATCCTTGTTCATGGCTATGCTCAGGATAAACGCTATGTGGTGCGTGTTGACAAGGTTTTTCTGAACTTCATAGAATTTGCTTGCCCAGATTATCTCGTAAGGATTCTCCTGCGCATCCACGATACCCTGCTGCAGCGCGACGTAAAGTTCGGCGAAGTTAAGCGGAGTAGGGTTGGCCCCAAGGGCCTTCCAAAAGGCCATGTGGTAGGTATTTTCCATGGTCCTGATTTTCAACCCCTTGAAGTCTTCTACCTTTTCGAGAGCTCTGTTGCTGGTAGTCTCCCGGTAATAGATGGGTTCGAAAAGGAGCAACTTGAGTCCGGCCTTTTCGTACCATTCATCGAGCTGGGCCCGGAAGGGTCCGGAAAGGGCTTTCCTTGCCACGTCCAGATTCTCGAAAAGCATGGGGATGTCGAAAATGGCGAGTTCCGGGATAAACCCTACCTGCGGCGCCGTGGTCTGGGAAACCATAGAAATGTTACCCAACTGACAACCTTCAAGGATTTCCCTGTCGCCGCCGAGCTGGCTGTCAAGGTAAACATGCACTTTTATTTTCCCATCGGACTTGGATTCGATGAGCTCCTTGATCTTCTCCGTCGCAAGAGCCCTTGGAGTTTCGCCGGTGGAAGGATATGCGCCTGCCAACTGCAACGTATATTCCTGGGCCTGGCCCGTGCCGATAAAACCAGGCACCGCCATAACCGCAAAGGCGATTACCAGTAACAGTGTAAGAAATCTTGAGCGTTTCATCTCCTGTACCTCCTCCTTTTTTGTTTTCCCGGTTTCCTCATGCATAAACGGTATGTGGTATCCTGATAACGAGTTCCACAAAACATCGGGACCGTTTTTCCCCTTTCCACCTCCTTTGAGTACGGTAAAGACCGTCTTCATACCCGAGGCAAGCACCCTTGCCTCACAGGAACACAAGGCTCAGCTGCGGGATATAGGTGATTAAAAACAGCGCTATTATGAACGCGACGATGAAGGGAATCGCCTCTATGCCCACTTTCATTACCTGCTCCTTTATGAGCGGAGCCGCTACAAAAAGGTCCACCCCAAAAGGCGGGGTGGCCATTCCAACTGCAAGGGTTATCACCATGACGACCCCCAGGTGTATGGGGCTTACTCCCAGAGCCGTGGCGGAAGCCAGCATCATGGGAGCCAGGATGGCAATGGCAGGTCCGACATCCATGAACATGCCGAGGATGAGGAGTATTACATTCAGTGCGAACAGAAATATGTACTTGTTGCCTGCGAAGTTCTGGAGTACGAAATCCCTCAACGCCACGGGAGCCTGCAGCAAGGCCAGGACTCGACCGAAGACGATGGCAAGGGACAAAAGCACAACGATTGGAGCATAAGACTTGACGGTGTCGGTCAGCACCGCTCCCAGTTCCTTGAAGCTCAGGCTCTTGTAAACGAAAAGACAGACCAAAAGAGCATAGAACACCGAGACGGCAGCCGCTTCTGTGGGTGTCACGATGCCGCTGTAGATGCCTCCGAGTATGATGACCGGAGCGAGAAGCGCCCAGAAGCTCTCCTTGAAAAGACCGAAGAAGCCACCCGATCTGAGTTCCGACACCTTTTGTGAGATCTTTTCCCGGTCCTCGCCATGTACCTTTGCGTAGATGTAGGCGTATACCATGAGGCTCAACCCGATGACAATCCCCGGTATGATGCCCGCGATGAAAAGGCTGCCAATGGACACACCCGTAACGACTCCGTAGGTGACAAAGGGGATGCTTGGAGGAATTATGACACCGAGGCTACCCGCGGTGGCCACAAGAGCTGCACTGTAAACCTTATCGTAACCCAGCTTCGTCAAAAACGGGATTGCCATTCCGCCTACCGCTGCCGTGGTGGCGACACCCGAGCCGGAAATGGCCCCGTAAAACAGGCAGGTCACGATTGCAGTCATGGGAACGCCGGCGGTGAAATTCCCGATGAAATAAGCAAAAAAATTGAAGAGTTTGTCCGATATTTTACCTTTCGTCATTATGTTGCCGGAGAGAATGAATAGTGGGATGGCAAGCATGGGTGTGCTGTCCAGGGCGCTTACTACGTTTCTAACAACATATTCTACCGATGCAGGAAAACCCGGAGTCGTCAGCCCGGGGAAAATAGTTGCAAATCCCAGGGCGACTGCGATCGGAATACCTAAAGCGAGCCCGCCAAGCAGGATGAGAAACAACGGCATGACCATCTTTACGTACCCTTCTTCCTTACGGACTCGACGAAGTCCTCTTTGGTTTTCTGGACAGAACGCACGGTCGCCAGAAGAAAGCCCACTACTGCTGCGAAATATATCCACCCCATGGGGATCCTGAGAGCCGGACTCAATTGACTTGTTCGCATAACTTTTTGCACCGCCGGTACGGAGACGATAAAAAGATACCCAAAAAACACCGTCACGACACAGTTTCCGGCATTAACGAGCAAGTTTCTGAACCATTTGGGTGCGGCTTCCACGAGCGTGTCGACCTTGAGGATGCTGCCCTCCTTGATGCTGTAGCCGATGCTCACCAGGGCAGACCAGACGAAAGCATAGCGCGAGGCCTCCTCGGCCCAGGACAGCGAAGCATTGAAGGCGTACCTCATGATCACCTGGAGCATCATGACACTGGCAATAACGACCAAAAGCCCGCTCAATGTGTACTCTTCGAGATGTTCATCCAGCCACCGGATTATTTTCAACCCTTATCACCCCACTTCAGATCAGGCTTCCGGCCAGCGCTTTTGCGAGGCTTACTTTTCCGGTTTTCCCTAACCCCGCTTCCGGCAGGCCGAAAGGCGCAGCATGCTGCTGTCGCCTGGATGCCCTGTAAACCTTTCTACCTTTCGCGCCACCTCGAGCATCTTGTCAAAATCAATACCCGTCTGTATTCCCATGGCGTGCAACATGTTGATCACATCTTCCGTCGCTACGTTTCCCGAAGCCCCGGGTGCAAAGGGGCAACCTCCAAGGCCAGCGAAAGAGGCATCAAAGTGCGTCACGCCCGCCTGGAGGGCGGCGAATATATTCGCCAGAGCCATGCCTTGGGTGTTGTGAACGTGCAACGTCCAGGTTACATCTCCGTAACGCTCCATGAGTGACTTCATATAGGAAAACACCTGTTCGGGATTTGCCATTCCCGTGGTGTCCGACATGGATATTTCGGTTATCCCTACATCGATGTAAGCATCGACAATGGGGTAAATCATGCCAAGCGGGATGACGCCTTCCGCATAATAGCCAAAAGCTGTGGAAATCGCACCGCTGACTGGAAGGCCCTTTTCCCTGCAGTACTCAGCGGATTGCCTGAAACTTGAGATGACTTCCTCTGGGGAGGCGTTGCTGTTTTGCCTTGAATGGGTTGGGCTGGCAGAAACGGAAAGCTTTACCTTCGTGATCCCGTCCGAGCATGCTCTTTCAACACCCTTGAAATTGAGGGCAAGTCCACGGTATTCGACTCCATTGTCTCTCGGAAGCCGTCTAACGACTTCGTCGGTGTCGGCCATGCTCGGAACCGCTTTGGGGTGGACAAAAGAGCCAACTTCTATGCTTTTGACCCCGGCGTCAATGACGTCTTCTATCAGCTCGACCTTCTGCTCGACGGTTAAAAGGGTTTTTTCATTCTGAAGCCCATCTCGCGGCCCGACCTCGCAGATCCTCACCTGTCGGGGTAGTTCAGACAATTGAGTCATCTGGCATCATCCCTCGTCAAATGTTCCAGAATCGTTTTTGTCATGACTTCCACGTCGGGATCTTTCCCGGTCCATTTCCTGAAGGCTTCTACTCCTTGCCAGATGGTCATCCAGTAACCATAATGGATCCTCGCCCCCCTGGCTTCGGCCTCCCTCAGAAAACGTGTATCATGGGGGACATAGACCAGGTCACAGACCATATGCCTGCTGTCGAGAAGGGACGTATCAAAGGGAACGGTATTAACGTTAGGCTCCATGCCAAGAGGCGTGGCGTTTATCACCAGCTCGTTTTCCTTCAGAAGGGTTGGAATATCATCCTCGTCACTGGATTGCACCTTGCAGACACCCTGACGGTAGGCATTGAGATCGGAGGCCAGTTTCTGAAGTTTTTCATCATCGGATTTCCTCTTCCAGAGGGCGATGGAACTTATACCCGCAGCACAGAGCGCAAAGGCCACTCCTCGCGCGGCACCTCCAGCACCGAAGATAACGCAATGTTTCCCGGTAGGATCGTACCTTCCCTGCTCTTTCAAACCCCGGACGAAACCAACACCGTCGGTATTGGAGCCGCACAGCTTGCCGCCGTGCCAGTAGACGGTGTTCACGGCGTTGCACAGTGCGGCAATTTCGTCTAGCTCGTCGAGATATTTAATAACTTCCTGCTTCAGGGGCATGGTGACGTTGAGCCCCCTGAAGCGAAGAACCTCGAGTGCGGGAATCACTCTCCCGAGCTTTTCCTGTCTGACTTCATAAGGGGTATAAACGGCATTCATGCCTAATGAACGGAAATTCGCGTTGTGCATTGCAGGAGAAAGGGATTCTCTTACTGGATAGCCCTTCAACATGACAAGCACGCTCCTTTTTCTTTGCCCGTGATCGGCTCCTTACCAGTCGACAAGCAGATTGGCTCGAGATAATTTGTATGCTTTTATGTAAATTCTTGAATTTCTTATTATTCAATCTCAGGTTCTGAAAAAACCGTAAATTACGGAATTTTTGCGGCGCAAGGCAAAATCAGTTATCTCACCTCGCGCCGCAGTTCATTTTTCGGTCAGGACGGGCGCTTGACAGAGGGATCATAAAACTCGCCGAACAACACCTCTTCTTCAGGCTGATCCCTGAGGATCGGACGGGCCACCCATGTATACTGCATGTAATGTTTCAAAGCGATGTTCTCGGAAACAATATTGCCGCCCCAGATACCACATCCCATGCTTGACGTCATGGGCATCCCGTTTTCGGCGCTTCCCGCGTTGGCCTTTGATTGAGGCTGACGCACCATGATCCTTGTCACGGGAGCACGCAAGGCGTGCTGATGTATGTGTTCTTCATTGTGGCTGTAGATGCCACAGGAATGACCGCGCCCACCGACCTTGAAGATCTCCTCCATCATCTTTAGCGCATTCTCGAATTCGCCGTCATAGCGGAACAGAGTCAGAAGGGTAGTAAGCTTCTCTCCGGAAAATTTATATTCTTTACCGATGCCGTCTCCGACGACCATGATGAACTTTCGGTCTTCGGGGATCTCGAAGCCTGCTGCTTTCGCAAGTCTTTGCGGCGAAACGGCAACGGTCTCGACACGTCGATGACCCTCTTCATCCCACATTGCCTTTTCCAGCAGGGCTTTCTCCTCATCGTTGGCAAGATACCCACCCTCTTTTATGAGGGCTTCCACCATCTGATCGTATATACCGCCGCAAATTATCAGATTGCCGTCGGCAGAACATCCCGAACCGAAGTCGCTTGTCTTGCTGATTCGAGTGTTGCGGGCGGCAATCTCTATGTCAGTGGTTTCGTCAAAAATCATCGTTGCGTTCCCGGCTCCCGAACAATAGGATGGTTTCCCGGAACTGTGAGCGGCCTTGGTCATGGCCGGACCACCCGTGGCCATTATCAGGTCTCCCATGGTCATGAGCTTTTGAACCATTGCCATGTTGGGATCTTCTACACACTGCAGGAAATCTTCTGGCTCCCCTATGGCCTGCAACGCCTTACGCATGAGGCGGACGACCTCAAAGGTTGTCTTTTTCGTACGGGGGTGAGGTGAAAAGATCACAACGTCTCTGGCCTTCAAGGCGTAGATCGCGGTAACTATCGGAGTCAACTCGGGGTTCGTCATGGGTATGAGCGAAACAATCAGCCCTGCCGGTTTGGCGTATCGGGTCAGTCCCTTCTCAGGAATCATTTCTATGATCCCGACACTTTTCTGGCGCAAGGCATCTCTCAGGATGCCCAAAATCTTGTGACGTTTTCCGTATCGGCCATTTCTGTCCCCGGCACCGCTTTCATCAACGCCCATCTTGCAGAGGCGATCAAAATCCGCAGGGTTCCCCGCCGCCCAGGCCACGGCCCTGCACATGCGATCCACACGTTCCTGATCGTACTTTTCGATAATCGGCTGAACCTTGCGAGCCCGCTCCACGTGTTGTTTCAGTATTTCTTCCTGTTCCGGGGTGCATTCCCTGTTTTTAGCCATACAAAACTCTCCTTTTATTCACGATATTTCAGGATTGTCGTTAATTTAGTTATTGAATTATTGACCGATCATGTGCCAGCAGCACTACTCCCATATCCTTCTGGCTTTTTTCTCGCCGCGCCTTGCATAAATGTCGTTAATGTTCCAGCATCCGGCGGTTTCCACGGGGGCGTTTTCCATTCTCACGTCGATCAGATAAGGCTTCTCCGCTTGCAGCGCCTTTTCGAGGGCTGGTTTAAAATCTTCGGCTTTTTTTATAGTGACTCCTTCGACACCGTAGCCACGGGCGATAGTCGCAAAATCAGGCGAATAGGGTTCATCGCCTTTTCTGAAGAGCGTACCGAACTGGTGTCCGTAATGCTCCTTTTCGAGGCCCGCAATGGTCCCGAAGGCCGCGTTATTCATCACGACCCATACGACCGCAATCCCTTTTTCCACAGCTGTGGCCATTGGGGATACGTTGGTGGACATGCCTCCGTCGCCTATGAGGGCTACGACCTTCTTGTCGGGGCGGGCAACTTTGACTCCGAGAGCGGCAGACGGCCCGTAACCCATCGTTGCTAATCCGCCAGGCGGCAAGAAGGTGCCAGGCTCATAAATCGGGAACTGCTGCCCGACGCCGTTTTTATTCCAGCCCACATCGGCCACAACATATCCGTCTCTCGGGAGAACCTGCCGGAGATCAGCCAAAATCCGCTCGGGACGCATGGGGAACTGGTCCGAAGTCTGCGCCTCGAGGAGGGAATCGCTGTACTTTTTCTTCGCCGCGGCTATTTCTTTTACCGTTTCCTCCCGTTTTAACCCCTCGGGATAAAGGTTCTTTGCCGCTTCAAGAATAGATTCCAGGGCTCTTTTTGCGTCACAGATCAGGCCGACTTCAGTCTTGAAATTCCGTCCGATTTCTTGCTCGTTGATATCGATATGAATCAGCTTCGTGGGTGGAATGTCGAAAGTCTCACCCCTGTACCATGAGCTGCAGTCCGCCTCGGAAAGACGAGTCCCTATGGCAAGCATCACATCGGCTTTGAGGGCCATGGCATTGTTGAATTTCGTGCCCCAGAAACCGGTCATACCTACGGCAAGAGGATGGTCATCTGGAATGGAACCTTTTCCCATGAGAGTGTAAAGCACGGGGATCTGGAAATGCTCTGCCAGTTCCTTCAAAAGGCCTGCAGCTCCGCTTGAGATGACGCCTCCTCCGGGATAGAGGATAGGATTTTCAGCCTCCGCAAGCATACGGACGACCTTTTCGGCGTCGGAAGGATGCAAACCAGGTTTGGGTAACTCAGGCATGTTGTCATAGCGTCGTTCGAAAAATTTGGTTTCGATTTCCATGGAAAATATATCCATTGGGATGGAAACTAGCACTGGGCCCCGACGCCCGGTAACGGCCAGACGGAAGGCCTTGTCTATTATTTCTGGCAGAAGCTCCGGTCTGTCTACCCGCCAGGCTCTTTTTACGATAGGTCTATAAATTTCGAACTGGGAAGCATCAGCGTGAAGATTGATTTCCTGGTGGGGATGGCGGCCGAAATACGTGCTGGGGACATCTCCGGCTATGACGACCATAGGAATGGAATTAAGTGCTGCTTCAGCCACACCGGTCGTCGCATTCGTGAGACCGGGCCCCAGGTGAGTCATAACGACTCCAGGCGTTCCATCGTTTTTGCCTCTCGCGTAGCCGTCCGCTGCGTGAGCAGCTATCTGTTCGTGACGAACCGAGATAAATTCGATCTGCTTACTGTCTTTTATCGCGTCCAGCAACGCAATGACGGTGTGACCGCAAAGACCGAAAATCTTTTCGACACCTCGTTTTTCGAGTAAACCAACCAACTGATAACTGACCAAATCGGTTTTCATTTTTCTCCCCCCATGGTTTCAAATGTTCCAGAAAAGCTTTCGGTGCAGTTTCCTCAATATCATCCGCGCCTCCCAATGTAAAAAATTTATGTTTTCCGCTGTATAGAAACTCTCGCCGCTAAGTGGACTTTTGTATCTATTGCTACCACAACTCTTTCATGAGGTCAAGGCCGGACAGGGATCCTCGATCCGCAGGTTGGCGAGTTCCCGCTTCCCCGAGAGGCCGCCGGGGTGTTGACATTGGATCAGTCAATACAGTGAATTGAAAAGACGGAAATCCGGTAGACAGTACGCCTTTCCATACTACGGAAGCCCAGACGAATTATTACAGATCCGCGAGGAGGAAGACCTATGATAAGACCACTACCCCAAAAGCCACTCACCGTTCGAGGAAAAACACTCGGAGGGACCAAACCGCTGATCTGCATTCCGCTTGCGAAGGTCATAGGGGTCAAACCTACACGGGCTGTTGCCCAAATGGCGAAAATGAAGGCGAAAAAGGGCGAATACCCGGTAAAATAGATACTGCCAGGGGGTGTTCGCCATGATGGGAGTTCAGG
>LGGV01000089.1 GCA_001509095.1 Synergistales bacterium 58_81 | reverse complement strand
CCAGGAGGCGGGCTCAATGAAGGTCCACGAACTGCACGGCAACCTCAGAAGGGTCCGGTGCTCCCGTTGCAGGGCCCCCTACGACAACAGCCTCTTTCTAGAGCGGGACGACTGTCCGGCCTGCGGAGGACCCTTGAGACCGGGCGTGGTCCTCTTCGGAGAGATGCTCCCCGAGGGGCCCATGGACGCGGCCGAAGAGCTCTCCGGGACGGCTTCCTCCTTCCTGGTCCTGGGTTCTTCCCTGGAGGTATCCCCCGCCAACGCCTACCCCATGCTGGCCAAGAGGGCGGGAGCGAAGCTCTTCATCATCAACATGACCCCGACCCAGCTGGACTATATGGCCGATGGGGTGATCCACGGCGATATCGTCGAAACCCTGGAGGAGATAGAAAAGAGTGTGAGTCGTGGATCGGGAAGGCGTGAGTAAGCAAGAAGTTCTACGCCTCCAGGTCCCTACTCCCCCCACCTCCCCAGGTTCTGCAGATAGAGCCGCCTCAGATGGGCTGAGACCGGACCCGGCTTGCCGCCGCCTACGGTGGTCTTGCCGATCCGGACGACGGGGAGGATCTCCTTTATGCTGCCGGTTATGAAGAACTCGGTGCAGAGGGGGAGCTCTTCCCTCAAGGGGCATCTCTTTTCGACGGAGAAGCCTGCATCTCGGGCCATCTCCAGGGTCATACTCCTCATGGTCCCGGGAAGGACCCTCTCCTCGGGGGCAGTGACGATCTTCCCCCCTATGACCATGAAGGCGTTGCTGTGGGACGACTCGGTTATCTCTCCTCCGGGGCAGTAGAGTACCTCAAGGGCTTCCGGGTCTTCGGCGAGGGGGAGAAAGCTCTCCAGGTAGTTTATGCTCTTGATGTTGGCCATGGGCCTTGCCTGATCTACGGGGTGCAGGGAGATCCCTTCGCTGTAGTCCTTTTCAGGTAGAGGGCAGAGGGGTTCGAAGAATATGAAAAGACGGGGTCTGGTAAAGCCGAGCTCATTGTCGAAGGCGTCACCGCCCGTAATGAAGGGCCTGATCTTCACCTCTCCATCGACGAGATCGATGCCCTTTCTTATGATGCCCTTCATGTCCTCCAGGGGCAGGGGGAGGGCGATCCTGCAGCCGGCCGCCGACGATGCGAGCCTCTCAAGGTGAGGAGTAAGGGCCATCGGCCTCCTGTCGTAGGTCCTGATCGTCTCGAAGACCCCTATGCCTCTCTGGAAAGCGAGGTCGGAAAGGGGCAGGGATATCTCGTTAAGTTCCTTGAAAAGCCCGTCAGCGTAACAAATGACCATAAAGGGAGCCTCCCCGGGAGCTTTGAATTTTGCGACGGAGAACAGTATACTTCATCAGGTCGGGTTTAAGACTGGAACAAGTGTATAATTTCCATGAAAAGTTACAAGATCCTTTCAGGGAGGCGAAGCGATGGCTCCAGAGATACTCGCTATCAATCCTGGCTCGACGAGCACGAAGATAGCCTGGTTCTCCGGCAATGAGCGGTTGTGGCAGGAGACGGTGAATCACGATCCAAAGGAGATCTCTTCTTTCTCAAAAGTTGCCGACCAGTACGAATTCAGGATGAAGGCCATCGAGGATGCCTGCAGGGCCAACGGGAGCGACCTTGACTCCCTCGATGCGGTCGTCGGAAGGGGTGGGATTCTGGACCCCATCCCCGGCGGGACCTACAGGGTGGACGAGGGTCTTATCAGCGACCTTCGTAGGGGGAAGCCTTGGGAGCACGCCTCCAACCTGGGCGGGATAATAGCTGATGCGATCGCACGGCCCAGGAACATCCCGGCCTTTATCGTCGACCCCGTAGCCGTGGACGAACTGGACGACATCTCGCGCCTGACGGGTCTCCCGGAGCTCCCCAAGAGATCCCTCGGCCATGCGCTC
The DNA here is from genome assembly GCA_001509095.1 of Synergistales bacterium 58_81. GTDB lineage: Bacteria > Synergistota > Synergistia > Synergistales > Thermovirgaceae > 58-81. The sequence continues at coordinate 3,300 of LGGV01000089.1, read as the reverse complement.
AACATCAAGGCCACCGTCAGGATGGCCGCCGAGGACCTGGGGAAGCCCTGGGACGAGCTCGACGTCATAGTCGCCCATCTGGGTGGGGGGATAACCGTATGCGCCCACCGTCACGGAAGGATGGTGGACCTCAACAACGCCAACGAGTTCGGTCCCTTTTCTCCGGAGAGGGCGGGTGGTCTCCCGGCAGGGGACCTGGCTCGCCTCTGCTTCAACGGAAGCTTCACCATGGGGGGATTGAGAAAACGGATTGTTGGGAACGGCGGGCTCAAGGCCTATCTCGGGACCAGCGACATGAGGGAGGTATCCTCCAGGGTCGATGCCGGCGACAGGAATGCGGACCTCGTCTACAGGGCCATGGCGCTTCAGAGGGGGAATAGCTCACGACGTCTCTTTCGTCGGGCTCATAACCTCCCGGGTCCAGTGGATAGCCCCGGTGCTGGTCTACCCGGGCGAGGATGAGATGAGGGCCCTCGCACAGGGGGCCTTGAGGGTCCTGTCGGGACAGGAAGAAGCCCTGGTCTACAGGGACAGTGTTTTAAGGAGGGCGTGATGTAATGTCGTTCGAAACCCTTGATTTTCTGCTTGAAAGAAGCCAGTCGGGCAAGACCATGGTCCTTGCGGTGGCCGCGCCTCACGGTGAGGATATCCTCGGCGCCGTGGCGGAAGCCGAGGAGAGGGGGGTAATATCGCCGATCCTCTACGGGGACAGGGGCAAGGTGGAGAAGATAGCCTCGGAGTTGTCCATAGATGTCTCCTCCTTCAAAATGGTGGAAGAACCCGATGAGGGTCGGGCCGCCGAGTTGGCCGTAAAGGCCGTTTCATCGGGGGAGGCCGACCTTCTTATGAAGGGGAACGTCAAGACGGCCACGCTGCTGAAGGCCGTTCTGAACAAGGAGTGGGGGCTTCGTTCCGGTTCCCTCCTGTCCCATGTCTTCCTCTTCCAGATCCCCAAGGTCGGGAAGGTCTTCTGCATGACCGACGGGGGAATGTCCATGTACCCCGACCTGGCAGCCAAGCAGGGGATCATAGAGAATGCCGTGGAGTGCTACCACAAGCTGGGTGTCCAGTGCCCCAGGGTCGCGCTCCTGGCCGCAGTGGAGGTGGTGAACCAGGACATGCCCTGCACCATCGATGCCGCCGCGCTGACCCAGATGAACCGCCGGGGGCAGATAAAGGGGTGCATCGTTGACGGACCCCTTGCGCTGGACAACGCCGTTAGCGAGGAGTCGGCAAGACACAAGGGCATTGTCTCGGAAGTGGCCGGCAAGGCGGACATCCTGGTGGTTCCCGATATCGAGGCCGGCAACCTAATGGGCAAGGTCATGCTCTACATGTCGGGTGGACGAGGCGCAGGGGTCATCGTCGGCGCCCGGAAGCCCATCGTCCTGACCAGCCGCTTTGACAACGCCGAGACCAAGCTCCTCTCCATAGCCTTCGGGGCGGTGCTGGCAAAGGCGTAGCATCAAGGCGGCAGGAGACAGTAAGCGGGCGACGGGTAAACCCTCGTCCCCGGTTACCGGTTTTCCTGATCCCTGATGTCTGCCTCCTGTGGCCTTCGCTGTCTTTCCTAATAGTGTCTAGATCGCAAAATGAATGTTATAAATTTCACGCAGGGAGGTTTCAATGATGAAAAAGATCACATCACTGGTTGAACTGCTCGCCTATGCCAAGGAGATCGGTCCCAAGAAGATAGCCGTAGCCCTGGCCGAGGACGCCGAGGTCATGGAGGCTGTCGAGAGTGCCCGCAAGGAAGGGGTCGCCGATGCGTTCCTGGTAGGTGATGCCGACAAGCTGAAGAAAGTGACCGAGCCTATGGGCATAGACCTTTCGAACTACGAAGTGGTAGATGTCAAGGGCGGACAGGGGGAGATAGGGATCGAGGCCGTCAAGCTGGTCTCCTCCGGCCAGGCGGATATCCTCATGAAGGGCATGATCTCCACGGCCAACTTCCTGAGGGGGGTCCTCAACAAGGAGGTCGGTCTCCGCAGCGGAGGGACCCTCTCCCACGTCTACATCCACCAGGTGGAGGGCTACGACCGCATCTTCTTCATCTGCGACCCGGCCTTCAACATAGCCCCAGACTTCCAGACCAAGGTCAACCTGATCAACAATACCGTGAACCTTGCCCACGCCTTCGGGATCGAAACGCCGAAGGTGGCAGCCCTGGCGGCGGTCGAAGTGGTCAACCAGGACATGCCCTGCACCATCGATGCGGCCATGCTGACCCAGATGAACCGCAGGGGCCAGATCAAGGGGTGCATCATCGACGGCCCACTGGCGCTTGACAATGCCATCAGCGAAGAGTCGGCAATGCACAAGGGGATAGTCTCCGATGTGGCCGGTCATGCCGACATCCTGCACGTCCCGGACATCGAGGCAGGCAACATGCTCGCCAAGGCCATAGTCTACTTCGCCAACAACAAGACGGCCGGGCTGGTCCTTGGAGCCAAGGCTCCCGTGGTGCTCACCAGCAGGTCCGATTCGCCCGAGACGAAACTGCTATCCATTGCTTCCGCGGTCGTCCTCTCGGCCTACGAGAATAAGTAGTTACTGCCGGGGTCCCGGATGAAGTCCGCCGTCATTCTCGCCATCAACCCCGGCTCCACCAGCACAAAGGTGGCGCTCTACAGGGGTTCCAGTGAGGTCTGGTCGGATACCCAGAGGTACGATGCAGACCGGTTAAGGGAGTTTTCTGGCATCCCTGCCCAGGAACAGTTCAGGCTTGAGGAGATCCGCAAGGCACTGAAGGAAAAGAACACAGATCTGAACGATCTCGACGCAGTGGTGGGGAGGGGCGGTCTCCTTCGCCCCATCCCCGGCGGGACCTACAGGGTCAGCCAGGAGATGCTCGAGGATCTCAGGAGCTGCCGGTATGGCTCCCACGCAAGTAACCTCGGGGGCCCGCTGGCGAAGATGATAGCCGATGAGGCCGGCGGCCTCCCCGCCTTCATAGTTGACCCCGTGGTGGTCGACGAACTGACGGAGGAGGCCCGCCTCTCCGGGATCCCCGAGATAGAGAGAAGGTCGATCTTTCACGCCCTGAACCAGAAGGCCGTGGCCCGGAGAGCCTCAGCCGGACTGGGCAAAAGCTACGAAGAGGTGAACCTCATCGTAGCCCATATGGGGGGAGGGATATCCGTAGGAGCCCACCGCAGGGGAAGAGTGATCGATGTCAACAACGCCCTCGACGGAGATGGGCCCTTCGCTCCCGAGAGGGCAGGTTCTCTCCCTGCCGGGGAGCTTGTAAAGTTCGCCTTTTCGTCGGGGATACAGCTAGAAGGGCTTATCAAGAAGATG
>LGGV01000020.1 GCA_001509095.1 Synergistales bacterium 58_81 | reverse complement strand
GTTGACCTTACACACCCATCACACCCCCTGTTGAAAAGGCTCCAGATAGAAACTCCGGGAACCTACCACCACTCACTGATGGTCGGGACCCTCGCCGAAGCCGCAGCCGAGAAGCTAAAGATGAACCCTCTTCTCGTCAAGGCGGGAGCATCCTTCCACGACGTGGGGAAGCTCAGGCGACCCCAGTTCTTCGTGGAGAACCAGCAGATCGGTCACAACCCTCATGACGAACTTGCACCCACCCTTTCGGCGCTGATAATAATCTCCCATGTCAGGGAGGGGCTGGAAACGGCCCGGCAGTACGGGATACCCAAGAAGATCAGGGTCTTCATCAAGGAGCACCATGGGACCACCTGTCTGCATTATTTTTACAAGAAGGCCCTGAGCCTGGACCCGGACCTGCCCATGGAACAGTTCTGTTATCCCGGTGACCGTCCCAGGAGCCGGGAATCGGCGGTACTGATGCTTGCCGATTCGGTCGAGGCCGCCGTCAGGGCAGCCGCCTCAGCCATAACCGACAGCCGTGAACTGGAGGAATTGGTAAAGGAGGTAATTGACACAAAAATAGCCGAATCCCAGCTCTCCGATGTGCCTCTTACCCTCCAGGACCTCACCAGGATAAAGACCGCCTTTCTCGAGACCCTGAAACACGCCTATCACACGCGGAAGATCGCTCCCATAGGAACCGCGGAAGAAGCGAGGACGACAATGGAGGCTTCCGGATCATGAAGGTGCTTACGGAGGTTACAGACGCTTCACAGGAAGTGTTGCCAGGCGGGATCATCGAGAGGATCCCGGGTGCACTGGGATCGGTAGCAGAGGAGGCTTTTCTGACCCTCTGTCCAGGCTGGGACCGGACAGGGGAGATCCTCCTTTCGGTCAGTTTCATCGACGAGGAAGAGATGAGCAGGCTGAACGGCCGCTACATGGGGGAGGATTATCCCACGGATGTGCTCTCCTTCCCCATCCATGCCTCCGACGGGGTGTTCTCCTGCCCGCCGGATCTCCCCGAGTGTCTCCTGGGAGACATTATGATCTGTCCGGCAAAGGTGCTCGAGAACGCATCGGAGGCAGGACATTCCCCCCTCAGGGAACTCTCCCTGGTGCTGGTACACGGACTTCTGCACCTCTTCGGTTGGGACCACGAAACCGAGAAAAAAAGGCTCGAGATGTGGGAGGTCCAGAAGCGTTATCGGGACAGAGTGGAATGTTACCTGGCCTCCGGAGGAGAAGCGGGGGCAAAGGCTCAACAAGAAAGGATGGATCAGTAGGTGAACCAAGAGATCGCCCAAAGTATTTTGATCCTGGTCGTACTTCTTCTCTTTTCGGCATTCTTCAGCAGCAGCGAGACGGCCATCACCTCCATAGGCCGCGGTAAGCTCCTTGCGATCCAGGAAAAGAACCCGCAAAGAAGAAAAGGAATAGACTGGCTGATATCGGACATGCAGAGGGCCCTGACGGTCATCCTTATCGGGAACAACCTTGTCAACATAGCCGCAAGCGCTGTTGCGACCCAGGTGGCCATATCTCTTATAGGGGCGAAGGGACTCCTGCTGGCCGTGGCCTTCATGACGGTAGTGGTAGTGATCTTCGGAGAGATACTCCCCAAGAGCATAGCCATTCTGAAACCCGAAGGGATAGTCTCTACAACCCTGCCTCTCCTCAGGCTCATCAACGTGATCTTCTCCCCGCTTATCTGGATCACCGTGGGGATAGTCAAGTTCTTTGGATCCCTCATGAAGGTCGATCTTTCATCCCAGCACCCCTTTGTGACCAGGGAGGAGATAGAGCAGATGGTCAACATCGGGGAGGCCTCAGGGGTCTTCGAAGAGGAGGAGCGCCGGATGATCCACGGCGTAATTACCTTCGAGGAGACCAGGGTCTACGAGATCATGATACCCAGGACAGACATGGTGGCCGTCCCCGGCGACATCAGCATAAGCGACTCCATCCCGGTGTTCAGGGAGTGCGGGCACTCAAGGCTCCCCGTCTACGAGAAGAGCCCCGATCACATTGTGGGGATCCTCTATGTGAAGGATCTTATCGGGGCTTTCATGTCGGACGAAACCTCGATCCAGGTTTCTTCACTAGCCAGGGAGGCGCTCTTCGTCCCCGAGACGATGAGGATAGCGGACCTGTTCGACGTAATGAGAGGCAAGAGGGTCCATATGGCCATAGTGATCGATGAATACGGGGGGACTGCGGGATTGGTCACCCTTGAGGACCTTATCGAGGAGATCGTCGGGGAGATACAGGATGAGTACGACGATGAGAGCGCACTGATCCAGAAGGAGCCCGACGGCAGCTATCTTGTCAGGGGGCAGATGGGGCTCGAGGATCTCAGCGAGGCCCTGGGCTATCCCTTCGAATCAAGCGACATGGACAGCGTGGGCGGTCTGGTCCTGTCCCTGGCCGGGCGCTTCCCGGACAAGGGGCAGAGATTGCCTTACGGTCACTGGGAGTTCCAGGTCCTTGAGGTGGAGGACCACAGGATCAAAATGGTCAGGGTGACCCCCATGGACGACCTGTTCAGGATCGGAGATGTAGTGGAATGAGAGGATTATCACAACAAGTTCCTCCGCCGTTTCAGGTCCTGAAAGATCTTATGGCGAAAGCAAGGGGTGCGAGGGATAACGCCTACGCCCCATACTCGGGATTTCCAGTGGGCGCCGCTGTCCTGTCCGGGGATGGAGTTGTCTTCCGGGCCTGCAACGTGGAGAACGGTAGCTATGGCCTTTCGGTCTGTGCTGAAAGGAATGCCGTCTCCATGCTCGTGGTTTCCGGAAGGGTAAACCCGATCGCAATAGCCGTGGCAGGTCCTCCTGGCGTGCCCTGTACTCCATGCGGGGCTTGCCGGCAGGTGCTGGCGGAGTTCAACCCCTCCATGTCGGTCGTGTTAGAAGACGGCGAGGGAGGGCTTGAGGTCATCTCGCTGGAGGATCTTTTTCCCAGGCCCTTTCAGCTTGGAGAGTCCCGGGGATGAACGAAGCCCCCACTTTCAGGTCCGGTTACGTTGTTGTTGTGGGAAGGCCCAACGTCGGCAAATCCACGCTGATCAACGCCCTGGTGGGCGCCAAGGCCGCCATTGTCTCGAACAAGCCCCAGACCACCCGCAACAGTATCAGGGCGGTTCTGAACGACCCGCGGGGGCAGATGGTCTTCATAGACACACCGGGGCTGCACCGGCCCCTCCACGGCCTGGGCCGTTTCATGGAAAGACAGGCGGCAAGCTCTCTTGAGATGGCAGATGCCGTCTGTTTTCTCGTGGAAGCCCGAGACAGGAGAATAGGGAAGGCTGACGAGATCATTCTTGACATCCTCAAGAGCGTCACCGTTCCTGTCGTTCTGGTGGTGAACAAGATCGACGAACCGTGCCCTCCGGACCTGTCTGATGGATGGAACTGTTACGCCGAAAGGAAGAAGTTCATCCATACTGTAATGGTATCGGCCCTTGAAGGTCGCAACCTCGATCTCCTCCTGGACATCCTCTTTTCGATCATGCCCCCCGGACCTCCCATCTTCGAGGACGACAGGCTGGTGGACTGCACCGAACGATTCCTCGCTGCCGAGGTCATCAGGGAGCAGGTGTTCAGGCAGACCGAGCAGGAGGTGCCCCATAGCGTTGCCGTTCTCGTGGAGGAGTTCAAGTCGCCAGAGGAGTACCCTGAGAGGAGAAGCCTGCTGGTCCGGGCAACTATCTTTGTGGAGAGGTCAGGCCAGAAGGCCATCCTTATTGGAAAGGGCGGGGCAAGGCTCAAGAGCATAGGTGAAGTCGCCCGGAAGGAGCTCGAAGAGGTTTTCGGGTACAACGTCTACCTGGACCTCTGGGTAAAGGTAAGGCCCGGGTGGAGGAACTCCGAAAAGGAACTCAGGAGAATGGGCTATACATAGAGGGGATGCGTACTTGGAGAGCAGGGTCGGCCAGGGGCTGCTCCGAAAACGTGGAGTAGTTCTCCGAAGGAAAGATTCCAACGAGGGCGACAGGAGCATTTACGCCTTTCTCGAAAAGGAGGGGCCTGTCTGGCTTCTCGCACCAGGTGCTGCCCGGGGCAAGGTCCGGTTCGGAGGTGCCACCGATCCCCTGGTGTGGGGCACATTTCACATATACAGGGGGCCCAACAGGTGGTACCTAAGAGAGATAGACGTCAGAAAGGACTTTCTGTCCCTGAGGAGCTCCCCATCCCGCATAAGGTGTGCTGCGGAGTGGGCTTCTTCTCTGGTAAAATACACACTTCCGGGACATGCTTCCGACGACCTCCTGCCCATTTTCTATTGGTCCTTATGTATCCTGGAGTCCGGTAGTCTGAGGGTGGACCTTGCAGCGTGGCGGTTCTACTGGAGATGGCTGAAGAGCTGGGGGCTTGCACCCGACCTGGAGAGATGTCAAGGTTGCGGTGTCGAACTGGGGGGTGCCCTTTTCTGCGGAGAGTCGCTATTCTGCGGAAGATGCTCCGGCGGAAGGTACGGAGTGGAACTCAGCCCTTGGGAAAGAAGTGAACTTATTTCCACATCGACCATGGGCTACAGTGAGATACTGGCGATCAAGGGCCGGCCCGGGATCGATCCCGGGAAGGTCCTGTCATGCACAAAGCAGCTTGCAAGGACGCTGTCGGACAGATCGTGATGCAGCTTCAGAAGGGGGAATATCCAGGTGAACCTGCAGGAGATAGTGATGCGCCTTGAAAGGTTCTGGGCTGAACAGGGTTGTATAATTCAGCAGCCGTACGATATCGAGGTGGGGGCGGGTACCATGAACCCTGCTACTACCCTCCGGGTGCTGGGGCCCGAACCGTGGAGGGTGGCCTACGTGGAGCCGTCAAGGCGCCCCACCGACGGAAGGTACGGACAGAACCCCAATCGCCTTCAGCACTACTACCAGTTCCAGGTGATCATTCAGCCGGCCCCGGAAGAGATACAGGATATCTACCTGGAAAGCCTGAAGACAATGGGGATCGAGCCCGCCGACCACGACATCCGTTTCGTGGAGGACGACTGGGAATCGCCTACAATAGGCGCCTGGGGCCTTGGCTGGGAGGTATGGCTCGACGGCATGGAGATCACCCAGTTCACCTATTTCCAGCAGGTGGGCGGCATAGACATGGACCCGGTACCGGCAGAGATAACCTACGGGATCGAGAGAATAGCCATGTTCGTCCAGAAAGTGGACAACGTCTACGACCTCGAATGGGTGGGAAAAATAAGGTATGGAGATGTTCACCACAAGGGGGAAGTAGAGCATTCGACGTACAACTTCGAGGTCTCCGACACGGAAATGCTCTTCAGGCTCTTTTCCATGTACGAGGCCGAGGCCAGGAACGCCCTTTCCAGGGGCCTGGTGCTGCCATCCTACGACTACGTGCTGAAATGTTCCCACACCTTCAACCTGCTGGATGCGAGGAACGCCATAAGCGTTACGGAGAGGACGGGGTACATCTCCAGGGTCCGTGCCCTGGCAAGCGCCTGCTGTCAGTCCTACGTCAGTCAGAGGGAAGAGATGGGTTTCCCGCTGACAGGCAAATTCGAGGAAAGGACCGGGAGGTAGAACGATGAACAAAAGGGACCTTCTTCTAGAGATAGGGACAGAGGAGATACCTTCCAGGTTCATCCCCCCTGCACTTTCCGAGACGGCAGCCATTGCGGAAGAGGAATTCCGGGCCGAAAGGCTGGTCTTCGAGAAGATGCATACCCTGGGAACCCCCAGGAGGATCGTTCTGATAGTGCGGTCCCTGGAGGAACGGCAGCAGGACAAGACCGAGGAGTTCAAGGGGCCTGCCTGGGCATCGGCTTTCGATCCAAGCGGCAATCCGACCAAGGCCGCGAAGGGTTTCGCGAAGAGCAAGGGCGTCGATGTCGACTCCCTCGAGAAAAGGGGCATAGGAAGCCAGGAGTTCGTAGTGGCTGTCAAGAGGGAGGAGGGGAGAGCGTCTTCCGAGATCCTCCCGGAAGTACTCGAAAGAATAATAAAAAGGCTCTCCTTCCCGAAAAGCATGTACTGGGACGGAACTTTCAACCGTTTTGCCCGGCCTGTCAGATGGCTTCTTGCCATTTACGGGGAGGAGACACTGAAGGTCGAATTCGGTACGGTGATCTCCGATAACTTCACAAGGGGACATCGCTTCATGGGTGTCAGAAAGATCGAGGTGTTCAGCGTCGGTGAATATCTCGAGAAGCTTCACGATAACTTCGTCATAGCTGATCCTGAGAAGAGACGGGAAAAGATGCTGGCAGGCATATCATCCATCGAGAAGGAGATAGGCGGCAAGGCGGTCCTGGACAAGGACTTGGTGGAGGAGAACCTCTTCCTCGTTGAATACCCCGTACCTTTTTTCGGGTCCTTTGACCAGTCATTTCTCAGGATCCCCGAGGAGGTCCTTATCACGACCATGAAGAACCATCAGCGCTACTTCCCGGTCCGGGACAGTTCCGGGGCCCTGAAACCCTTCTTCATAGGCGTCAGCAACAACCGTGCCACAAACATGTCCGTTGTCAGAGAGGGCAACGAGAGGGTCCTGAGGGCGAGACTCTCCGATGCGTCCTTCTTCTGGGAGGAGGACCAGAAGATTCCACTTTCGGCAAGAGTGGACCTCCTCAAGAAGATCGTCCACCACGAAAAACTGGGGACGGTCTACGAAAAGGTTTCCCAGGTCAGAAAACTCTGCGCCTCCCTCTGCAAGATGCTGTCCCTTTCAGCAGAGGAGACGAAGATGGTCGACCGCGCCGCGCTGCTCTCCAAGGCAGACAGCGTCACCGATATGGTTTACGAATTCCCTGAACTGAGGGGGGTTATGGGGCGGGAGTATGCCCTTAGGAACGGCGAGAACCCCAGAGTAGCCCTTGCGCTCTACGAACAGTACCTCCCTGCCTTTTCAGGGGACAAGGTCCCCTCCGACATCATTGGGGCAATGGTGGGAATTTGCGACAGGATAGACACCATAACGGGGGGGTTCAAGGCAGGTCTCCAGCCGACGGGCTCCCAGGACCAGTACGGGATACGAAGGGCTTCGAGGACGCTAAACGAGATCCTTTGGGGGATGGACCTTGACGCAGACGTTCTTGTTCTAACGGAGATCTCCTCCTTGTCGAGGGGGCTTTCAGAGGACCAGAAAACTGCCGCCACGGGGTTCATTCTTCAGAGGCTCCATAACCAGCTTCGAGAAAAGGGCTACTCCCACGAACTGACCACCCTTGCCATCTCTGTGGCGGGATCGAGACCAAAACAGGCGCTTAGACTACTGGAGGCCTTCCAGGAGATCCAGGGGGCCGACTGGTTCAATGGTCTGGTCACGTCGGCCGTAAGGGTCAGGAACATCCTTCAGAAAGCAGAGATTTTTGGCCTTGAGCTTGACCCCGATCTGTTGAGGGAAGACGCTGAAAGGGAGCTCTACGATGCAGTGGAACTTCTCTCACCCCAGGTCGAAGAGGCTGTCGGTTCATGCGACTGGAACGAGCTGACTCAGGTTCTTTCGAAGCTGGAGCCGTTCATTTCCGCCTTTTTCGACAAGGTGCTGGTGATGGACAACGATGAACATATCAGGAACAATAGGATAGCTCTTCTTGAAAGGTGCAACGGGCTGTTCAAGACATCAGGGGATCTGGGGCTGCTGAAGACAAGATAGTTGTAACAGATCCCGTACGGATCCCGGAGGTCTGGTAATGGTTGAAAAAGGAGATCGTCAACCCCTGCAGGTATTCGTGGTTTCCGATTTTACCGGCGAGACGGCCGAGCATGTTGCGAAAGCGGCACTGAGCCAGTTCGCTACGGACGCCATAACCCTGCAGAGGTTCCGTTACATCAACAACAAGGACAGGGCCCTTGAGGTACTTGAAGAGGCCGAGAAGGAAAGGGCAATGGTCGTTTGCACCCTTGTCGATCACGACCTGAGGCGCTGGTTCATGGAGAAGGCCGGCTACCAAAGGACCGACGTGATAGACATCCTCGGTCCGATCCTTGATATGCTCGAGAGACGGCTCGAACACCCCCCCCTTGAGACCCCGGGTTTGATGAGAAGAATGGACGAGGAGTATTTCCGCAGGGTCAAGGCCATTGAGTTCGCCATCAAGTGTGATGATGGAAGATGTTCGGAACACCTCCTTTTGGCGGACGTGGTCATCCTCGGAGTGTCACGGACGAGCAAGACTCCGCTCTGCATGTACCTTGCCCACCGGGGTTTTATGGTGGGCAACGTCCCACTTATACCTGAGACGGAACCTCCGAAGGAGATCTTCGATATCCCGCCCGAAAAGGTATTCGGTCTGACGGTCCAACCTGAAAAGCTAGTGGACATAAGGCGGGAGAGGCTTCGACTACTGGGGCTTGATTCTGAGATATCCAACTATGCCCAGTGGGAGAGGGTCGAGGAAGAGCTACAGTTCGCCAAGAATATCATGCGCAAAATTGGCTGCCGTGTATTGAACGTCACAAACAGGGCCATTGAGGAGACGGCCCAGGAGATCCTGGATTACCTGAGAGCTTGATCTTACATTTATAGCCGGGGAGGTCGGAGAGAATGACGGAAGCCGGAAATAAAAGGAAGAGGTTCGTTTTCCATTTCACAGAGGGAAGTGCGGAAAAGAGAGATCTCCTGGGCGGGAAGGGTGCCAACCTGGCCGAGATGCTCAGGATAGGCCTGCCTGTTCCGCCGGGATTTACCATCTCTACAGAGGCCTGCCTTGAATACCTGAAACATGGGGAACAGCTCCTTGAAGAGGTGTTGTGGGACGAGATCCGGGGCGCAATGACGGAACTCCAAAAGGAGACAGGAAAGACTTTCGGCGGAAAGACCAACCCGCTTCTGGTCTCGGTGCGTTCCGGGGCCGCTGTCTCCATGCCGGGCATGATGGACACCATCCTGAATCTCGGTCTCAACGCCGATTCCGTAAAAGCCCTCGGAGCTGAGTCGGGCGATGAGAGATTTGCCCTAGACAGCTACAGGAGATTCATCCAGATGTTCTCAAACGTGGTGCTGGGCATGGATGGATCTGTCTTTGAGAACGTTCTGCGCCAGGTCAAAAAAGACCTCAAGGTCTCCTACGACTTCGAGATACCCGCTTCTTCCTGGAGGGGAGTTATATCCCGGTACCTCAAGATAGTCGAGCAGGAAACGGGAACACCTTTCCCCGATGATCCCTGGGTCCAGCTGAGAAAATCCGTCGAGGCGGTGTTCCTCAGCTGGAAGAACCCGAGAGCGATTACCTACAGGAGGATCAATAAGATACCCGATGACCTTGGCACAGCCGTCAACGTCATGACCATGGTCTTCGGCAATCTTGGGGATGACTGCGGAACGGGGGTCTGTTTTACCAGGAACCCCTCCACGGGCGAGAAGAAGCTCTACGGGGAGTTCCTTCTGAACGCCCAGGGTGAGGATGTGGTGGCCGGCATCAGGACCCCGAATCCTATCGAAGAGTTCGGGGCCAAGCTCCCAGAAGCGGACCGGGAGCTTCACAGGATCGCCGATCTGCTGGAAAAACACTACAAAGATGTCCAGGACATAGAGTTCACAGTTGAGCGCGGAAAGCTCTACATGCTTCAGACCAGGAACGCCAAGCGGACCGCCAGGGCTGCCGTAAAGTCAGCAGTGGAAATGTATAACGAAGGTCTTATCGATGCTCCTACGGCAGTCTCGAGGGTAACACCCGACCAGGTAGAACAGCTTCTGCACAAGCAGATAGACCCCGGTGCCTCTTTCGATATAGCGGCAAAGGGTCTTCCGGCCTCTCCCGGAGCGGCTGTCGGTATCGCCATTTTCGATGCCGACGAGGCCGAGAAGGTCGCTCAATCGGGGCAGCCGGTCATCCTGGTAAGGCCGGAGACCACTCCCGACGACATCCATGGACTCTATGCAGCGCAGGGTGTCCTGACCAGCAGGGGGGGGATGACGAGCCATGCCGCCGTCGTTGCCAGAGGTCTTGGAAAACCCTGCGTTTCGGGCTGCGAATCGGTAGTCATCGACGCCGCGGGGGGGGTTATGACCGTCGGCGACAAGACCCTGAAAAAGGGTGAGGTCCTGACGATAGACGGATCGAAGGGGCATGTCATCTTCGGTGAGGTGCCTCTGGTCCAACCCTCATTCACCGATGATTTCAGGGAACTGCTGGATATCGCCGATACGGTATCGACCCTTGATGTCTGGGCGAACGCCGATACCCCCGATGATGCCAAAAGGGCTAGGTCTTTCGGGGCAAAAGGCATAGGTCTTTGCAGGACGGAACACATGTTCATGGCGACCGAGAGGCTTCCGGTCATGCAGGAGATGATCCTGGCAAGGGACAGGCAATCCCGGGTTAAGGCCCTTGACCGGCTCAAGGTAATGCAGAAGGAGGACTTCCGGGGCATCTTCAAGGCCATGGATGGACTCCCTGTGACGATCCGGCTCTTGGACCCGCCTCTTCACGAGTTCCTCCCCAAGGAGCACGAGCTCAGGAACACCATTTCCTCCATAAGGGCCGACAGTGAGGCTTCTTCAGAGGATCTAGCACACGCCGAAGCCGTACTGGCAAGGGTCCTGTCACTCCAGGAGAACAACCCCATGCTGGGGTTCAGGGGTTGTCGCCTGGGGCTGGTCTATCCCGAGATCTATGAGATGCAGATCGCTGCCATTATCGAGGCTGCCTGCGAACTTAAGAAAGAAGGCATTGACGTCAAACCCGATATAATGATGCCCCTGGTTGGCACCCGGGAGGAGATGAAGAGGCTCCTGGCAATGGTCCAGGACATAGCCGGCAGGATCATCGCCCAGCAGGGACTTGATGATCTGCACTACCTCGTCGGAACCATGATCGAAGTTCCGAGGGCGGCGCTGGTTGCCGGTGAGATAGCCGAATTTGCCGAGTTCTTCAGCTTCGGGACCAACGATCTGACCCAGACCACCTTCGGGTACTCCAGGGACGATGCCGAGGGCAAGTTCCTGGCCCAGTACGTTAACGATGGCGTTCTCCCTGATAACCCCTTCCACGTTCTTGACCGTGAAGGGGTGGGCAGGCTGATGACGCTTGCCGTGGCCGAGGGACGGCAAAAGCGTCCGGAACTGCAGATAGGAATATGCGGGGAACACGGCGGTAACCCCCAAAGTATCGTTTTCTGCCATAAACTGGGACTGAACTACGTAAGCTGTTCTCCCTTTAGGGTCCCTGTCGCAAGGCTTTCGGCTGCACATTCGAAACTGGGCCTGCTGGATTGAAACCCTTAGTAGGGGGGAAGCGAGAGTTTTGAGGCCGAGGGCCGCCACTTTTCGTGGCGGCCCCTGTACAAAGGAGAAGCCATGAGTGACGAGATGCCCAGGGTACGCTGGGAAAAGATCGAGAGGATCATCCTTGAACCTTGGGCCACTTTCAGCGACGCAAGCAGGGGGAGGTTGAGACAAGAGCCTCTCTGCCCCCTGAGGACCATCTTCCAGCAGGATCGCGACAGGATAATCCACTCCAAGGCCTTCAGGAGACTCAAGCACAAGACACAGGTACTGCTGCTTCCTGAAGGTGACCACTACAGGACGCGGCTTACCCATACCCTTGAAGTATGCCAGATAGCAAGGACCATCTCCCGTGCTTTAGGGCTGAACGAGGACCTTACCGATGCTATCGCTCTCGGGCACGATCTTGGCCACACGCCCTTCGGTCATATGGGGGAGAGGATCCTGGACGGGATAGCAAAAAGCAGGGGTCTTGACGGTTTCTCCCACGCCAGGCAGAGCCTAAGGGTGGTGGACTTTATTGAAAAGGACGGCAAGGGCCTGAATCTTTCAGCTGAGGTCAGGGACGGTATCCTGAAACACTCCAAGGGGCAGGTGGATGTCCGGGAAGGTTTTTCCGGCGGTGGACCGACGCTGACACACGAAGCTAGGGTCGTTCGTATCTCCGATTCCATCGCCTATCTCAACCACGACCTCGACGATGCTATTAGAGCGGGGATAGTGAAGTTTGGAGATGTTCCATCTTCGGTAGTTTCCCAGCTTGGTTCCGGCCACGGTGCAAGGATCGGGAGGATGGTGGAGAGCGTCGTCTCCAACAGCGGCTCCGTGGGTGTGAACATGGGATCAGAACTCCTTGGAACGGTAGAGGAGCTACGCTCCTTCCTTTACAAAAGGGTCTACGACTCAGAGAGGGTGCTCCGGGAGGAGCCCAAGGTGTGGCACGTCCTTTCGACTCTCTTCGAACACTTCGAGAAGAACCCCACCGAGAACACCGACTGCCGGGGAGAAAGCCCTGCCCTTTTCGCCCTTGACCACATCTCCGGAATGACTGACAGGTACGCCGTTGCCCTCTTCGAGAAGATGGTCCTCCCCAGCCCCTGGCCCTGAGGCCGGTCCCGATAGATCAGTCGGAGATGCCGTATTGCTTGAGCAGTTCCTGGTACCGGTCCTCTATCTCCTCGGGGGTCCTCTCTCTTGGTCTGGACTGACCAGGAGCAGGAGAGGAGACCGGCGTGGTAGCAGGAGGAGGCGAAGGGGGAGTATAGATCGGCATCTGCGGTGGCTGGTAGGTTGGCAGTTCCTCCATTGGTGGGGCTGCAGCAATACCTGATATGGAGATGCTGTACAGTCTGCAAGTCGAATATGGGGCCAGGCCCGAGGGAAGAAAGATCGCTGTTGAAGGACAACTGCCAGCCGAAAGGAACCCGGAGTCCCTGCAGACCGTTATGGCATCAATGCTTGCCCTTTCAGGAACCTCGAAGGACTCCCTGAGGGTAAGGTGTTTGACAGCCTTGCTTACAAAGGTCTGCCAGACGGGAGCTGCTACAACACCACCCGTGCCCGGTTTGCCCAGTGTCTTATTGTCGTCGTTCCCGGCGTATACAACCACCACAAGACCCGGGACACCTCCAGCGAACCACGCGTCGGTATAATCGTTGGTCGTCCCCGTCTTGCCGAAAACCTCGTAACCGGGTACTCTGGCTCTGGTGCCCGTACCGGACCTTACGACCTCCATCATGACAGAACGCATTGAAAGGGCGATCTCTTCCGGTATCGCCGGTGAAAGGTTCGGTCCGTACTGTTCCAGGGTCTCTCCTGCAGCAGTGTTGATCCTTCTTATGGCGTAGGGGGTGATCCGTGATCCGCCGTTGGCGAAGACGCTGTAAGCAGATGCCATCTCCAGGGGGGTCACGTTGGCCGAACCCAGAGCGAGGGACAGGTCGTTTGGTATATGGGGCGAAGTAAAGCCGAACCGGCGAGCCACGTCGATTATTTCGGGTATGCCAGTAATATGGGCAAGCCTTACCGCAACGGTGTTGTAGGAGTGGACAAGAGCCTGGAGCAGCGTCACCTCTCCCTTGAACTCCCCGGTGTAATTGCCGGGTTCCCAGATATCCCTCTCACCCCGCTCGTCGATACCGTTGTCGTAGGAGACAGGGGCATCCAGAATGTGGTCTACCGGCCTGAGTCCCTTCATAAGGGCAGCGGTGTAGACAAAGGGCTTGAAGGACGACCCGGGCTGGCGAAAGGCTTGAGTGGCCCGGTTGAACTTTGTCTGTTCGAAGTCCTTCCCGCCTACCATGGCCAGAACCTCGCCCGTCCCGGGGTCAAGAGCAACTATGGCCCCTTCGCTCCTGAGTCCCTTTATGGCTTCTTCGGCCGCATGCTGCAGGTTCAGGTCCAGGGTCGTGTGTACCCTGAGCCCTCCCCTGTAGACCATGTCGCTTCCGTAAGTCGGAAGGAGGTGCTCAAAGAGGATGTGAGAGATGAAGTAGGGTGCCTCGTCGAACATTATTGCGGGTTTCTTCAGGGTCTGGAAGTCCAGGTCGATCTTTCGGGCGGCCTGGGCCTGCTCAGGCGTGATCATTCCCTCCTGGACCATCCTCCCCAGAACATAGGCCTGTCTCTCAGAGGCCCTTTCCGGGTGCCGCAGAGGGGTGTAGTACTCGGGTCCCTTGACTATCCCTGCGAGAAGGGATGCCTCAGAGAGGTCCAGTTCAGATGGTTCCTTGTTGAAGTAGAGCTGTGAAGCCGAATGTATCCCCCAGGCCCCATGGCCGAAGTAGATCATATTGAGATACATCTCGAGGATCTGTTCCTTGGAGTAGATCCTCTCCAGACGGATAGATATTATTGCTTCCTTGATCTTTCTCTGGAGGGTCTTCTCTTTAGTAAGGAAGAGGTTCCAGGCCAGCTGCTGGGTTATCGTGCTTGCACCCTGGAGAGTTCTGCCGCTTCTGAGATTAACCCAGAAGGCCCTGGCGATACCGATAAAGTCCAGCCCCCTGTGGCTGTAGAAGGAGCTGTCCTCGGCAGCGATGAATGCCTCCTGGACCTCTATGGGGATCTGGGACAGAGGTACCCAGGTCCTGTTCTCATGGAATAGCCTGGTAATAACCTTTTCGTTACGGTCGTATACTATGGTCGAGAGGTCCGGTTCGTAATTTGCCATCTCCTCTACTGAGGGGAGTGTCGAAGCGGCGTCCCTGATGATCAAGACACCTGCTATCGATGCCACTGCGAACAGAAGAACGATCAGGAAGAGAAAGGTCAGAGCCAGCTTCGCCAAAGGGCTTGTCTTCCTTTTGTTTTGCCTCGTCTTTGTCTTGGCGGTCCGTTCGGCCTTCGGGGCCTTCTCTGGCTGTTTCTTTCTGTAGAAATTGAAGATGTTGTTCTTCATCCTGCCTCCTCGCTTTTCGGTGAGGTCCGGGAGGTTACCCGGACCATAGAAGAATATCAGAAAAAGGGAGTTTTTCGTAGTTTCAATTGTATAAACGCTTGCACTAACTCCCGATGCATGGTATATTT
>LGGV01000019.1 GCA_001509095.1 Synergistales bacterium 58_81 | reverse complement strand
CTGGATATCCAGGAGCAGGGCGTTCAGAGTCGCCACCTTTACTTCAGGGAGAATGCCCATCTCGGAACCCATCCTTACAAGGGAGAGAAGCTCCAGGGCTTCCCTGGCCTCGATCACCCTTGAGAATGTCAGAAGACCCCAGGCTCTCCAGACCTTGTCCTCCAGGCCCGGACCTCTTTCGGCGAGGATCCGCCCCCTGGCCGTCTCCTCCTGACGGACCAGCCCCAGGGCTGCCCCTGAGACCTTCTCGACCAGTTCATCTTCGGTCTGACCAAGGGTTACCTGGTTGGAGATCTGGTAGAGCGACCCCGGTGAATCACTCCCCTCTCCGAACATCCCCCTGACGGTAAGGCCTATCTTGCCGCAGTCTACTGCCAGCTTGCCAATTCTCCGGAGGCGGGTCAGGGCAGGAAGGTGGATCATGACCGAGGCCCTGAGTCCCGTCCCCACGTTGGTCGGGCAGGCCGTCAGGAAACCGTATCTGTTGTCGAAGGCGTAATCGAGTTTCTCCAGGAGTTCGTCCATGCGCCTGGCGATCCTCCCGGCCTCATGGATACTCATACCGCCGAGGATAGCCTGGATACGGACGTGATCTTCCTCGTTTATCATGATCGAGACGACCCCCAGTCCGTCCACGGCAGCCCCACTGCCGGGACCTCCCCTTGCGAGGGCCGGGCTGATAAGGTGTTTCTCTATGAGAACACCTCGGGAAAGCGGTTCAAGGGCATCGACCTCGAAAAGTGTGAAAGGCCTCAGGGAGTCCTCTGAACGAATTGCCGATCGCACCCTTTGGGCACAGTCCGCCAGCTCCTCTTTACCGGCCCTCCAGGGGAAGACATGCCCCTTGAGGTTCCTTGCAAGCCTGACGCGGCTCGAGAGGATCATCCCCGAGTACTCACCCTTCCCCCCTACCCATTCGAGGGGGCTGTCGGCGATCTCCCTAGCCCCGATCTTCATGACACTCTCCAATCTTCCGGATCCTGTCCCTGAGGACTGCGGCCCTTTCGTACTCCTCCTTCTCCACGGCATCCCGGAGTTCCATCCTGAGAGACTCGACCTCTTCGGGAGAAGAATCATTCCCGCATGCGTTCCTTGGTCTTGCTCCTCTATGGATCTCCGATCCATGTATCTTTCTGAGAATGGGACCGAGATCTTCATGGAATACCTTGAAACAGTCGGGGCATCCGTAACTGCCGGATCTCCTCAGGGATGAGCGATCCAGTCCGCAATGTCCGCAAACCAGGTCACTCGCCGGAGATGGGACCGCATCGGATCCAGGATGGCCAGGCTCATGACCGGGGAGAAGTCCCCAGAGGAAGCTGTTTATGGGCAACTCGAAGGATATGTCCGGGATCAGACCCTCCTTTGCCATATGCTCTGCGCACTGGCGACAAAGGTGGAAGTCCGCTATCTCCTTGCCCTTTTGGTGCCTGATATGGATTTCAGCATCCCTGGCTCCGCACCTTTCGCATTTCATGGCGGCTCGACCTACCCCAAAACCAGGCTGCGCAACAACCGCTTGAGAAGCTCCGCATGGAGAGAATCCCTCTTGTAGGGTGAAAGATCCAGCAGGTCCCTGCCGATCTCCTCCTGAAATCTTACCGCAACCTCTATCAGGAGCCGTTCCCTCGCTGTGATCAATTTCCGGCGCTGAAGGTTGGCGAGGATCCTCCTGATATCCTGTTCATTAACAGAGTCGCCCACCAGTTCCTCAATGTGGTTCGCCCTCGCCTCCGGCATGTCCATGCAGAGCCTGATAACCCGGATATATCCATGTCCTCCCCGCTGGCTTTCAACAATGTATCCCCGTTCAGGGGTGAAGCGGCTTCTGATGACGTAGTTGATCTGGCTCGGCACACAACCGAAACGCTCTGCGAGATCCTTGCGGCTGAGAAAGACAGATTCCTCGTTGGCCCGCTCAAGGAGTTCCTCGATATGTTTTTCGATTATCCCTGTAAGACTTGCCAAGACACTTCCCCCTTTGACCTTCTTTGACAAGTCAAATTATAAGCTTAAGGTCAATATTCGTCAATAATAAGGGTCCAGGGCCGGGTCCTGTCAGGATCCTGTTCGCCCTTCCTCTCCTCTTATAAGGTTGATGATGTTGGAACGGTGTCGAACCACGGCAAGCAAGGCCATAGCAACCGAGGTCCAGACATAGGCCGAGGATCCCCCGACCAGAAGGAACCATACCGGGACCGTTGCCAAGGATACCATCGAGCCTACTGAAACATACCCGGAAAGCCTCATGACCAGGTACCACACGATCCCACCAGCTGCTGCAGGGATCGGGTTCCAGAAAAAAACCACTCCGAAAGATGTCGCAACCCCCTTGCCGCCTTTGAATCTGAGCCAGAGAGGGAAATTGTGACCGCAGACACCTGCAAAACCCGAAAGGGCAAGTATCCAGGGATCCTGGACTCCTGCCAGACGGGCAGCCAGAACCACAAGCCCACCCTTTGCCATATCGAAAAGGGCAACCACCACACCCCATCTCTTGCCGACGAAACGGGAGACATTGGTCGCCCCGATGTTGCCCGAACCCATGGTCCGGATATCTCTTCCGAGAAGTATCTGAACGATCAGGTAGCCGGCCGGGATGGAACCGAAGAGGTACCCGGCGAGCACCCAAATAAAAGCTGTCATGATCCTGAACCTCTTATAACCACTGCGTCCACCGCAACCGCTCCTTCCCCCTTGTCCAGGACGAAGACGGGGTTCACGTCCAGTTCAGCAAGGGTCCTTTCGGCCAGGGCCATTACCGAAATTTTGGAGACCGTCTCCGCAAGGGAATCAATATCCTTTGGAGTTCTCCCCCTTGCGCCGGAAAGAAGAGGGAAACCCCTCAAGGAGGAGATCATCCTGCGAGCCTCCGCACTGTCCACCGGGGCGTGTCTCAGTGAAAGGTCCTTCAGGACCTCAACGTAGATCCCGCCAAGACCCACTGCAACCAGGGGGCCGAAGACGGGATCCCTTTTCACCCCGATCATGCACTCCACTCCTCCTGAGACCATCTCCTGCACCAGCATCCCCCTGATCCTGGCTCCCGGCCTGGCCTTGAGCGATCTTTCAAGGAGCCTGCCATAGGCATTCCTCAGCTCCTCTTCATCCTTCAGCCTCAACGCGACAGCTCCCGCCTCGGTCTTGTGTATGATGTCAGGCGATACGACCTTAAGAGCGACCGGGTAGCCTATCTCCCCCGCAGCAGAGAGAGCTTCCTCCAGGGAAGCGCAGAGGATCTCCCTTGTCACCGGGATCCCCCACCAGGCCAGAAGCCTTTTTGCGTCGTACTCGGTGAGTTCCGCCGGCATCTTCGGCATGAAGGGCTCTCCCAGGTCCGAGGGAGCCCTTGCGGGAAGGGCCGGTCTGGTCGTCCACTCGGCAAGCCTGGCAAGGGCCCAGGCGCACCTCCTGGGACTTCCGTAGAGCGGTATCTTCTCGTCTCTTATCTGCTCCAGGAACTTCCCGCCCTGTTCGCTGTCGATAAGCCAGCAGCAGGCCAAAGGCTTCACGGCGTTCCTCGAGACCTCGATGAGGTCACGGGCCACTGCCGCTCCGGAGTCCCCTGTTATCATGGAAAGGACAACTGCTGCCATGTCTACATCTGGGCATTCCAGAACCGTTTCCAGGGATGAGCGGAAATTGCCCGGGTCATTAATTACCTGTGCCGTGAGGTCCACCGGGTTCCGTGTCGATCCGAAGGGGGGTACGAACTGCTCCAGCAATCCCCGAGTCCGGGAAGGAAGGGGATCGACTTGCAACTTGAGGTCGTATGCCCTGTCGCTCATTATGATCCCCGCTCCTCCCGATGTAGTGACAACAGCCAACCTCTTCCCCTTCGGTCTTTTCCCGCTGCCGAAGATCTTCCCCAGGTCCGCTATGTCATCGGAATCCTCGATATCGATAACTCCGTACTGCCGGAAGATAGTCCTCCATGCTTCGTCCTCGCCGGTAAGGGCAGCGGTGTGGCTTTTCACCGCAGCCTGCCCCGTGGGGCTCTTGCCCACCTTCAGGACGGCGACGGGAACGTTCCGCTCTCCAGCGAACCTCAACATCTCTATGAACCTTGCACCATCCGAAAGTCCTTCCATGTAGAGCACCAGCAGGCGAACTTCGGGGTCGGAGGCAAATACCATTCCGAAATCAACGAGGTCCAGGTCTGCCTGGTTCCCGGTGGTGACCACATACCTGAAGCCGACACCGCTCTCTGCGGCCATGGCAAATGAGGCGAACCCGAAGGCGCCGCTCTGGGAAAGGTAGGCCACGCTGCCCAGGGGGCGCCTGTCACTGTCAAGAGAAGCTGAAAAGCTCAGTGGGACGGAATCGGCAAAGTTGACCAGCCCCTGACAGTTGGGACCCAGTATTCTCATGCCTCCTGACCTTGCTTTTGCCAGGATCTCATCCTGTGCGGCGGGGTCGTCGCTTTCGGCGAACCCGGAGGAAAAAATAATAGAATAGGGGACGCCCCGTTCGGAACACTGGCCGATGACCTCAGGCACAAGAACGGCTTTCACGCCGACCAGGACCACGTCAGGGGTCTCGGGAAGAGAGTGTACATCGGGGAAGCATTCAAGTCCGGCCACGACCTTTCGGTTGGGGTTGACTGGGAAGATCCTCCCCTTGAAGCCAAAGCGCTTCAGCAGTTTTACCGGGCGGCCGGATATGCTCTCCAGGTTCTCCGAAGCTCCTACCACTGCCACCGAACGCGGCGAAAGAAGTTTGGACAGGTCGCCGGATCTTGCTGCTGGACAAGCCATCTCAGGCACCCTCCCCGGATACGGTCATTACCAGGGGTGACCCAAGACCATCAATGGATGCCTCCACCCTGTCACCGGGGAATATCTCCCCTACACCCTCGGGTGTACCCGTCAGGATCACGTCCCCTGCTTCCAGGGTCATGAATTCCGAGATATATTTCAGGATCACCGAAACGGGGAATATCATGTCCTCGGTCCGCCCCTCCTGTCTCAGGACACCGTTGACGAAAGTCCTGACCACTGTCCTGTCGGGGTCTATGCCCGTCTCTATCCATGGACCCAGTGGGCAGAATGCATCGGCCGATTTTGCGCGGACCCACTGGAGGTCACGTCTCTGGCAGTCCCGGGCAGTGAGGTCGATCCCGGCTGTGTAGCCCAGAACATGATCGATGGGGCGTTCCGTCCCGGAGAGTATCCTCCTCCCTATCACCACGGCAAGCTCTCCCTCATAGTGGAACTCGTTCGTGAAGTGGGGATAAGGTATCTCTGAAAAGGGAGCGGCAAGGGAGTTAGGGCCTTTCAGGAAAAGACCCGGATCTTCTGGGAGGGGGAGGTCGTCGTTGCCCATCTCCCTGATATGGCCGTGGTAGTTGCGCCCCACGCAGACGATCTTGGTGGGTAAGGCTGGCGCGAGGAGCCTCACTGAAGCCAGTGGCGCGGATCCGCCGGTCTTTTCTCCACCAGGTGAGGGTGTCACGAAGACCCTTTCGTCCTCGAGCACCCCCCAGTGCACATCATTGCCCTCGTTGACTGCAAACCTGACGATCCTCATATTCAGAGATCCCGCCTCTCTCACATAACAAGCCCGGAAGATCACCTTACCAGGCTCTTCTGTAGATCTTCTCGATATCCTCTCTATTCATCGTTTTAGGGTTGTTCGAGAGAAGCCTGGTCTCCCTTGAGGCCGCTTCGGCCATCGTGGGGATGGCGGCCTCCGGTACCCCCAGGTCCCTGATCCTTGTGGTCACGCCTATCCTCCTGGCCATTCCTGTCATCCACTCTATCAGGTATTCCGATGCCTCTTCATCCGACATGTTCAGGCACTCCTCCGAGACAGCTCGGGCCAGATGGGACATCTTCCCTGTGCATTGGTCCCTGTTGAACTCCATTACGCTCTTCAGCATAACTGTATTTGCCGTCCCATGGGGAATATGGAACTCTCCCCCCAGCGGATAGGCCAGGGCATGGACCGCCGCAGTACCAGCCATGGCAAAGGCCATCCCGGCCAGAAGGCTTCCCAGCGACATACCCCGCCTTGAGGCAGCATCCCTTCCATCCATCACAGCGCCCTCCAGGGAGGAGGCTATTCTTCGCACGGCCTCCAGTGACAGGCTTTCGCTGAAGGGGTTGGCGTTTACCGACAGGAAGGACTCCACGGCATGGATCATTGCGTCCATCCCGGTATCGGCCGTCACCTTCGGGGGGACGCTCCAGGTCAGTTCCGGATCAACAATGGCAGCATCAGGAACCAGAAAAGAGCTGACCACCCCCTTCTTTACCTTCTCCTCGGCAAAGGTAAAGATCGCCACAGGAGAGACCTCTGAACCGCTCCCGGAAGTTGTCGGCAGCATAACCGTGGGCAGTCCCCTGCAGGGCACCCTGTCCCTACCGACCATGGAAAGGATATCTGCCCCTGTTGCGGCCATTACCGAAGCCACCTTGGTGAGGTCCATGGTACTCCCTCCACCTAGACCTATCATGGTATCGTGACCTGCTCCCCTTGCCGCTTCGGCCGCCGCTTTTACGATCTCGACCGGTGGTTCCGGCTCAACGCCATTGAATACCCCGTAACGGATACCTGACAGATCCAGTATCTCCCTGATCCTTTCCATTACGGGACCCTCCGAAACGGTCCTCCCGGACAGTATCAGAGGGTGCTCAGCCTTCATTTCACGCAAAAGGACCGGCAGGTCCGAAACAGCCCCGTCCCCGAAAGAGACCATTTCCGGGAAGCGGAACGAGAACCGGTCACCTGTACTGGCCCCTGTTACTCCCATTGGATCACCTCTTATCTGTTATCCCGGGCCTTTCTCTTCCATGCTCCCGATTAGACGATTTTGCCATAAAAAGGGCCCCTTTCCTACAGGAAGGGGCCCTTTGCGTCTAAAACCCTTGAAGGACCGTCAAAGACCGAGGTCGTCAATGGCGAGGGCAAGACGTTTCGCCGCCTCAGGAAAATCATCGGCATTGGCATAGGAGAAACATGCCCTTAGATGTTCTTCCCCTCCCCCGGTGGGGAAGAAGGCGTCCCCCGTCACGAAGGACACGTTCCTTTCAATGGCCTTGAAGAAAAGGTCCCTCGTATTGACCCCTGGGAGGGTCAGCCAATAGAAGAACCCCCCCTGTGGGGTTCCGTAGGTCGTGTCGGGGGGAAGATACTCCCGGAAGGCTGCATCCATGGCGTCCCGTTTCTTCTTATAGTGCTCCTGTATCCGGGGAAGGAATGAATCCATGTGTCCCAGTCGGCAGTACTCGTATACAAGCCCCTGAGCCAGAACGCTGGTGCAGAGATCTGAACCCTGCTTGACCATTATCATCTTGCCGATCACTTCCTCGGGACCTACAACCCATGCGACCCTGGTACCGGGGGCAAGTATCTTGGAGAATGAGCAGGCGTAGATCACAAGGCCGTTTTTGTCCATAGAGAAGATCGTGGGCACGTTATCCCCGTCGAAACGGAGATGGCCGTAGGGGTCATCCTCGAAAACAGGCACCCCGAAAGTTTCTGCTATCTCGAGAAGTTTTTCCCTCCTTGATGCCGACAGGGTGTACCCCGAGGGATTCTGGAAGTTAACTATCGAATAGATGAACTTGACCTTGTCCCTTCCCTTTCTGGCCTGTTCAAGGATCTCCGGGAGCAGGTCGACCTTCATGCCCTCGCTGTCGCATGGGACGGTTATGAAACGGGCCTTGCGGTTCCTAAGGGCGTGGGTGGCTCCAGGATAGGTGGGCTCCTCGACGATCACCACGTCGCCGGGATCAAGCATCACCGCCGCGAACAGGTCCATTACCTGCTGGGAACCGGTAGTGATACACATCTCCCCTGGAGCGGTAACTCTGCCCATCCTTGGTGCCATCCAGCCGGAGATGAATTCCTTTAAAGGTTCATATCCCCCTGTCCCGCCGTACTGGAGTATCTCCTTGCCCCGTTCGGAAATAACCCCCGCCGCCTCCTGAAACTCCTTTACAGGGAATATCTCCGGGTCGGGGTTACCCCCCGCCAGGGATATCATGCCCGGTCTCTTCATGTACTTGACCAGTTCCCTGATGGGGGAGGGCGTCAGGTTGATCCCCACTTCAGAAAAAAGCCCCTCCCAAACCTCCTGGCTCACTGATACCACTCTCCTTGATCGTTTTTTCTTCCCGACTTCTGCGGTACGGGTCGGAGCTGCTTTCCAAATATCCTCAGGGTTCTATTACCACGACTGTTCCGGGTACGGACCTTTCGACGATCTCAATGATCGCCTCGTTGCTCATCCTTATACAACCCTCGGTAACCATTGTACCCAGCGAAGAAGGGTCATGAGTTCCGTGTATCCCTATACCCTTCCACCCCGTCTCAAGCCTTATGAAGAAAGGCCCGTAAGCCCCTTCGACAGGCCCCTTCCCGTCTCCGAAATCATGGACCCAGGTCCTGGAATCGTGGGTCCTCTCGACGCGAAAAACCCCTTCAGGGGTTCTTCTGTCCCCCACTCTCTCCTTGTTGCCAGGGTTCTCTCCGACAGCGACCGGGTAAACTGCCTCCCTTTTTGTACCGTTCCATGTGGAGAGATCGAAATGGCTCTTCCGGATCAGTATCCAGAATCTTTCCTCCAGACCGTTCTCTGCTACGTAGACTGCTATCCTGTCAACATCAGGGGAAGGGGACATGTCCTGCTCTCTCGGGGTGACATGTGGATCCTCTGACGCCTGAATGGCCCGGGGCCTTGACCCTGACCACCTCTCCAGCAGCAGGTAGCCTCCCAGTCCAAGAGCTACAAGGATCATAACAACGACAAGGGCACCCGAGAGAGACCGCTGCCTCCGTCTAGTCGAGAACATGGATCGCCCTCCCTTTAACGATCTGAGGACCCGCCGCTCCCTGGCCAGGGCACTGGCAAGGCTCTTCAGCGCTGACCCTGGATCTGCTCCTGGACCAGCTGCACCAGGTCGGCGATATAGCTTCCTATCACAGGAATGTTCAGCGCCACAATGGACTTGAGGAGGATCACCAGGAAATAAATGGCCACCGCGGCAAGTACTGTAAATCCCACCCCGAAACCTACACCCTTTGCCAGTCCTGCAAGGAAGTTGTTCCAGATCAGTTTCCGTCTGTCAAGCAGGATCTCGAGGTTGGCCATTACCCGGGATCTCTCGATCACTTCCGCGAGACGTTCCGTAACCTGTTTCTTCTCGTCTTCCGAAGAGTCCTTCTTAATATCTCCCATATCGACCTCTATTCCATCAGTATGCCTACTGCCACTGAACCTATCCCCGAATGGGCCCCAAGGACGGGGGATATGTCCATTACATAGGCGGGATCACGCCCCACGGTCTTCCCCATTCCGGAAGCGGCCGCCTCAGCCGATGCCGGAGAATGGGCATGAACAATGCAATAGTTCCAGACCCTTGCTTTCCGGCACTCCTGGTCTATGATCTCACGGATCTTGTTGACGTTGGCCTCCCAACCCCTGGTCTGCCCGAAGGATCTGGCGAAGCCCTCTTCGTCTACGGTAATTATCGGCTTCAGGTTAAGAAGGGTCGCCAGAAGCCCCTTGGCCGGGCTTACCCTCCCCCCCCTGACCATATATTTCAGGGTCCTCAGGCTGACAAAGATCTTCGCTCCAGGGATGCCGGTCTCGATAAGGGAGACGGTCTCCTCGTGGCCTTTCCCTTCGTTCAGGGCCTCGGCAGCTCTCATTACCAGCAGACCCAGGGGTGCGGAGGCCGTCCTGGAATCGATGACGGTGATCCTCCCCCCCACCTTATCTGCGGCAGCCCTGCTTGCATTCCATGTCCCGCTCAGCTTCGACGAGATATGCACAGCAATGACCGAGTCGTAGTGCTCAAGGAGGAACCGGTAGGTCCTTTCGAAGTCGGAGATGGAGGGTTGGGAACTTACAGGTCTCTCTCCGGACTCTTCCAGGAGGGTGTAGAACTGTTCGGAGGATATGGTCACCCTGTCGATAAAGACGCTCTCCCCAAAGGCCAGGCGGAGGGGAACCACGTGGATCTGGTTCCTGTCAAGGAATTCCTGGGGCAGATCACAGGTGGAGTCCGTTACAAGGGCCACGGAGTGCATCCTGTTCCTGCAGACATCAACCTGGCGCCTCATGTCGTCGGCTTTCTGCCGGGTGAGGGCCCCGTGTTTCTTGATCGTGAAGAACAGTCTGTCAGGGGTGTCAGTATGGATATGCACCCTGACCTTCCCACCGTGCCCGCCGACGATAAGGGAGTCCCCGAAGGGCTGCATCTCGGCCCTTATGGTCTTGATGTCCATCCTCTCTCCACAGAGGAGTGCCTCTGTACAGTACCTGAAGGAAGGTTCATTATCCTGAAAGTCTTCGTGGATGTGCTGGATCGACGGTGTCCCTGACAGATTCGAGAACTGCCTGAGATCCCCGCTCTCGATGAAGGAGACTATCCCCTCCAGGAAATCCACGAACCCCTGGGCACCGGCATCGAGAACCCCTGCCTTCGCGAGGACAGGTAGTCTCGAAGGTGTCTCTTTAAGGGACTTTCTGGCCACTTCCAACGACCCGGGCAGGATATGGGCAAAATCATTGAAGCGCCTGGCGAGTACTCCCACCTCTGAGGCCCAGTCCTCCATAACTGTCAGGATCGTGCCCTCCACGGGTTTGCTTAGAGCCTCCCTGGCATAGGGTATCGCCCCGGATACGGCCCTGCCGAAGGCCTTAACGTCCAACTCTTCCCGCCCACCCGACCCCTCGGAGAACCCGTAGAGGAACTGGGCGAAAATAAGGCCAGAGTTGCCGCGGGCCCCTATGAGGGCGGCATCGGCCATGGAGGAACTCGTCTCCGAGAGGGAACGGCTGATCACCGTCCCCTCCGAGACGGATTGAACGGTCGCGGCCAGGTTCGTCCCCGTGTCCCCGTCGGGGACCGGGAAGACGTTCATGCTGTTCAGGACCTCCTGCCTTGCCCTTACGTTAAGGGCGCCGGCAGAGAAACCCCTGTAGAGGCGCGCCCCATCAAGGGTCCTTATCTTCATGTATCCACCTCTTGTACATTTTCGTCTCCGGTAGATCCTTTAGGAAATACCCGGACAAGGATACCAAAAAAAGCGCTTTCGGTCTGTCGGCAAAAAGACCCTTATCCGGGGTGCTCCTCGTCGAAGGAAAGGTTAGAATTGTCCCCATGAGAGCTGACAGCGGCAAAGAGAAACAGGTAAAGGCTTGGTGCCTTTATGATGTCGGGAATTCTGCCTTTGCAACCACAATAATGGCGGCACTCCTCCCCGTGTACTTCAGTGAGGTAGCAGCTGTCGGCTTGGCACCCAACACCCCCGCAGCCCTTTGGGGGTACACCTCATCCCTTTCCCTCCTGATAGGGGCGTCACTGGCTCCGGTCCTTGGGAGCATAGCCGACGTGGGGGGACTGAAGAAACGGTTCCTGCTTATCTTCACGCTTCTGGGCGCAGTTTCTACGGGTTTCCTTTTCACTGTCGGATACGGTGACTGGATGAGGGCACTGGCTCTTTACGCCATGGGAAGCCTGGGGTTCTCCCTGTCTATGATCTTCTACGACTCACTTCTCCCCCACATCGCCCCCCCTGGCAGGATCGACGAGATATCATCCAGAGGGTACGCATGGGGATATCTTGGGGGAGGCGCACTCCTTGCCGCCAACATGGCAGCGGTGGTTCTTCTCCCCGGAGGCCTTGGGGCAAGATTGTCTTTCCTGTCCGTTGGGCTGTGGTGGATCACCTTCACGATACCCCTGATGGTCCTTGTCCCGGAGCCGGTGGTCGAGGTCAATGGTGCAGTTGAAGGGGTGAACGTACTAACCCGTGGGTTCGGTCAACTGGCGGAGACCCTGAGGAACATCAGGCGCTACCGGGAGTTACTGGTCTTCCTGGGCGCTTTCTGGCTTTATAACGACGGCATCGGCACGATAATGAAGATGGCCGCCATCTACGGTGCCGAGAAAGGTATAGGGATGCTGCACCTGGTTGGGGCCCTTCTGGCCACCCAGTTCGTCGGCGCCCCCTTCTCCATCCTCTTCGGGAAACTCTCCATCAGGGTGGGGGGCAAGGCGGCAATAACCATAGGGCTGGTATGGTACGGGTTCATTTCTTTCGGTGCCTTCTTCCTGGAAAGGGCATGGCACTTCTGGGTCCTGGCCATTGCAGTAGGAATGGTCCAGGGAGGGGTCCAGGCCATCAGCAGGAGCACCTACGGCGTAATGGTCCCCCGGGCAAGGACGGGGGAGTTCTTCGCCCTTTACGACATATTCAGCAAATTTTCGGGAGTGGCCGGACCTGCCCTTTTTGCAGTTCTGACGCAACTCACCGGCTCCACACGCATGGGGATAGTCTCCCTGATCCTTTTCTTCGCCGGAGGGATCTTCCTGCTCCGCAAGGTGGATGTCGACAAAGGTATAAGGGAGGCAGGAAATGATCGCGTGACTCGTGACTCGTAACTCGAAAAAGCGTAAACAAAAAACTTTGGTTCCCTTGCCCTGCCGTAAGGCTTTCCCGGCAGTTCAAGGTTTCACGATCCACGGTTCGCGTTCACCCTCCAGGCATTGGCTGCAATAACGGGACCCTGGCAGGCAAGATTGAAAAGGAGCATTACTACCAGAAAAACCGCTGTCGTTGAGCGCTTCTCCAGCCTCATCCACCTTCCCCGTCAAGTTAAGGCAGAGACATATATGAGCACGCCGGACACGAATCCGAGCAGCAACCCCAGGGTGCCACCGCTCAGGGATCTTACAAAGGGGTAGGCCACAAAGGCCCCAAGGGGTGTTGTAAGGGATGCCATCAGGAAAGCGGAGACCATGGCTGCTCTCCTGTTCACTCCCCCCTTCACGAGGACCAGGAAGGTGATCACTCCTTCTGCGAACTCGTGGGCCACGAGCCCTCCTGCAGAGAGGACCCCCACCAGTACGCTCACCTCGAAGGTGACGGTATAGACGATGCCGTCCACGAATGAGTGGACCGCTATTCCCTGAGCAGCGGTTATCCCGAAGGCCAGGGCCTCCTCGTGCGTGTAATACCGGATAACCTTGTTGGAGAAGAACATGAACAAAAACCCGCCAAGGGCCATGAAGCCTGAGCGGGGATCCCTCTCCAGTGCAGCGGGGAGGGCGATCATCAGGGGCGTGGATATGAGGACCCCGGCTGCGAAACACATCAGGTACCCCGTCAGCTTTTCCGCCTGTTCCCGGTACCTGAAGACCACCAGGATGCCCAGAGCGTTCACAGTAGCGGCCAGAAAAGCAAAAAGAGCGATCCATGCGAAAGATCCCTGCAGCAACGACCTTCCCCCTTGTTTGTCACGGCATGATCATGATCTATTGTAGACCCTGTAACCTCCCGACAGGTAATTCTCTTCCTGCCGGTGGAGCTGTCCCCCCGGATCCTTTCTTCTCATTTCGATCACAGATCCGGCGGTTTATCCTTTCTTGTGCTAGCATCTGGGTAGCCTGTAAAATAACCCATCAAAGATCCGCCCCCCTTCACGGCAGGATCTGAAGGAGGTCTGAAGATGAAAGACGCTGATCATGACAGCGACCACGAAGGCAGAGGGACAATACCCGAAAGGTCAGATGTTGAGAGGACCTTCAAATGGTCCCTTGAGGACCTGTTCGGGGACACAGTCGAGTGGGAGAATGGACTTAAAGAGGCAAGGGATCTCATGGATTCTCTTGAGTCCTTCAGGGGGAAGCTCTCTTCCTCGCCCTCGACACTGCTGGAATGCCTCAGGCTCTGTGACAGGATCGGCGAGCTGACGTCGAAGCTGTACGCCTACGCCCACATGAAGAGCCATGAAGATACCAGGGACCCGGCGGGCCAGGCCATCGCAGCAAGGGCGACCTCCCTGGCGGTGGCGGCATCGCGTTCCGAAGCTTTTGTAACACCGGAGATCCTCCAGATCCCCGAAGAGACCCTTTCAGAATTCCTGAACAGCGAGGGGGATCTTGAGATCTACCGTTTCTTCCTGGAGGAGATACTTCGAAAGCGGGACCACGTGTTGTCTTCCAGGGAGGAGGAACTGCTGGCCGCGTCGGGGGAGCTTGCTCACGCACCGGAGAACATTTTTTCCATGCTCACCAACGCCGACATGATCTTCCCTCCCATACGCGATGAAAAGGGGAGAGAGGTCCCCTTCTCGGAGGAACGTTTCGGAACCTTTCTGCAGAGCCGTGACAGGAGGGTCAGGGAGGACGCCTACAAAAACCTCTACGGGACTTACGGACGGTACAGGAACACCCTCTCGGCATCGCTGAACTCTGCCCTGCGGGGTTCGCTCTTCTATTCTCGGGCAAGAGGATTCGGTTCGGATCTCGAGTCCGCTCTCCATGGGGACGATATTCCCCTTTCGGTCTACTCCTCCCTTGTAGATGGGGTCCGTGAAAGGCTCGATCTGCTCCATCGCTATGTGAAGCTCCGGGGAAAGGTGCTGGAGGTTTCGCCGGTGAGGATGTTCGACCTTTACGTACCCCTGGTGGAAGAATACCGCCAGGAGATACCCTACCGTGATGCCCTGAAGATGGTCAGAGACGGGCTAAGGCCCCTGGGTGAGACCTACCTGGCTGCCCTGGACGAGGGTTTTTCCGGGGGATGGATAGACGTTTACGAGAACAGGGGGAAGCGGGGCGGAGCCTATTCATGGGGGGCGTACCCTGTGCACCCCTATGTCCTCCTCAACTTCAACGACCGGATAAGGGATGTCTTCACCCTGGCACACGAGATGGGGCACGCTCTCCACAGGTTCTTTACCGACAGGGAACAACCCTTTGTATACTCCGGTCACTCCATATTCATTGCCGAGGTGGCCTCGACCACCAACGAGGCCCTTCTCCTGGACCACCTTGTCCGGTCGGCCTCCAGCCGCGAGGAAAGAATGTACTTTCTCAACTACCGCCTTGAACAGATCAGGACGACGGTCTTCCGCCAGACCATGTTCGCCGAATTCGAACGGGAGGTTCACGGAATGACAGAACGGGGCGAGGCCCCTTCGGCAGAGACATTCTGCACCCTGTGGAGGGATCTCAACGAAGCCTATTACGGCCCGGCGGCAGAGATCGACAGGGAGATAGAGATCGAGTGGGCCCGCATACCCCACTTCTACTCACCCTTCTACGTCTACCAGTACGCAACGGGCTACTCGGCGGCGACGGCGCTTTCAAGGAGTATCCTCGAAGAGGGGAAAACAGCCGCTGACAAGTACCTTCGTTTCCTTGAAAGAGGCAGGTCAGCCCCCGCCATCGAGGTTCTCCGGGATGCCGGGGTCGACATGACCAGCCCTGGTCCTGTCAGGACTACCCTGGACCTTTTCGGGGCCACCCTGGAAGAGCTTGAAATGCTCCTCCATAAATAACGGAAATAACGGGAGGAATCCAGCAGAGCCGTGCATTACTTCAGGACCCGTCTTGTAGAATTCGGAGTTCAGACCGGAAGGGGTCTCAGGCAGGGACTGAGAGCTCTTCGTTCACGCAACTACAGGCTCTTCTTCATGGGCCAGAGCATCTCTCTCATAGGGCTCTGGATCCAGAGGGTGGCCCTGAGCTGGCTGGTCTACCGTATCACCCTTTCTCCCCTCTCCCTGGGCTTTGTCGATTTTATCGGACAGATACCCATATTCTTCCTCACTCTTTTTACCGGGGTCTGGCTTGAAAGATGGGATCTGAGAAAACTCCTCCTGATCACCCAGTGGATGGCCGTCGCACAGGCCCTGGTCCTTGCCGCACTCACCCTCTCCGGCACCATTCTCTACTGGCATATAGTTATCCTCAGCACCTTCCTGGGAGTGGTGAACTCTTTCGACATGCCTGCCCGGCAGGCCTTCGTGATCCAGCTGGTTGACAGAAAGGAAGATCTCGGGAACGCTATCGCCCTCAACTCGTCACTCTTCAACTCCGCCAGGCTTATTGGACCCTCCATAGCAGGAATAGCCATTGCGGCCGTAGGTGAGGGGATCTGCTTTCTCGTCAACGGGCTCTCCTACCTTGGAACTATCGCCGCACTCCGGGCGATCAGGGTGCCGCCGAGGGACCCATCGATCCGGCCCAAGCCGGGGCTGTCGGGAGTTATCGACGGCCTTGAGTACGCCTTCAACTTTCCTCCCATCAAGGCCTTGCTGATCCTTTTGACGCTTTTGAGTCTCTTTGGGATGCCCTACCTGGTGATGCTCCCCGTATTCGCGAAGGAGGTGCTCGGGGGCGGACCGAAGACCCTGGGATATCTCCTGGCATCGACAGGGGTCGGAGCCTTGGGGGGGACGGTCTTTTTGGCCCTGCGCAAGAGCCCCATAGGCCTGGGTAAGGTGGCAGCTTACGCTACGGCCCTTTTCGGGGTAGCGCTGTCACTGTTCTCCATGTCAAGAATCCAGCTCCTGTCCATTTCGCTAATGCCCCTGGTCGGATTCGGAATGGTCCTCTCCGTCTCTTCATGCAACACCCTGATACAGACTCTCGTGGACGAACACATGAGGAGGCGGGTGATGAGCCTCTACGTCGTGTCCCTTGTTGGGACAGGCCCCGTGGGGAGTCTTCTTGCCGGTGCGGCGGCGAATCTCTTTGGGGCTCCACTTACCCTTTTTATCGGAGGCTTGGTATGCGTCGGTGTGTCGTTCATTTTCTACAGGAACCTTCCGGGTCTGAGGACATTGGCGCTACCCCTCCTTAAAGAGAAGGGATACAGCTGAGAGAAGACCGAAGTTCAAGATCGACCAAAAGCCGGGGCCGGGTCTCGGAACGGACCCGGCCCTGCTTTTTCCCGATTTCCGGTGTAAGGTCTCCGGTTGCTACTCTTGACCGAAAAGATCCCTGAAGATCTCATCAACGGTCTCCATCCTGGTTATCCTGGCGACGTTGGAACCGCAGAAGAAAAGCCCCTCCTCCCAGTTGCCGAGGAAGGCGTCCACCAGGGCCTGGGCTATGCAGAAGGCCTGTCTGTCAGTCCGGTAAGAACAGTGGGAGAGGCAGTTGGCGAAACAGGGTTTGCTCTTCACGGTACCTTCCAGGTATTTCTCGATGAAGGGAGACCTGAGCGCCCGGCCGGGTATACCCACGGGGCTCTTAATGATCACCACGTCCTCTTCACGGGCGTCGATAAGGGCCTGTTTGAACCTGATGTCGGCATCACCCTCGACGGTGGGTGCGAACCGGGTGCCCATCTGAACCCCTCTTGCGCCCAGGGAGAAGACCCCGTCCATGTCGCCACGGTCCCATATCCCCCCTGCACCTATAACGGGGATATCCTCACCCACTTCTTCATCGAGATACCTGACCAGCTCCGGAATGACAGACTCCAGAGAGAACACCTCGTCCATGACCTGTTTCATCTTGGTCACGCCAAGGTGCCCCCCTGCGTAAAGAGGTGTCTCGACTACGAAAGCGTCCGGAAGCCTCCCGTAGAGCTTTTCCCATCGTCTGATTATCAGGCTTGCCGCTTTGGTGGAACTGACTATGGGGACAAGTGCTACGTGAGGGAATTCCCTGGTAAGCTCCGGGAGTCTCAGTGGCAACCCCGCCCCGGATATGATGATATCTGCGCCGCCTTCACAGGCAGCCCTTACGTGAAGGCCATAGTCGGTGAGGGCTACCATGGCGTTAACAGCGATGATCCCCCCGCCGGAGCTTTTCTTTGCCTCCTCTACATCCTGCCTCAGAACGATCTGGTTGGCCTCAAAGTAATTCCTACCGTCGTATATGTCAGATGCTATAGCAAGC
>LGGV01000088.1 GCA_001509095.1 Synergistales bacterium 58_81 | reverse complement strand
ACATCGGTTACGGCGTCGATCTCCCTCTGGTCGAACAGTTCAAAGCCCGGCATTACATCATCGCCTCCCTGTAGATCTTAATACAGTCGTTTTTGGTCATTACCCTGGGGTTGTTCTCCATCGGCCTTGAGACCCCCATGGCTTTTGTGGCCATCTCTTCCAGGTTCTCTTCGCCAATTCCGACCTTCAGGTCCTGGAGCATTGCCGGCAGACCGAGATCGTTTACAAGGTCGTCAAGGGCCTCGGAACAGAACATGGCGGCAACGTGGTCCGGCACGCCCTCCTCCTGCACATATCCGAGCAGCGAAGCCGCCTGGGCGAACCTGGCCGGGGACGCAAGTGCGTTCCATCGGGCCACGTGAGGTAACAGAAGGGCATTGGCCGTTCCGTGGGGAACTCCAAACATACCTCCGAGAGGGTATGCCAGCGCATGGCAGGCGGTCACGCCGGCATTGGCCAGTGCCACACCACCGTAAAGGGCGGCCAGCATCATCTCACTCCTCGCCTCCAGGTTGCGTCCGTTCAGGGTCGCTACCCTTAGCCACTTCCCGACCCTCCACATCGCCTCCTCGGCGAACATGTCACTGAAGGGCGAAGCCTGGAGGCTGGTGTAGGCCTCAAGTCGGGATAGAGGAAATCGCTGTTGATGCCTCCCTTTACGCCGTCGCTCTTCCTGATGAGGACGGCCGTGAAGGTGACCTCC
The DNA here is from genome assembly GCA_001509095.1 of Synergistales bacterium 58_81. Lineage (GTDB taxonomy): Bacteria > Synergistota > Synergistia > Synergistales > Thermovirgaceae > 58-81. The sequence continues at coordinate 2,936 of LGGV01000088.1, read as the reverse complement.
GAACCCGTCCCGGCCGTTGTCGGTATCATCAGTTTGAAGACCCCGGGATTCTTTACAAGCCCCAGCCCCTGGTAACGTGAAGCGGAACCCTCGTTCTTCACCAGGATGCTCACAGCTTTGGCAACGTCCATGCAGCTGCCTCCGCCCAGACCTATGACGGCTTCGACCTTGCTCTCCCTCGCCATCGCGGCGGCGGCGTCGGTGGTCTCCACCGATGGCTCCGGCTCAACATCTGAAAAGACCGAGACTTGCAGCCCCGACTTTCTGACGTTGTCGGAGATCCGTTCCAGCAGACCGATCTTCTCCATGGTCTGGTCAGTCACAATGAGAACGCTTTTAGCACCCGCAGCCTTTACCAGATCGCCGGCCTTCGCTGATACCCCAGGGCCGAAATGTATCCGACCCGCCATGAACATGCTGAAATCCACCTGTGATCACTCCCCGACTTTCAATATGCCGCTTATTCGATCCCATGAAAGGGCGGCCGCTCCTCCAAGACTTTCCACGTAACTCTTGCCGCTGATGCCTTTGTCACTCCCTTCGGAAAGGTCCTGCTTCCACATCGTCGCCAGTTCCGAAGCGGACCCTACCACTGCAGCCGCACCGACCAGGGCAAGTGCTTCCGCGTGAGGCCCGAAATCCTCCATGTGGGGGCCGTGCCTTACCGGGACTCCCCATGCTGCAGGTTCAAGGATGTTCTGCCCGCCCCTGGGCACGAGGCTTCCTCCTACAAAAGCAGAGACAGATACCCCGTAGAGGCCGAAAAGACGGCCAACTTCGTCGACCACAAGGATGTCCCACGGCGCATCGGGCCGGGACAACCTGGAGACCGCTCCGAAAGTCTTTGCCATGGAAGCCACTTCGTCTGCCCTTTCTGGGTGTCTTGGAGCAATAACCATTTTAACCCCGGGGAAGTCGGTGCGCACTTCCCTGAATGCTTCCAGTACAATGATATCCTCCCCCCTGTGAGTGCTCCCTGCAATAAGGACGGGGGCACCGGATGCATTGATGGATCCGCGGAGAGCTTTTTTGTCGGTCATCTCACGCCGCATCAGGAGGGCATCCACCTTGCAGTCTCCATCGACGACCACCCTGGCCGGGTCAAGCCCGAGTTCCATCAGGCGGGAGGCATCCTCTTCGCCTCTTACCATTATCAGGCTGAAAACAGACATCACATCCCGCCAGAAGTCCCTGAACTTCATCGCTTTCCTGAAGGATCTTTCGGAAAAACGTCCGTTGACTATAAAGGCCGGGATATTTTCCCGGGCCAGCTCCATAACGAAGTTCGGCCAGATCTCCGTCTCTACCGTCACGAAGGCCGCCGGGAAGACCCTCTCGATGGCTCTTCGCGCTATCCAGGGAGCATCCCAGGGGTAAAAGGCCATCTGGTCGGCCTCCGACCCTACTAGACTCTCTGCCATCTGCCTTCCGGTCCTTGTGATGGTGGTGAAAAAGACAGGATCCACCCACCCGGCGCGGCGGGCCTCCCGGACAAGGGGCCAGGCCGCCTGGACCTCACCGACTGAGACGGCATGCACCCAGAGGGGCCTTCTCTTGAGGGATCCGGCGCTGTAGTGCCCCATCCTTTCGCTGAGGCCGTCCCTGTACTTTACAGCCAGCCATGGAAGGGCTGCTCCAAAGACGGCCCCCGAGAGAAGCCGGTAGCTTTGGCGATCCAGGTCAGATCACTCCAGCCTTGAGAAGTTCGTGAATGTGGACGATCCCTGTCGCCCTGCCTGACTCCGATACTATCAGGCAGGATATCTCCCTCTCCTCCATGATGTGCATGGCTTCGGCGGCCAGCCTGTCGGGCGTTATGGTCTTCGGATCCTTCGTCATGACCTCGACGATGGGCAGAGAAAGTGCGTTGACACCCCTGTCCTCGAGGAGCCTGCGCAGGTCGCCGTCGGTGAAGATCCCCGAGACGTATCCCTTCTCATCTTCGATAATGGCGGCCCCGAAGCCCTTGCTGGTTATCTCGAAAAGGGCCTCCCTGACGGAAGCTGTCAAAGATACCCTGGGAACCCTGTCCCCCGTGGCCATTACATCTGAGACCCTCAGGAGAAGGCGCTTCCCCAGTGATCCCCCCGGATGGAACATGGCAAAATCCTCGGCCTTCAGCCCCCGCAGTTCGGTTACCATCCCCGCAAGGGCATCACCAAGGGCCAGCTGAAGTGTGGTGCTGGTCGTAGGGGCGAGCCCCAGCGGATCCGCCTCCCTTGCCACACCTGAATCGATCACCACATCGGAGTCCCTGGCCAGCCTGGAGGAGGTGTTTCCCGTCATGGCGATGACCGGGGCGCCGAGCCTCCTGAAGAAGGGCAGAACCTCCAGCACCTCCCTGGTCTGGCCGCTGTTGCTCAGAAAGAGACCTGCGTCCTCGCGGCAGACCATTCCAAGGTCGCCGTGGGCTCCTTCGGCGGCGTGAAGAAAGAAGGCCGGAGTACCCAGAGAAGCCAGCGTGGCGGCTATCTTCCGGCCCACAAGCCCCGACTTGCCCATCCCCACGACGACAAGCCGCCCCTCGCACCTGTTTATTATCCGGGCCGCCTTCACCAGCTCCTTGCCCACACGGGAGGCCGCCCTGGAGATCTCTTCGGCCTCCATAAGGAGGACGCTCCGTCCGACCTCGAGAAGCCTTTCGTCGTCATAGTCAATGCTGTTCCTTTCCCTCGGCAGGCTGACCACTTTCACTTCTCTCCTTCCGCCCCCGAGGCCGCCCGGTGTATGGCCAGGACCCTCTGCAGGAGGTTTTCGAGAGAATCCAAAGAGACCATGTTGGGGCCGTCGCTTTTTGCCGAGTCGGGGTCGGGATGGGTCTCCAGGAAGAGGGCATCAATCCCCGCCGCTGCCGCCGCACGGGCAAGGACAGGAACGAACCTTCTGTCGCCTCCGCTTGAAGTCCCCTGGGCACCCGGCATCTGAACGCTGTGGGT
>LGGV01000087.1 GCA_001509095.1 Synergistales bacterium 58_81 | reverse complement strand
GATCCTGGCCACGAGCGGGTCGTACCCTTCGTCGGTGACAGTTACGCCGAGGTCCACCACCCATATGGACATCTGCTCCTTCAGGTCGAAGGGCGAGTCGAGGACCAGCCTCTCCGTGGGGTCCAGGCCCGTCTCCTGTTCCCAGAAGGAGAAGTCGTCCCCTATGGCCATGGTGGCCGACACCGCCACCAGCGCATCCAGGGGTTTGGGGAAGAACCACTCTCTTATGAGGTCTCCGCAGAAGGTGGGCGAGCTGTTGATCCCCTTTCCGTCCCACCAGTAGGCCCACTGGGGGTAATGGTCCACCCTGGAGCACCAGCCGGTGTAGCGGGAGATCTCGTCGACGCCTTCTCTCCACTGCGAAAGGAGGGCCCCGGCCTCCCTGTCGTCGATGTCGTCCCTTTCGGGTGACGTTCCAGCGGCCTGGAGGATTACCTCGGCTCGGTCGAGAAGTTCGCCGGAGCTTTCCGTTGGCCCCGCCTCGTCGGTGAATATCTCACCTTGGGGTATCTCTTTTTTCCAGAGCTGGAAGAGCCTCTCCGATTCCTTTTTCACACCTTCGGCGAGGGAGATCAGCTTCTCCCGGTCAGGGTCGGAGATCCAGTCCATCCTCGGGAAGACGCGGGTCCTTCCGAAGTCCATTATCCGGGCCCATTCTTCGGCGGTGGCCCTCATGGTGGCAGCGGACCTTGCTGCCTCGGTCAGCCTGTGGGCCTCGTCGCAGATTATGGCGTCGAATGGGACGGGGAAGCCCCTCCCAGAAGAGGCCGAGTAGGAGAAGAAGAGGTGGTAGTTTGCGACGATGATCTTCCAATCCTGGGCCTGCTGTACCACCCTCCGGAGGAAGCAGCTCTCCCTGAAGGGGCATCCGTTGCCCCTGCATATCTCCGATGCGGCCGACACGGAGGATATGACCGGGTGGTTAGGTGGAAGAGCCAGTTCGGAGAAGTCGCCCGTCTCGGTCTTCTCCATCCAGGCTACCAGGTCGTGCACCAGGTGAGGCTCCATTAGGGAGAGCAGTTCCCGTTCGCCGATCTCCTTCCCCCTTAGCCTGCAGAGGTAGTTCTGTTTACCCTTGATCAGGCCGAAGGGGAGCTCCTCCACTCCGAGGCAGCGGCAGAGGTCGGGGAGGTCCCGGTTGACGATCTGTTCCTGCAGGGGGATCCCCGAGGTAAGGAAGAGGACCTGTTTGTCGTTCTCCAGGGACCAGAATATGGAGGGCACCAACAGGGCGTGGGTCTTGCCTGTCCCTGTCGGGGCCTCGGCCAGGAGGACGCTCCCATCGCCGGTGTCGAGGCAGGACATTACCCTTTCGGCAAGGATCTCCTGCTGGGGCCTGTACTCGAAACCCGGGAGACTGCGTGATAGCAGACCATTTTCAGAAAAGATGTCCTTCATTGAAGGTCTGTTCAAGGGCATGGCTCCTCCATCACGCGCAGGTCCTGGATCTTTTCATCATGGTGAAACCGCCGACCCACATGGCGAAGACCAGCCCGGCGGCACCCATGAACCCCCCGAAGGTCCCCGTCAGTAGAAGGTAGTTGAAGGCGCCGTGGGCGAGGACGGGACCGAGGAGTATCCTGCCCACGTTGAAGGGGGTCCCGGTGATCATCTTCTGCCTGGCCGCTTCGTAGCCCATCATGAGCCCGCAGAGGCCGTGGAGCGGAACCGAGAGAAGGGCCCTCCACCCCGCCACTGCCCAAGGGTTGATGGCGCCCACTACGTAGAAGATGTTCTCCATGGTGGCGAACCCCAGGGCTACGCTGGTACCGTAGACTATTCCGTCGTAGCATTCGTCGCACTCGGGAGAGAGGATGTACCTTCTCAGCGCCACCCACTTGAAGTACTCCTCCACCAGCGACACCCCAACGAAGGCCGTGATCAGCGGAGAAAAGGCGAGGAAGCCTCCGGTGATCCTCTCCACGAAGCCCGCGGGGAAGACGAAGAGCATCCCCCGGAAGAAGGCCGAGAACACCAGCGATAGCGGCTCCGGCTCCAGGTAGTCCCTGTTGTAGAACCACCAGAGGAGGGCAAGTCCCGGCGCGACAGCCATGGCAGTGACAAGACCGACGCCTATCTCCAATCTCTTACCCTCCCTTGCATTTCATGATAGAATCTTCTGGTTTGACCCGGGTATAATAATCTCCGCTTGTTGCGGATATGGCAACCGCCATGTTAAAATGTGGCCTGCCTGTAAAGGGGGTGACACAATGCCAAACAAGAGATCCGCCGAAAAAAGGGTGCGGACGTCCGAAAGGAACAGGATCTACAACCGCTACTGGACCACCAGGTGCAAGACCAGCTCCAAGAAGGTCCTTGAAGCCGTCAACAGCAACGATCTGGAGCTGGCCGTCAAGAGGCTTGACGAGGCCCAGTCGGCGCTCGACAAAGCGGTGGTGAAGGGTGTTATCCATCGGAATACAGCTGCACGGAGGAAGTCGAGGCTCAACAAGGCCGTCCGCAAGATCCAGGAGCAGGCCTGAGGGCAGCCCCGAGACCCCTTAGAAATTGATAGTATGACCTTTAGGCCACGGGAAAGAGATGTTCCCGTGGCCTTTTATTTGTCCTGAAGGGTCGACAGCAGCCTGAGGATCTCCAGTTCGAGACCGTACCACCCTCGTCCAAGCCCGCTCTTTCCCGCGGCGCTCTCCCTTGCCATGGCCATTACGAAGTCACGGATCGCGCTCTTCGGGTAGATCGATACGGCCTTTCTGGCCAGCCGTCCCTGGTAGGGCTTGACCTCCAGCGCCGACTCCACGGCCTGGGAGATGGGCGGGGAAGCCCGGTAGAGGTACATGGCTATGCGCATCCTCTTATGGAGCGCGCTGGTGATCTTGAGGGGTTCTTCTCTTCTTCTGAGGCAGGAGAGGGCCCTGAGGACAGAAGAAGTATCGCCCTGGCAGAGGCCGTCGAGCAGGGCCAGAATCTGCTTGCCCCCCTCGTCCACCACGAGGGACTCCTCCCTCTCCAGCCACTGCAGCCTGTCCCTGGACCAGAAAGGCACTTTGGCCGGCCTCCGGACGCTGAAAGATCCTTCGGGGAGAGAGTTGAGCCCGGGGGCGATGTCCTTCTCGAAGACAAGGAGGCAGACCGTTGACTTCCCCGACCTGAGGAGCCCGTCGAGCGCGCCCTCCGGAAAGGGGCCGAGCTGGTCGGCCCCCTCGACGACAAAAGCCCGCTTTTCCTCGAAGAGCCCACCTGTATTGAGCACACCGAAAAGGTCCTGCCCCCTCTGGGATGGACCGGAGCCTGTGACAGCTATGAAGTGAGTCAAACCTATCCCTTCACCACCACGTTGACCAGTTTGTCGGGAACGGTGATAACCCTGACTATCTCCTTGCCCTTCAGGCGCCTTGCGACGGCCTCATGGGCAAGGACCGCCTTCTCCATCTCCTTGGGGTCCAGCCCTGCCGGAAGGTCCACCTGCTCCCTCACCTTGCCGTTGACCTGGAGTACCACGGTGATGTTGTCCAGGACCAGGGCCGACTCGTCGACCTGGGGCCATCGGCGTTCGGATATGAAGCCTTCGCCCCCCGTCATCTCCCACATCTCCTCGCAAATATGTGGGGCGATGGGGGTCAGCAGCGTCAGCAGCACTTCCACGCCCTCCCTGAAGAGGGCCCATTGATCCCCCGAGGCGGGCGAGAAGGAGCCAAGGTCGTTGGAGAGCTCCATGAGCCTGGCCACTGCGGTGTTGAACTGTTTCTCCTCCTCTATGTCCCTGGTGACGCGCTGTATGGTGTAGTGGATCCTCCTCTTGAGGTCCCTGGCCTTTTTGTCCCTGATGGATGCCATGGAGAGGACATCCTTGGAGGCCCCCCGGAGTCCCTCCAGGTTGGATTCGACGAGTCTGAACACCCTCTGGAGGAAGCGGTGGGCCCCCTCCACCCCCTGGTCGGACCAGTCCAGGTCCTTTTCGGGGGGGGAGGCGAACAGTATGAATAGGCGGGCCGTATCGGCACCCCATTTGGTGATTATCTCGTCGGGGTCGACAACGTTGCCCTTGGATTTTGACATCTTGGCCCCGTCCTTGATGACCATCCCCTGGGTCAGCAGGTTGGTGAAGGGCTCCCTCACCTTCAGCATGCCGCAGTCGGCCAGGAACTTGGTGAAGAACCTGGCGTATATCAGGTGCAGGCAGGCGTGTTCGATGCCGCCGATGTACTGGTCGACGGCCATCCAGTAGTCGGTGTCCTCCGTTTCGAAGGGCCCGGATTCGGTCCAGGGCGAGGCGAACCTGAGGAAGTACCAGGAGGAGCATATGAAGGTGTCCATGGTGTCCGTCTCCCTGACCCCCGGTCCGCCGCACTTCGGGCACGGAGCCCTCTTCCACTCATCGGCACCGGCAAGGGGGTTGACACCGGTCTTCATCTCGATGTCCAGGGGCAACTCCACGGGCAGGTCGCTCTCGGGAACGGGCACGGCCCCGCATTTGTCGCAGTAGATAATGGGGATGGGGGCGCCCCAGTAGCGCTGCCTGGATATGAGCCAGTCCCTGAGACGGAAGTTGACCTCCCTCTCTCCCCATCCGCTGGATACGAACCATTCGGTCATGGCCGGGAGAGCTTCCGAAGACGGCATTCCGTCGAACTTGCCCGAGTTGCACTGGATACCGTCCTCCTCGAAGGCTACGTCCATGGTCCTGCCGTCCAGGATCTCCCCCGTCGGCGGGTTGATGACGGGGATGACCGGGATAGAGTACTTCCTGGCGAAGTCGAAGTCCCTCTGGTCGTGGGCGGGGACACCCATTATGGCTCCGGTGCCGTACTCCATGAGGATGTAGTTGGCTATCCAGACGGGGACCTTCTCGCCGTTGACGGGGTTCACGGCGAAGATGCCCGTATCGATGCCCCTCTTCTCGCCCCCGGCAGCAGCCTGCTCTCGTTCCGTCTGGGTAATGCTGGAGGCGACGAATTCCTCTATCTCGTCCTTTTTGGGAGATCTGTCGGCGATGAAGGACACCGCCGGGTGTTCCGGCGACAGGGCCAGGAAGGTGACGCCGAATATAGTATCAATACGGGTCGTGAAGGTCTCTATCTCCAGGCTGGCCCCGTAGAGGGCGAACCTGAGCCTTACGCCCTCGGAGCGGCCTATCCAGTTGCGCTGCATCAGCTTGACCCTTTCGGGCCAGCCTGGAAGGTCATCAAGAGAGTCGAGCAGCTCCTGGGCATAATCGGTGATGCGGAGGAACCACTGCACGAGATTCTTCTTCACCACCGGCGTGGCGCACCTCCAGCAGTGGCCGTCGTTGATCACCTGCTCGTTGGCCAGGACGGTGCCGCAGCTTTCGCACCAGTTGACGGGGGCCGTCTTCCTGTAGGCCAGCCCCTTCTTGTGGAACTGGAGGAAGAGCCACTGGGTCCAGTGGTAGTAGTTGGGGTTGCACGTCTCGACCCTTCTGCGCCAGTCGTAGCTGCAGCCCATTCTCTTGAGCTGGTCCGTCATGTGCTCGATGTTGTCCCAGGTCCACTTGTGGGGGTGGGTCCCGTACTTGATGGCGGCATTCTCCGCAGGAAGCCCGTTGAAGGTCCCTTCGCTTTCCCAGCGTTGCTGCCATTTCTTTTCGATCGACAAGAAGTCATAAGCCATAAAAAACCCTCCCTGATGCGGTGCGCTACCCGGCCCCGTCTTTCACAATTGGCACATATTATATCCGTCAGGCCTTCAAGTCGCAAAAGAAGCGGGGGAAGTTCCCCCGCTTCTGCCTCTTCTTTACGCGATGCAGGTTTTTCAGTCCTTCTTCCCCTTCGTCTCCATGAAGGCTTTCATCATGTCTATCGGTATGGGGAAGAGGGTTGTGGAGTTGTTCTCGGCCGCGACCTCTTTCAGGGTCTGCAGGTACCGGAGCTGTAATGTTATGGAGGACTGCTCCATCATCACTGCCGCCTGTGTGAGCTTTTCCGCTGCCTGGAGTTCGCCCTCTGCGGCGATGATCTTGGCCCGGCG
>LGGV01000086.1 GCA_001509095.1 Synergistales bacterium 58_81 | reverse complement strand
TTTGCATACATTCGTTTGACAACTTCCCCAGATTCAACTACCATAACTTGGTCCGGGGGGTATGGGTACCGGCTATTCGATGTGAAATGTTGTGTTGCGCAACTCTTCCCAAGCGCCATTCTGATGTTTTTCAAGTGGAGTTCCCGTCTTCTGGCCTCCGCGAGTCCCGCGGAAACGGTACCTGTGACGACCCCTGTGGGGTCGAAACAGTTCGAGAATATCCCCCCATCTGCTGTTTCTGCATGTATAAATCCAAAGGAGGGATTCTGTCATGAAAGCAGGGCGAAAAACTCTACTGGCCCTTGCCCTTGCCGTTGTGGTGGGGCTGGCCTCCATCCCCACCGCATCAGCAGCCGGAAATGTCGTCATGGTCGACTTCAGCTGGAGCAGCGTACAGATGCACAACCGTATCGCGGGTTTCATCCTGGAACATGGTTACGGCTATACGCCTGATTACATGTTCGCAGAATCGGTCCCGGGCCTTACCGGCCTGCAGCAGGGCGATATCGATATTGCCATGGAGATGTGGATAGACAACGTTCTCGAGTGGTACGACGAGGCTGTAGAGAAGAACAAACAGGTCATTGACCTGGGGCCGGTCTTTCCCGATGCCCCCCAGGGGTGGTACGTGCCTACCTACATTATCAAGGGGGACAAGGAACGCGGGATCGAGCCCGTGGCCCCGGACCTCAAGTCGGTCTTTGAACTCCCCAAGTACTGGGAACTCTTCAAGGATCCCGAGGTACCGAACAAGGGCAGGTTCTACAACGCGATACCCGGATGGGTCGTCCACGACATCAACCTGAAAAAACTGGAGGCCTATAACCTGACCGACACTTTCATCAACTTCGATCCGGGCTCACAGACGGCGCTTATGACGGCCATAGTCTCGGCCTACGAAAAGGGCGAGCCTGTTCTTGCCTACTATTGGGAGCCTGAGTGGATCATGGGTATGCTCGACATGACCATGCTGGAGGAACCTCCATACGACCCTGAAAGGTGGGGTGAGGGCAAGGACTACGGGTGCGCATTCCCGGCAGCCCGGGTCCATATTGGAGTGAATGCGGAGTTTGCCGGCAAAAACCGGCAGGTTGTGGAGTTCCTGAAGAAATACGAGACGACTCTTGCTCATAACAACGAAGCCCTTGCATATATGCAGCAGGAGGAAGCCTCCGTGGAAGATGCGGCCATCTGGTTCCTCAAAAACCACAAGGATGTCTGGAAAGCATGGCTCCCCGGTGATGTGGCCGGGAAGGTCGAGGCAGCCCTGGCAGGGAAGTAGACGCCCATGGCGGAGAACGTCATTGATGTAAAGGAACTCTGGAAGGTCTATTCGAAAAAGGATATCGATCTCGACGTCGAAGACGAAGAGATGATCGAGTCGCTGGACAGCTCCAGCGACTCGGTCGTCGCCGTAAGGGATGTGACCTTCTCCGTCAAACCCGGGGAGGTTTTCATCGTCATGGGTCTTTCGGGCAGCGGCAAGTCGACGCTGATACGCTGTCTTTTGAGGCTCGTCGACATTTCCTGGGGCAGCGTGACGATAAACGGCCAGGAAGTTACTGCCATGAACAAGAAGGAGCTGACGGAATTCCGACGCAACCAGGCGGCTATGGTCTTTCAGCACTACGGTCTCCTGCCTCACCGTACAGTGCTGGAGAACGTGTCCTTCGGGCTCAAGCTTAGAGGGGTCCCAAAGAAGGAGCGCAGGGAGAGAGCCCGTGAGGCGCTGAAGATCGTAGGGCTTGAAAAGTGGGACGATTACTATCCTGCTGCCTTGAGCGGTGGCATGCGCCAGAGGGTGGGGATAGCCCGGGCCCTGGTAGTGGATACGCCGCTTTTGCTTATGGACGAACCCTTCAGCGGCCTGGACCCCCTTATCAGGCGCGAGATGCAGGACGAACTTGTCAGGATACAGGAGGAGTTTCACAAAACCATTTTCTTCGTAACCCACGACCTGGACGAGGCCATGCGCCTTGGCGACCGCATGGCGGTAATGCGCAACGGCGAGATAGTACAGATAGGGAAGCCTGCCGAGGTCTTTGCCGACCCGGCCGACGACTACGTTGCGAGGTTTGTGCAGGACAAGCGTGAAGAGATACGGAAGACCGACGAACAGATGGCTGCGCTGGTCGCGCAGTCCGAAGAGGTTGTGAGCGACGATGTTTCCTGAAGCCTTCAAATACTCCGTTGCGAAGAGCGTTAATCACGCCATCAAATGGCTGCTGAACACCCACGGCTCCGCCTTCGACAGCTTCTCATCGGGAATTCTGGGTCTTCTGCTGTGGGTACAGGGCATTCTTGTCTCGATCCCATGGTGGGCCTACATAGCCTTCATCGCCGTAATGGCCTGGATAGCCACCAGGAAGATCATCCCCGTTATTGTTCTTGCGGTGCTCCCGGTGTTTATCGGCATGTTCGGGCTCTGGCATCTGGCCCTCGAGACACTGGCCCTGGTCATTACATCGGTGGTAATAGCCCTTGCCATAGGTATTCCCATGGGCGTTCTCATGGCCGAGGCGAAATACTTTGCAGAGTTCATAAAACCAGTGCTGGACGCCATGCAGACCATGCCCAGCTTTGTATACCTGATCCCGGCGATGATGCTCTTTGGCCTGGGGAAGGTCCCGGCCGTTATAGCCACCCTGATCTACGCCCTTCCGCCGGTGATGAGGCTCACATGCCTGGGGCTTCAGCAGGTCCCCAAGCCGGTGCAGGAGGCGGCGCTGGCATACGGCGCGACCCGGTGGCAGCTCCTCAAGGAGGTCCGCATACCCCTTGCCATGCCATCGATCCTGGCCGGTGTCAACCAGACCACCATGATGGCCCTGGCAATGGTCGTCATCGCATCCATGATCATCGACGTCGGCAGGGGCTTCGAGGCCGGCATATCCATCGTCATCATGGGGATCGTCATCGACCGCATCACCCAGGGCCTCGCCAAGAGGTGGGACCCGAACAGGAAGTAAGTACCTGGCTCGTGGATCGTACCTTCCGGTCAAGCTGAAGGACTTCGCGCTCGGGGTACTTCGTCTGTAGCCCTCCGTGCCCCCTGCGGTGATGCTCGTGTTTAGCCTCACGTCTCGTCACTTTTGGCTTTTCCGGGTCACGATTCACGGATCTTTTACGTACTTTCCCCATCGACCGAAAAGGTCTCCAACGGTTAAAATACCAACTGGGGCCCTGTTACCGGTCCCGCCTTCCAACATCCAAAGGAAAGGATGATGATCTTGAGAAAGGCTTCTCTGCTTGCCCTTGTTCTCCTGGTGTGTCTTGTCCCCGCTGCGCTGGCCACGGAGACGGCTCCCTCGAAATTCACCCTGTTCGTCGACGCCGAATGGGTGAAAGCTAATGCTTCCAGTGTGGTCCTTGTGGATGCAAGGGACTCCACGCTCTACGCCAAGGGGCATATCCCCGGAGCGGTGAACGCAGAATGGACCTACTTCGCCAACGTGAAGGGCCAACCGGGCAGTCCGGGCTGGGGAGAGATATTCCCCAAGGACACCCTTGCGAAAAAGATAGGAGCTCTTGGGATAAACGGCAAGAAACCCATCGTGGTCTACGGCGACTGCGGTGGCTGGGTGCAGGAGGGCTGGGTGGCCTGGATCCTCCGCCTCTCGGGGATAGAGAACGTCCGTATTCTTGACGGAGGATACTACGCCTGGCTCGCCGCAGGCGGCAAGGCCTCCACTACGGCGACCAAACCCAAGGCCGTGCCCTTCTCCATAGCCTCCTTCCAGGGAGGCTACAAGGTCACTACTCCCTGGCTTGCATCCAAGCTCGGAGAGGTCAAGGTGGTAGACGCAAGGACCCCCTTCGAGTATGAAGGAGCAAGGATCTTCCAGGAGCGCCGGGGAGGACATATCCCCGGGGCGATCAACATCCCCTATGACGTCGTCTTCAAACCCGACATGACCGTCCGGGAAGTGGAGGAGCTCGACGCCATATTCAAAAGCTACGGCCTCGACCCCGAGGACGAGATAGTGGTCTACGACACCGCAGGCGTCAGGGCAGCTTACCTGGTGATGGTCCTGAGGATGGCGGGCTACGATAAGGCCCGAAACTACGACTCCTCTTTCCATGAGTGGGCCGGCACCCCCGAGCTGGAGGTGGTCCAGGGGAAGGAACCCGGTGGCCCGGCACCTGCCGTCGAAGAGGTAACCGAGGAGGAGCCACCCCAGCAGGGAGCCGCGGAAGGGCAGTCCTCCTAGGGCATGACTATTTCGGTCGAGATAGCCGGCGGGGAGGCCTACAGCCTGGACCCCCCCATCAACGGCCAGGACCTTCTGCAGAAGCTGGGGGCCGGATGCGACAGAAAGATCGTCGCCTGGCGCGTGAACCGTTACCTTAGACCTCTGGACTGGTCTCTCCGGGAGGACTCGTTCATCGATTTCGTCGACACCTCCTCCTTCGAAGGCATGTCAGTCTACAGGGGCACGCTGGTCTTTGTCCTCTCCCTCGCCTGCCGCGGAGCTCTCGGCGACGGCCTGTCTGTACGCCACTCCATAAGTGACGGATACTATTGCGAACTCCAGTCGGGTCCGGCATCGGCGCAACAGACGGGGCTGGTCCGGGATGCGATGGAGTACATCATCCGCAGGGACCTTCCCATAACGAGGGAGGTCCTCAGCATCGACTCCGCCGAGAGGATACTTCTGCAGCAGAACGAACCCGACACGGCGGACCTTCTCAAGTACGCAGGAGTGGATCCCGTGAATCTGTACAAGTGCGACGGGGTCTACGGCTTCTTTTACGGCCCCCTGGCACCTTCGACGGGCTACCTCTCCTCCTGGGAGCTGGTCCCCTTCAGGGAAGGGATGGTCCTGAGGTTCCCGACCGTTGCCTACCCCCTTGAACTTCCCCCCTTTACCCCTGCCGAGAAGCTGGCCGATGTCTTCAACGAATATGGCGACTGGCTGCAGATCCTCGGGGTAAAGACCATGGAGAACCTTCACAGCCAGGTGATCGGCAACAAGGCCAGGGAGCTCGTCCTGGTGAGTGAGGCCCTTCACAGCCAGAAGCTCAACAGGATGTCCGAACGCATAACGGCCGGGCACAAGAAGAGACTGATCTGCATCTCCGGCCCCTCGGGGTCCGGCAAGACCACAACGGCGGAGAGACTCTCCATCCATCTCAGGGCCATGGGGGCAAGGCCCCTGGCGGTATCCCTGGACGACTACTTCCTGGACCGTGAGAAGACCCCCCGCGATCCTGAAGGCAACTACGACTTCGAAGCCATCGAAGCCATGGACCTGGAGCTGATAAACGTGCAGCTTGAGGATCTTCTGGAGGGCAGGGAGGTGACCCTCCCTCGCTTCAACTTCCTCACCGGTAAACGGGAAGAGGGCTCCAGGGTCAGGATGGGTAGCGACGACATCCTTATCATCGAGGGGATCCACGGGCTCAACAACAGGATCACCAGCCACATACCGGCGGACATCAAGTTCAGCATCTACATCTCGCCTCTCACCGGCATTAGCCTCGACAGGCACAACAGGACCAGCACCACCGACAACAGGCTCCTGAGGAGGCTTGTCAGGGACCGGCGGCTCAGGGGCAAGAGCGCATCCACTACCCTTGCGCAGTGGCCTTCGGTGATCAGGGGGGCTCACAGATACATCTTCCCCTACCAGGAGCTTGCCGACGAGATGTTCAACTCGGCGCTGGTCTACGAACTCTCCGTCCTCAAGGGCTACGCTGAACCCATGCTGAGGACCGTCAGGGAGGATTCGCCAGAGTTCGGCGAGGCAGCCCGTCTTCTAAATATCCTTCGCTTCATCCCCTACATCCCCTCGGACTACGTTCCCAGCGACTCCATCCTCCGCGAATTCATCGGGGGCGGGTGTTTTGAGTAAGGACGAAGTGCGTGAGACGTTAGACGTTAGAAGTGAGACGAAAAACCCCTGGATCGAGGCCGGACCCGAGAACTTGCACCACAGAGGACGCAGAGGGCCGCAGAGAAAATCTTTTTGCTGTATAAACCAGGAAAGAAACCCGGGTTTCCCCAGTTTCCTCCCCCCAGGTTCTCCTACCTCCAGTAAAGCCTTGGGGTC
>LGGV01000085.1 GCA_001509095.1 Synergistales bacterium 58_81 | reverse complement strand
GTCACCAGCTGGTCCCCTGGCACGACGGGCCTGCGGAAACGTGCCTTTTCGACGGAGGTAAGGTAGAAGACATAGCCTTTCAACTCCGGGCGCTGGGAGATAAGCACCCCGCCCACCTGACCCATGGCCTCAAGGATCAGGACACCGGGCATGATAGGTTCCGAGGGGAAGTGACCCTGGAAAAAGGGCTCGTTGATCGTCACGTTCTTGTACCCCACAACCCTCTCCTCGCTTATCTCGGTGATCCTGTCCACAAGAAGAAAGGGGTAGCGGTGAGGGAGGGACTCAAAGATCCTGTGAATATCGAGCATGCTCGTTCTCCTTTCTCGTTTAGTCTGAGAGCAGGCTCCGGCGGATACGCCGCACCAGTTCAAGGTGCATTCTGTGACCCGACCTGTAGGCGACGACTCTACCCTTCAGCGGTACCCCGAGGGTGGCAAGATCTCCCATCAGGTCCAGAACCTTGTGCCGTACCGGTTCCACGGGCACTCTAAAAGCCTGAGACGAAATAGGGACATCATCTTCGATGACAAGTACGTTATCCATGGCACCGCCGCGTCCAAGCCCTCGTTTCCTGATCTCCTCTATCTCCGAAGCAAGCACAAAGGTCCTGGCAGGCGCGATGGCTTCGATAAAGACATCTCTGGACATGGTCCCCTCAAAGACCTGGCTGCCTATGGCCGGAGCATCATACTTTATGGAGCAGGTTATCTCAAATGTATCAGAGGGGATCACTCCAATATAACCTTCTTCGGGGCCGCCGAAGGCGATCTCGCGGATCACCGTAAGAGGCGTGACCCCCCCCGCGGGCTCACAGAGAGGGGCCAGGGTCTCGGCAAAGACCTTCGCGCTCCCGTCCATGGCCGGCATCTCCGGTCCCGAGACAGACAATAGTGCACTCCATACTCCCAGCCCGCTCAGGGCGGCAAGAAGATGCTCCACGGTCATCACCCGGGAACCGTCGGGAAACACAAGGGTGGTACCTCTTGCGGTCCCGTCGGCCTGTGCGGACTGGACAGGGAAGACCCCCCCCGGGAGAGAGAAGAAAAGCCCTGGGCTCTCCGAAGGAGTCACCACCACCTCGGAGGGGCTTCCAGAATGGATACCCACTCCACGAAAACGGGCCTCACTCTTTATAGCCTGGATCTTCATAACAACCGCCTTTTGTCTTGATATCCGCGATCTCCTTCTTCAGCCTCCGGATCTCCTCTCGCATCTCAGGCAATCTCGCCATTAAAGCCTGGATCTTCATCTGTTCGCGGTGGTCCCTGGCAGGGAACCCGGAGACGATGGCACCGGGAGGAACGTCCTTTACGGCTCCGGCATTTGCCGCCACCTGGGCCTTTTCCCCTATCGTCACATGGTCGGATGCCCCGCTCCTTGCCGCCATGACAACCCCATCCTCAAGCACGGAACTCCCCGCGATCCCCGTCATGGCTACGAGGATGCAGTTCTTCCCTATCCGCGCATTGTGACCTATGTGGACGTGGTTGTCGATGACCGTACCTTCCCCAATGACCGTATCGTCAAGGGTAGCCCTGTCTATGGTGACGCAGGCGCCTATTTCGACCCTGTCCCCTATCTTTACCCGTCCGAGTTGTGGGATCTTCCTGTGTCCTCCGTCGAAGTCCGGGACAAAACCGAAGCCGTCGCACCCTATGACCGTTCCGGAGTGGATCAGACAGTCTTCGCCGACCACCGTACCCTCCCTGAGGACCACGTTGGCCTCTATACGGGTCCTGGCGCCGATGGAAACACCTGGCCCAAGGTGTACCTGCGCCTCCAGCTCCACCTCGTCCCCGATCACGGAGTCATCCCCGACCACGCACAGAGGCCCCACGAAGGACGAAGGCGAGATCCTGGCGCCGGGCTCAACAACGGCTGTCTCGTGGACCCCTCTTCTTCCTCTTCTCTCAGGTGAGAAAATCTCCAGAACCCGGATAAAGGCTTCTTCCGGATCACTGACCTCCACACCTGTAAGACCCTCTGTGATCCTCCCTCGCGGGAGGATCGAGGGGATAGCCGCAGAAGGCATCCTGACTGAGCGAGAGTCCCTGTAGACGACGATCTTCGAGGGGTCCTCACCACCGGGTCCCTGGATGCCCCTTACCACAAGACCTGTTTCACCGAAAGGGCGCCCGCCCAGGATCTCTGCCAGTTGGGAAATGGTCACTCCATTGCTGAGGTCCATGTCTCTTCTCCCTTTTCTCATTCTCATGCAAGTATCACAGGTTCCCGACAAGCCTTACGCTGATCCTGTCCTCGTCACGGTTGTCATAGTAGAGCTCCCAGGCCAGGTATCCGCCGAAACGCCAGCCGATCCCGGCCACGGAGTCTCCCTCCCCGTTCAGACGACCCCAGAGGTAGACCCGGGGGAGGATCTCGTCGAGCCACACCCTGAACCATACATCCTCACCAGGGTAGGCTATTTCGGACCCGATCCAGACATCAGGCCAGGCAGACCACCTCGCCCCCCACCGGCTCTCCAGATCAAGATCGTTGGTAGCGGCGACAAATTCGCCGTAGATCTCAAGTTCCCAGCCTTTGATCGGAGAGGTCATCCTGCCTATGTGCACGCCGATCTCGGGGTGCCTTTCATCGGACCCCAGGTGGACCGCCGCCCAGGCCTGGAGAGTGTACCTGTCGCTCTCCACCCTTATCTCCACCGGGGCGATCCGTTCGGGAGTTATTCCTACGGTGACATCGCCACGGACCTCCCGGGCCGCCCACTTCGTCTCAAGGGTCCCTGCCACCAACTCCTCGATGGACCGCCTGTGGCGGTTGACCCAATCGCCTGGAAGCCCTAAGAAGGGGGCCAGGGCCTCAAGGGCGTTGTCGGCTATCTCTGACTGGAGGATCCTGGGAAAGGTCCTGGAGCTGATCCTGGGCGAATATGCGATTATTACCGGCGAAAGGGGGTTAAAGCTCACAAGGACCTCTATTTGACCGTCTATGCCCTGTACAAAGAGAATAGAGGGGTACCAGCCGGGGATCCGATCCGTGAGCATCCCGACCGTTTCCTGCTGGAATGCCTGCCCTGCCCAGGAGAGGGAATCCACCGGCAGCGGCGCTATCATCTCCCTGAGTTGATCCGCCGCATCCCCCATATCCCCGTAAAAGAGGGCCTCCAGTTCCGGGACAAGGTCAGGAAGCTTGACGGATACTTCCCAGCCGCCGGGGGGCGGGTCCTCAAAGGAGAGGTCCAGGAGCAG